>JANOBP010000739.1:0-3932 GCA_031411715.1 Verrucomicrobiaceae bacterium | reverse complement strand
CCGCGCAACAAATGCCCCCGTGCATGCGACCCGCCGACAATCGAACCCGCAATCCCCTTGGTCTCACCACAGCCACCCAACAGCAAAGCGGGTGCAGATTGAAGAATGCGGCGGCGGTTCATTTCGTGACCTTATGCTTTTACCGCTTCCCAAGCTGAATCGATCACAGCTTGGGTCGTTCTGAAATTGGTCTCCAGCTTCAGTCGCTCAACGGTCATTTGGAAATCAAGCCAGCCGCGATTGCCAGCCTGGGCAAGAATGTTCAATGTGCCTGCGGTTACAAAACCTTTTGCCAGAGCATTTCGACGACCATCGCGTTCATCGATTAAAATAACCTCGGCACGCAGACGCATCGCTAATGAAATGGCCGCAGCTTCGCCTGCATCCAGCTTGTCCGCCAAATCTGCCTCCACTTCGCACACAGCATCCACGATCAACCATGCTGGAGGTTTGGATGCCAATTCTCGCAGCGCGAGCGGAGCACGTGGATGAGCACACTCATTGATCACCACATCTGGGCAATGCACGCTTCCAAAAAGGCGGGGCAGAATATCAAGACACCCCAGCACCGAGAGGTAACGCAGAGGAGTCGTGTCACTGACAACGATCATCGACTAAGGAGGTCATTCAGCTTGTGCCCATCTGCCGCCACTTCTTCAGCGGTCGTGCCTGGCCAAGCATCATGAGCCGAAAGAAAATCCTCGGTCTCCCATCGAGAATCATGGCCCATCAGCACGCGAACCTCTGCCGCCGAAAGGACACCTTGGCGATAGGATTCCACCGCGAAGCCCTCAAGCAGCACTCGAGGTAAAACTGGCTGCGCACGATGAAGTGAGGCAGCAAGCACATCAGGAATGGTCAATGTCATGGTCATGGCTTGTTGATTCTAGTACATCGCCAACCAACTGCAATCATTCGTCATTTCACAGCGAAACCCCGCGCTTCCATGGCAGGAAGTCATCTTGCCCCAACGCCACGGCTTTTGGCACATAGTCACCGCTGGCGGTAGCGATGACGAGTTCCAGCACCTCTTCGCCGCATTGCTCGACGGTCTTTTCGCCGGTGATGATGGAGCCGCAGTCGTAGTCGATGAGATCGGGCATGCGATTGGCCAGCGTGGTGTTGGTGGAGAGCTTCAGCGTCGGGCAGACGGGGTTTCCGGTCGGCGTGCCGAGTCCGGTGGTGAAAAGCATCATGGTGCAGCCTCCGCCTGCGAGTGCGGTGGTGGACTCCACGTCATTCCCTGGCGTGCAATACAGCGTGAGGCCGCCGCGCTTGCGGATCGGCTCGGCGTAGTCACACACATCGACGATGGGCGCGCTGCCGCCCTTCTTCGCCGCACCGGCGGATTTGATCGCATCGGTGATCAAGCCATCGCGGATGTTCCCTGGGCTCGGATTGGCATCAAAGCCCGATCCACAGGCCACTGCAGCACCTTCATAGGCACGCATCAGGCTCACGAACTTATCCGCCAGCGCGGTGCTCACGCAGCGATCACTCAAACTCTGCTCCACACCGCATAGCTCTGGGAATTCACTCAGCACCGGCGCACCGCCGAGTGCGGCGAGCAAATCCGCCGTGTGACCGATCGCCGGATTGGCCGAAATGCCGCTGAAGCCATCGCTGCCACCACATTCCACGGCCATGACGAGATCACTGAGCGGGCAAGGCTCACGCACTTGCTCGTTTGCTTTGGCTAGGCCCAAAAAAGTATCGCGGATGGCATTCTGCATCATGTCGCGCTCCGATTTGCTCTTCTGCTGCTCATAGATCAGCAGCGGCTTCTCCAGTCGTGGATACAGCGCCGCCATCTCTGCCTCCAGCAGGCTTACTTGAGCATGCTGGCAGCCCAAACTCAGCACGGTAGCCCCTGCCACATTGGGACTGTGAATGTAACCCGCCAGCAGCCGGCAAAGCGCCTGCGCATCCGCCCGCGTGCCACCACAGCCCAGGCCGTGCTCCAGAAACTTCACGCCATCCACATTGGGAAACACACGCGCCGCCATCACCGCCTCCGCCTCGATCATCGCCGCCTGCACATCATCGCCAGCGCGCCGCATCTCCACCAGTCGCCGCGTGAACTGCTCATACGGCGAGGTCTTGCCATAGCCCAGCTCGCGCGTCAGCGCCTCACGCATGAAGCCAAGATTGCGGTTCTCACAAAACACCAGCGGGATCACGATCCAGTAATTCGCCGTGCCAGCAGGTCCCACCGAGCGCTTGAAGCCCTTGAAGCTCCGGTTTCGCCAAGCACCCACATCTGGCGGCGTCCACACCACTTCACGCTGCTTACCCGCAAAAGTGCCCGTCGCATGCACCAGGTTATGCGTGTGCATCAGTGCCCCGGCGGCGATGGGCTGCGTGGCTTTCCCCACCGTCACGCCATACATCGTCACCAGCTCCCCCGTCGCAAAATCATGCGCCGCAAACTTCTGCTTGGCCTCGATCTTCTCCCGCAGCGTCCATTTCTCGCTGCCCAGAGACAGCTCTGTGCCCGCTTCAAGGTCACGCAGGGCCACGATGGCATCATCGCCAGGATTCACACGGAGGATAGGATTCATCATAATGCGTCTAAACGCGGGGAGGCGATCAGCGCAATCGAGAACAGACGTGCATTCGTGATAGCCAAAGGGCCATCTTTCTGCTTCAACTCTCATCATGCGCCGCCTCCTTTATCAAGATGAAGCCCGACTCGAGTACGGTCGTCTTTTCTGGCATTACCCCGCCAAAAAAGCACGCCTGCTCGCGCATTGGACCGATGAGCGGCATCCATATCATGAGCGTTTTCAGGAAAAATGGCAGTCGCTCGTCAATCGTGTCCTCTCCGCTTCCGCGCAGGATGATGATGCTCTCGACGCAGCTCTGCAAAAGGAGGGGCTTAGCCTGCGAGTGGTCGTGAAAGAAATCCCGCCCGTGTTTGGCAGTTTTTGGTGAATTCAGTTGCCGCATCCCGACGCATTCCGATACTCGCGCACCCATGGCCCCCGTTCAGTATCTCCCCGGCAAAGAACCCCATTCCCGCGAAAAGCGCCTCATCTTCAAAAACATCGACCGTATCGGCTACGATCCGTCCATCGAGTGCTACCTGGAGGACGGCGGCTACGAGCAGCTCAAGAAGGCGCTCAAGATGGAGCGCAGCGCCATCACCAACGAGGTCAAAGCCAGCGGCTTGCGCGGTCGTGGCGGTGCGGGCTTCCCCACCGGCGTGAAGTGGGGCTTCATCCCACCGACGAACACCAAGCCGGTCTATCTCATCTGCAACGCCGACGAATCCGAGCCCGGCACCTTCAAGGACCGCTACATCATGCATCAGGACCCTCATCAGTTGATCGAGGGCATGACGATCTCCTGCTTCGCCGTGAACGCGAAGCTGTCCTACATCTACATCCGCGAAGAATTCCCGCACGCCGCCAAGATCCTCGAAAAGGCCATCGCTGAAGCCCACGCGAAAGGTTTCCTCGGCAAGAATATCCTCGGCTCCGGCTTCGACTGCGAGATCTTCGTCCATCGCGGTGCCGGTGCCTACATCTGCGGCGAAGAAACCGGCCTCATCGAGTCCCTCGAAGGCAAGCGCCCCTATCCGCGCATCAAGCCGCCGTATTTTCCGGCAGTGCTCGGGCTCTACATGTGCCCGACCATCGTCAACAACGTCGAGACGCTCTGTAACGTGAAGCACATCGTCGCGATGGGCGGCGCGGCGTTTGCGAAACTCGGCACGCCGAACAACACCGGCACGCGCATCGTCAGCTTGAGCGGCCACGTCAAAAAACCCGGCTACTACGAAATAGAAACCGGCAAGGCGACCATTGGCGAACTCATCAACGACCCGAAATTCGGCGGCGGTCTGCGCGACGGTCGCAAGTTGAAGGCCGTGATTCCCGGCGGTTCATCCGCGAAAGTTTTCAAGGCCGGCGAAAAATTCAAGCTCAAGA
>JANOBP010000738.1:0-1283 GCA_031411715.1 Verrucomicrobiaceae bacterium | reverse complement strand
CCGCAGAAGCTCATCAGGCCAAAACCGAGACCGCCAGCCGCTCCGGCACCAGGGATGTCCCGTGCATCGACTCCGAGGTCACGCTTCACCACCGCTGCCAAGCGCGTGAGCCGGCTCTCGAAGAACTCAAAGTCACGCACGCCCTTCTGGGGGCCATAGACTTGAGTGCAGCCACTCTCACCGAGTAGCGGATTATTCACGTCACAGGCAACCAGCACCGTCAAAGCTCCAGCTTTGGTCGGAGGAATGATATTTTCCAAGCGATCCAAATCACGCGGGAAAACCTCCAATTCATCGCCACGCAAATCCAGAAAGCGAAATCCAAGTGCCCGAGCCATTCCTGCGCCTCCGTCGTTCGTCGCGCTGCCGCCAATGCCGATGATGGCACGCTCGACTCGCTTCATCGCATCCATCAGCATCAATCCGGTGCCATAAGTGCTCGCCGTGGCGGGATCGAGCGGCAGGTCACTGACCATGGCCAGTCCGGAAGCTGCGCTCATTTCCATCACCGCCTCTTTCTGGCCCATCAGGCCGTAGCGGGCCGTTACAGGCCGGTTTTGAGCATCCCAGGTCTCCACCTCGACCCAGGACCCATTTTGAGCTGTCACCAACGCTTCCGCTGTGCCTTCGCCTCCATCCGCGATGGGGCATAAGTCGATCTCGACGTCAGGATCGACCGCGCGAAAGGCATCTGCGATGATTTGGGCCGCCACGGTGGCGGAAAGGGAGCCTTTGAATTTGTCGATGGCAATGAGCACACGCATGCCTGCGGATCATGGCGTGCTCCATGCCGCTGCCAAGTCGCGGCTTGCCTTGGTGGGAGCTTCATCGTTAAGTACCGTGAATTACATGTCGGAGAGCCTACCCATCACCAACCAACAACGATTTGAGCAGGAGCAGCAGGAGCTGAATCTGCGCAATGCACGCATGGGTGCCTGGTTTGTGATGATCCTGGTGCCGCTATGCACCTTCCTCGACTGGATGGCTTACCCAGAGCGCTACTGGGAGTTTCTCGTGCTGCGCCTTGCCTGTGCCGCTGCTTGCGTCCCGCTGCTCATTGCGCTCAATGGATCGCTGGGCCAGCGCTACATCCGCGTCTATCCCATCGTGCTGCCACTGCTGCCGGCCATCACCATCAGTGTGATGATGTATCTCAGTGGTGACTCGGGTTCCGGTTACTACGCGGGTCTCACGCTATGCATCGTGGCCACCGCCTTCGTCTTCCACTGGACCTTCCGTGAGATCGGCATCACGCTCGCTCTTGTTGTGCTGGCCTATCTCGC
>JANOBP010000737.1:0-20924 GCA_031411715.1 Verrucomicrobiaceae bacterium | reverse complement strand
TCGGCCCCAATGGCGAACTCCTCACCGCCGGCCGCGACAAACAAGTCCGCCTCTGGAAAGCCGATGGCGGAGCCACGAAATCCTTCGCCATCGACGCCACGCTGCCTTTGCAGACCAGCATCACCTTTGACGGCAAAGGTTTGTTCGCTGGCGATGAAGCTGGCGCAGTGCGCTTCTGGCCTGCGCAGTCCAAATAATGCTATTTCAGTTCCTTATCGGCCAAGCCATCACTCTGCCGATACAACGATGTAGGGATGAGCATCTGCGGCGGCAAGTCATCTCCTTTTGAGTAGCGCAAGAAAGCACGCACCACTTCAGCGCCCATTTTTTCGGGGAACTGAATCGGGTCAGCGTAAATTTTTCCGTCTTTGATTGCCTGCTTTCCTTCGGGCTGCCCATCAAAGCCAATGATGACGACCTTGTCGGCTTTCCCCGCTTTTTCCAAGGCACCACGCGCACCGAGAGCGGATGGATCATTGATCGCAAAGAGGCCGATGAGATCGGGTTGAGCCTGAAGCATGTCTTCCGCCACTTTGTAGCCTTTATCCTTGGCACCACCGCCATCCAACTCGCTCACGATTACGATTTTGGCTGCCGAGCTCGCGTTGTGGGCATCGATCACTTCTTTAAAGCCCTTCACGCGCAGAATGCACGACTCCACTTGCTTCAAATCGAGAACGCCGATCTTCCCTCCCCGCCCCTTCAGCGCTTCGATCATGGCTTTGCCAGCTTCTTTTCCGCCGCCGTAGTTATCTGTAGCGACTTGAGTCACGATCTTCACGCCGGGTTCATTGCACGGCACATCCACGGTGAAAACGGGAATGCCGGCCGCATTCGCTTCCTGGATCACGGGCACGATGCCTTTGGAGTCGCACGGGCTCAGCACGATCGCCGACACCTTCTTCACGATGAAATCCTTCACCTGATTGCTCTGACGCCCCACATCCTGATCCGCGCTCAGCACGATGGTGTCGTAGCCGCTCTTCGCCGCCTCCGCCGTGATGCTGTCGCCGATCACTTTGAAAAATGGATTCTGTAACGTCAGCAATGAAACCCCGATCGTGCCCTTCGAGGCGGCAAACAACGACGGCGTGAGCAGGACCGCGAGCAGGAGGCAAAGAAGATGTTTCATAGGAGTGCGCGAGTTTGCAACCAAACGCCCCATCAGCGCAACCCCATTCGTCATTCCCTCACGCCAGCAAACCCTTCACCACGCTGCCATGCACATCAGTGAGCCGGTAGTCACGGCCTTGAAACCGATACGTCAGCCGTGTGTGGTCGATTCCCATCAGGTGCAGCAGCGTCGCGTTCAAATCATGCACATGCACCGGGTCACGCGTCACGTTGTAGCAAAAATCATCCGTCTCGCCGTGGCGGATACCCGGCTTCACCCCACCGCCGGCCAGCCACATCGTGAAACAGCGCCCGTGGTGATCACGGCCATAGTTGGTGGGCTCCAGCGCACCCTGGATGTAGGTCGTGCGCCCAAATTCACCGCCCCACACCACCAGCGTGTCATCCAGCATGCCGCGCTTCTTCAGATCTAGCAGCAGCGCCGCGCATGGCTGGTCGATGTCACCGCATTGCAGCCGCAGATCGCTCGGCAGGTTGTAATGCTGATCCCAGCCGCGATGGTAGAGCTGGATGAAGCGCACACCACGCTCCGCCATGCGCCGCGCGAGCAGACAGTTCGCCGCGAAGCTGCCCGGCTGCCGCGCCTGCGGTCCGTAAGCCTCAAGTGTGGCCGCGCTCTCATCCCGCAGGTCGGTCAGGTCCGGCACAGAGCTTTGCATGCGAAACGCCATCTCATACTGCGAGATGCGCGTGGCGATCTCGGGATCACGCTGCACGGCGAGCTGCTTCTGGTTCAGCACAGCCAGCACATCGAGCTGGTCCCGCCGTGTCGCCGCATCCAGGCCCGCCGGATTGGACAGATACAAAACCGGATCACCGCTGCTGCGGAACGCCACGCCCTGATGATTCGACGGCAGAAAACCTGAGCCCCACAGCCGCGCATACAGCGGATCAGCCGGGCGTGCCGCGCTACCGCGTGAGAGCAGCACCACAAACGCGGGAAGACTGCTGCTCATGCTCCCAAGCCCGTAACTGGCCCACGCACCAAAGCTAGGCCTGCCTGGCTGCTGATGACCTGTCTGCAAGAACGTCACCGCCGGATCATGATTGATCGCTTCCGTGTGCATCGAACGGATGATGCACATCTCATCCACCAGCCGCGCCGTATGCGGCAGCAACTCGCTCACCCAAGCACCGCTCTGACCATGCTGCGCGAAACGAAAGATCGACGAAGTCACCGGTAGCGTTTTTTGAGCGCTCGTCATGCCGGTGAGGCGCTGATCACCACGCACCGATGGCGGCAGCTCCTGGCCATGCATCTTCATCAGACCCGGCTTGTGGTCAAACAGATCGAGCTGCGACGGCCCGCCGTGCATGAAGAGATAGATGATGCGCTTCGCCTTCGGTGCGAAGTGCGCCGCGCTCGCCGCCAGCGCGGCTTCACCCGACAACGAAGCCAGCGCCATGCTGCCGAGGCTCACACCGGCTTGATTCAGGAACTGGCGTCGGTTGTGGGCAAGGTTCATCGGCGTGTGATGGTTTCATCGAGGTTTAGCACCGTTTGTGCCACAACAGTCCACGCCGCGAGTTCTGGCGCGCACCTCAGCTTCGTCGCCGCAGCCGGATCGGCAGCAAAATGGCCGCGCTGGCGCTGCAACAAGCCGCGCAGCGCCGCCACCTCATCCGCCGCGGCTTCACGCGACAGCACACGCCGCCAAAGCTGCTGCAACCGCGCTTCATCACTGCCCGCAACGCCCATGATCACCTCGCCCAGCGCGCGTGCCGCCGCGACATGCATCTCGTCATTGAGCAGCGCCAGTGCCTGAAGCGGCGTGTTGGTGCGGGCACGACGCACGGTGCATTTCTCGCGTGTGGGCCCATCAAATGTCAGCAGCGAAGGTGGTGGTGCCTGCCGCTTCACAAAGGAGTACAAACTGCGCCTCCACAGCCCCTCACCGCTGTCCGGCACATACGTCTCCTCGCCATTGTAAGACACCGCCTCCCACAAACCCGGCGGTTGATAGGGCTTCACACTCGGCCCACCGATGCGCGGGACCAAAAGGCCGGACACGCACAATGCCTGATCCCGGATCATCTCTGCCGACAGCCGAAAACTCGGCCCGCGCGCGAGCAACCGGTTCTCAGGGTCATCTTGATGGAACTGCGAGCGCTGCCGGTAAGCCTTCGAAGTCACGATCAGCTTCAGCAGGCCCTTCACATCCCACCCGCTCTCACGAAACCGCAACGCCAGCCAGTCGAGCAGCTCGGGATGCGTCGGCGCGTCACCCTGCGAGCCAAAGTCGTTCACGCTGCGCACCAGCCCTTCACCAAAACACTGCTGCCAAAGCCGGTTCACCGCCACGCGTGCCGTCAGCGGATTCTCGGATGACACGAGCCATCGCGCAAACCCCAGTCGATTGCGCGGAGCCTCCGCAGGCCATGCCGCGACGGCCGCAGGCACTCCGGGCGTCACTTTATCGCTCGGCTTGTCGTATTGCCCGCGCTCCAGCACAGCCGTCGTGCGCGGACTCGCCATCTCCTGCATCACCAGCGTCGTGGGAATGGCTTCGCGCAGCTTTTGCACCTCCTGCGCTGTCTGTTTCATGCGCTGCCGTGCCATACGCACACTCGACTCTGCATGATACTCCACATAATAATCCAACAGCAGATCGACCTCATTTGAGGGCCGTTTCGCCGGCTCCCGCGCGATGACCCCACGAATCCGCTCGCCCCAGAACCAGTCGTTCACTTCCCGCTCACTCATCACCCGCTGCAGGATGCGCAACTCATCCAGCATGCCATAGAATCCGAGCCCTGAGTCACGCCTGCCGATGCACAGCGGCTGCGCCGTGGCAATGCTGCCGCTCAAACGGTCGCGCATCACTTCCACCGCCTGCACCTGGCCATCCAGCATCACGCGCAGGCCCGCCGCCTTGCCAGAGCCGTCGTAACTGACCACCACATGATGCCACTGCGCGCTGCTCATTGGCTGCATCGTCACCACTTCGATGGCGTCCACGCTCCAGCGATGCACCAGGTTGATTTGCAGCCTTCCTTTCTGCCAGACGATCTCCAGACCACGACGATCACCCTCGGGCTCGATCTTGGAGAGCACGCAGCTCAGCGACTTCTCCGGCTTCAGCCACACGCCAACAGTCCAGGGCTTGTCCGCATCAAAGTCACCCAACGCCACCTCCACATGCTGCGTGGCGTCAAACTTCACCGCCTGTCCACGCACGCCACTTTCAAACATCAGCTTCGTTCCCTCATGCTTTATCCCCTGCCTCGGCTGCGCATCCAGTGACTCATGCAGCACTAACTTTTCCTCCGGCGGCATGGGCAGTGAGTTCGACTCCTCCTTCTCCCACGCATGGATCTTCATCCGCAGCGCGGCTTTTATCGGCTCAAAGGCCTTCTCCGCCGCGCTTGCGGCTGTTGTGAGCACCTGAAGCTGCTGTTGTTGCTCCGGTGACGGCACCTCGATCAGCGGCGGCGGGTCATCTTTTTTGATCAAGCCCGTCTCAGGCACGTTGTTGAAGAACGCGAAGAGCTGGTAGAACTCCCGCTGCGAGATGGGGTCATACTTGTGATCGTGACACTGCGCGCAGGCCGCCGTCAGTCCCAGCCAGGTCGTCATCGTCGTGTCCACGCGGTCGATGACATACTCCGTGCGGTATTCCTCGTCGATGATGCCGCTCTCGTTGTTGGCCATGTGGTTGCGATTGAAACCAGTGGCGATCCGCTGCGCAGTCGTCGCCAGCGGCAGCAGATCACCAGCCAGTTGTTCGATGGTGAATTGATCAAAAGGCATGTTGCGGTTGAATGCGTCGATCACCCAGTCGCGCCACAGCCACATCTGCCGCGTTTTGTCGCCGAAATAGCCGTTCGTGTCTGCAAACCGTGCCGCGTCCAGCCAGTCCACCGCCATGCGCTCGCCAAAGTGCTTCGATTGCAACAAGCGGTCCACGGCGTGCTCATATGTGTCATCCAAATCCTCCAACGTCGGTGGCAGGCCCGTGAGATCAAAGCTCACCCGGCGCAGCAGCGTCTCGGGCGCTGCCTCTGGTGAAAGCTGCAAGCCGTGCTTCCGCAGTTTCGCTTCGACAAAATCATCAATGCATGTCCCAGGCCCTGCCGCCAGCGGCTCAAACGCCCAATGCCGCTCATACACTGCGCCCTCAGCGATCCACTGCTGCAGCGTCGTGATTTGCGATGCCGTTAGCGTCTTGTGTGACTCTGGCGGCGGCATCTTATCATCTGCATCATGCGTGGTGATGCGTGAAACAACCTCTTTAAAGTCCACACCCTCACGCACATCGAGTCGCAGCTCACCCTTGCGCGCCTTGGCATCCAGTCCGTGACAGCGGAAGCAGTTCTCCGACAAAATCGGCCGCACGTCCCGATTGAAGCGCAGCGGCTCCCCATGCGCCGCCACGGCGAGGAGTAACGTGAGACAAGTTTGCGTGCGCATCCTATCCAAAACGAACCACCACCACCGATGCTATCCCCTCACACCACACTGATCGACGTGACCATCTTGCGCTCGCTCACCTGCACCGGCTTTGCGCCAACACCGCTTATCGAGAAAACGCCACGTCCATTCGAATAGTAGATCGTGCCTTCGTTGCTCACCGCATAAGCCATCACGCCCTGAGAGATCGTTTGTTTGCTGCCATCGCTGCCATGGCGCACGAGTTCCCAGTTTTTGGGCACCATCGTGGTCAGTTCATCCACGGCGGAATCACGCATGGCCTTTTCCATGTTCACCCAGCGCCCGTGAAGGAAGACGGATTTCGGATCAGGGCCATTGCGTGGCGGCGGTGTGCCGGCTGTTTGCAGTGGCTTGCCGGAGAACATCATGGAGAAAACATTCAGGAATGACAGCAACGCGCGCAGCAGCCGAAATGGAAACAGCACGATGTCCAAGAGGAAGCGCCAGAACGATGGGCGATGGAACGGCTCATACGGCCGTTTCAAATAATACAGCGTTCCATCAGCGGCGAAGGCAGGGCAGAGGAAATCGAAGCGCTCGTCCTCGATCACTGGCTCGATGCTGCCGGATTCCAAATCCAGTCGCTGCAGCGACGCGGGCCCAAGTCCCAACCAGGCTCCGCTGCGGTGATCCCTGGCGACACCGCATGTCTGATACACCAAGCGCCGACTCGCTCCTGGGATCCAGACCGGATAGGAGTCGAGCGAGTCACCTTCCGTGATCTCCCGCACGCCACCGCCAGCTTGTGGATGGAAAAGACCAATGCGGCTCACACCATGGTCCTGCGCAGCTGCCACCAGCCACTCTGGCCCGTCATCTGATTGGCGGGTGGAGATGGAGGAGAAGCGGTGCTTGGGCCCATGGAGAACCCTGCGCTCATACTTCTCCGCAGGATCATAGATGAACAAGCCACGCACCTCACGCGCATCAATGGCGTAGCAAATCTCCCCCGCCACAGTGCCAGAGGTGGCGCAGGAAAACTCAGCGCGGAAGGTGTCCTCGACCGTCGGCTGCTCACCGCCTGGCAGGCCGCCGCGCATGAATGCGGCACCGCTACCACCACGGATCGCGGCGCGGTCCTGAGTGACTTGCAGCCGCTTCTTGAGGTCACGGGCAAAGTCAGAGGCGATCTCATCCTCGGCGCCTCCGAGTGGTTTGAGATACAGTTTATCCTGAGAGATGTAGCAAAGACGATTGGCCATGTTGAAACGAGAACTATCAGCACGCCGCAGAGTTCTGGCAAGACTTCTGGCTTCTTCTTTGACACACCGCTCGCTGCACATGAAGTGCGCGCGTGTTTCCTGCTACTTCTCCGACTCTCCAGCTTGCCCTCACGTCCGTGCCCGGGCTCCCGGCGCATGCCGTGAGGTCATTGGCCAAGGAAGGCGTCAGCACAGTCGCTGATGTGGTATGGCATTACCCGTTCCGCCATGAAGACCGCCGCCGCATGCAGGCACTGGCGTTTCAGGCCAGTGAAGTGCCTGCGTGTCATCATGTGGTCATCACGAGATGCTCGACGAAGTTCTTTGGTCGCGGCAAAGGCACCTTTGAGGCCAGTGTGGAGCACGCGGGCGGCTTACTGGGCCAGCAGCTCACGTTGCGTTGGTGGAGCATGCCGTGGCTTTCCAAATCCCTCGCGGAAGGCATGGAGCTTATCGTCTATGGTGTGATCAAAGACTTCAAAGGGAAGCTCTCTATCGTGCATTCTGAGTATGAGGTGATCAAAGGCGGTGAGGATGACGAGTCCACCATTAACACAGGTCGCATCACACCCGTTTACCGCCTGCGCGGCGGCATGACGCAAAAAGCCCTGCGAGTGGCTGCGTGGCATGTGTTTGCGCATCTGCCGGATGACTTCACAGAGGATCTGCTGCCGAAACCTTCTGCTGAGGGCGAGTTCGCAGGCATGAGCCGGGCACGTGCGCTGCGTGAGGCACATTTCCCATCCAGCATGGAGTTGCTGGAGCAAGCGCGGCGATATCTCGCTCTGGAAGAGTTTTTCGGCTTCCAGCTCCGTGTGGTGCAGCGCCGTCGAAAAATGCTTCACGCTGATGGACGCCGCCAAAAGGGCACGGGTGACTTGTTGCGTGATTTCTTTGCCGAGTTGCCTTTCCAACTCACGGACGCGCAAAAACGCTGCCTGGACGAGATTCATCACGACATGGCCTCTCCCGTGCCAATGAACCGCTTGCTGCATGGTGATGTCGGCAGCGGTAAAACAGTTGTCGCCTTCGCGGCGATGCTGCGCGCGGTGGAATCCGGCGCGCAGGCCGTATTGATGGCACCAACGCAGATTTTGGCCGAGCAGCACTTCCAAAATGCTCGTCGCTGGCTGGAGCCTCTCGGCTTGAATGTTTCTTTGCGCACAGGTTCAAAGCGTGAGGATGGGGGAATCGAGTTGCTATCAAAAACAGCGCTCAAAGAACGTGCAGACATCGTCATCGGCACGCATGCGCTTCTTTATGACGACACGCTGCTGGCCAACACAGGCCTCATTGTGATCGACGAACAGCATAAATTTGGCGTGGCACAGCGGGCGAAGCTGATTCGTAAAACAGCAAGACCAGACGTACTCGTGATGACGGCCACGCCGATACCGCGCACCTTGACGCTGACGGTTTATGGCGATCTGGATGTCTCCACGATCGATCAGCGGCCTCGTGATGGCGTGAAGATCGTGACCAAGGTGCGGCCCAAGTCGAAGCAGAAGGAGGCGGCGAAGTTTTTGCGTGATCAGATCGAAGAAGGTCGTCAGGGCTTCATTGTGTATCCGCTGATTGAAGAGTCGGAGAAGATCGCCGCAGGTGCAGCGGTGAAGGGACATGAGGAGTGGTCTAAAATGCTCACTCCACTCGAAGTGGGCCTGCTGCATGGCCGCATGAGTGCCGAGGAGAAGGAGGATGTGATGAAACGCTTCCGTGCGCACAAGCTGGACGCTCTGGTGAGCACCACGGTGATCGAAGTGGGCATTGATGTGCCGAATGCGACCGTGATGTTCATCCATGATGCCGGGCGCTTCGGTCTGGCGCAGTTGCATCAGTTGCGCGGCCGCATTGGCCGCGGGGCGCACACGAGCTACTGCGTGCTGTTCGTTGATGACAAAGACGAGGAGAACAAACAGCGCCTCGCCATCATGGAGGCCACGAATGATGGCTTTGAGATCGCCGAGGAAGACCTGCGCCGTCGCGGCCCTGGCGACATTTTAGGCCACGCGCAGAGTGGTGATGCGCCATTGCGCTTTGGAGAGTTGCTGGCGGACACACGGCTTGTGCGGCTGGCGCGGCAGTTGGCGGAAAAGACGCTGGACGATGATCCAACGCTGCTGCGGGCTGCGCTGGCTCCATTTCGAGATGATGAGGCGACGCCGGAGCTTATGCAGTAGGGGAGTGCTCAGTGCTGAGTTTCTCTGACTGAGCACTCAGCACTGAGCACTCAGCACTCAGCACTGAGCACTTTCTTCATCCACTCCGCCTCACCCCAGACCTTCCACCTTCCATCCATCGCGGAAATCACGTTTCACAAACGCATTGGCCTCTGGGACATTGGTGAACTTCAAGTTCTCGCGATCCCACTCGAGCCACTGATTGGGGAAACGATCAGCGATGGTGCCGACGACGACCGTTTCGGTGAGCGGGCCCCCGTGGCTGAAGTCGGCGCAGCTTTTGCGATGATTGAGAATGGCATCGACCCAGTCGTGGTAGTGATCCTGGCCTTTGAAATCGCGCGGATACTTCTCGGCTGGGAAATTCTCCTCAGGCATCACAAACGGACGCACGCCGTAAGGTTTGAAGATGGTGCCGTGCTCGCCGATCCAGAAGCCGCCAGATGCAGACCACTTGGTGAGTGCCTTGGGCATCTTCACGATGTTCCTGTCGGGTTCGATGCCGCCATCGAGCCAGGTAAGCTTGAAGGTGTCGCCGGAGATGCGTTCGTTGCCAGGGAACTCAAATTCGACCCGGCGTTTATCGGCCCAGAGTGCACCGCTGCTGCCTTCGGTGGTTTGGCGCACGCGTTTGGGTGCGCCGAGCTTTAGGGCATCAAAAGTGGAATCGATGTGATGGCAGCCCATGTCACCGAGTTCGCCACAACCGAAGTCAAACCATGCGCGCCAAGTCTGCGGATGATAAGTCTCTTCAAGATAGGGCCGAGGAGAGCGCACGCCGAGCCACAGGTCCCAATCAAGCTCGGAAGGGATCTTGTCTGCCTGTGGACGCAAGGTGGTGTTCTTGGGCCACCAGTTGAGTTTTTTGTTCTCCCACATGATGACTTCCTTCAACTTGCCGATGGCACCGCTGCGCAGTAGCTCGACGTTCATGCGGCTTTCGATGCTGGAGCGGCCTTGATTGCCGAGTTGAGTCACCACGCCCGCTTTGGCAGCCTCCTGCGCCAGCACGCGGCACTCGTGAGGTGTGGGTGCCATGGGTTTTTGCAGATAGACATGTTTCTTGGCGCGCAAGGCCGTCACCGCGATGGATGAGTGCATGTGGTCCGGCGTGCCGATGGTGATGGCGTCGAATTTGTCCGCATGTTTGGCCAACAGCTCACGCCAGTCGCTGTGCTTCGAGGCTTCCGGGAAATCTTTGATCGCCATGGCCATGTGACGCGCATCGACATCACAAAGCGCGACGATCTTCACGCTCTTGTGCGTGGCGACGCTGCGCATGGTATTGCCACCCATGCGTGCAACACCGACGCACGCGACTTGGAGCAGTGAGTTCGGTGAGGCACAGCGAGTGATGGCTGGAAAGCCAAGAGCAGCGGTGGTGGCGAGAAAACGACGGCGGTTCATAGGCCGATGTGAACGTTAGGGCTGCGCCAATCTTCCTCACACCGGCTTCTCCATCACAAAGTCATCCATGACAAAGCCGCTGCCGATGTCCGTGACGACATCTTCTTTAAAAGTGAAGCCGCTGCGGAGGTAGGCGCGGATGGCGAGTGCGTTGCGCTTGTTCACGCGGAGGCGCAGGTGGGTGCAGCCCTGCTCAATGGCACGCGCGCCGATCCAGTCGAGCGCTGCGGCTCCAATGCCGCACCCATGCATGTCAATCAGGACGTAGAGCTTGTTGATGAAGATGACAGGCTCTCGATGCACACGCTCGATGGAGAGGTAGCCGACGGGACCTTGGTTCTCCACTTCAATGAGTGCGAACCAAACATCACGCGCCTTCATTTCCCGAGCCATGGCTCCAATGTCATACCAGATGCTGAGCATGTAGCTGATCTGACGATCTGGAATGATGCCGGGATAGCAGCGCGGCCAGATTTGATGTGCGAGTGCTTTGATGGCGGGCAATTCGTCTGCCTGAATGCGGCGGATGCGCGTGGTGAGTGCTTGGGGGCGATTGGGCAGCAGGGACTCCCAAATGACAAGATCGCCAGCCGGGAGATGCGTCGCGATTTCGTGATGCGTGGGCTCGATGATGCCCTCGTCACGGATTTGCTCATGATCCGCCGGAAACTCTTTTTCAGGCAAGAGATGACTGGCAAGCAACCAGCAGGCCCACGCACGCCAGGTGCGCAGCTCTTTGTGCGGCTGATTCATGCGTGTGGCATAATGCTGCCAATGACGACGCGGATTCCCAATGAACTGTTCCGCTGAGCGGTTTTGCAAAATCCAAGCCAGCGCACGATACGGCGGCTCTAGATCCGGTGAAGGCACGGAGAGCGCACGATTGAGCAACAAAATGCTTTTGGCTGGGAATCCATCCATCCAGAGGCTCTGCGCATAGCGCAGGCAAACGGCGTGGAATGCCGCGCCGCGATCCTTGCCGAGTGCGGTGATGTCCGCAGCGGAATAGGGGCGCTCAATGGCTGGAAGATGCGGGCAGGGCGGCATTGCAAAAGGTGAGTGGCGAAAGGATGGTAGGCGCGATGACTCCCACTGCAATCAAAGCCGAACTTTGCGCGAAAGCGCGTGAGCTGGGCTTTGCCGACTGCCGAGTGACCGCCGCACTGCCCGCGGCACACCGTGCGGTGTATGAGCAGTGGGTGGCAGAGGGTAAATATGGCGACATGGCATGGATGGCGCGGAATGTGGAGCGGCGCGGCGATCCGCGGCTGGTGCTGGACGGCGCGCGGAGCGTGATCGTGCTGGCGATGAATTATTTTCAAGGCGGCGACGTGCGTGATGACTACCGCATCGCCCGCTACGCATGGAATGACGACTACCACGACCTGATTGATCCGAAGCTCAAGGTGCTGGAGGCGTTCCTCATCTCACACGGCGGCGCACAGCGGCAGTATGTCGATACCGGGCCAGTGTTGGAGCGTGATTTTGCCAGCGAGGCCGGGCTGGGCTGGGGCGGGAAGAGTACGATGCAGATTCACCGCAAGCTCGGCACCTGGTTCTTCCTGGCGGATATTTTAACGACGCTGGAACTGCCGCCGGACACGCCAGCGAAAGACATGTGCGGCAAATGCACACGCTGCATCGACGCCTGCCCCACGCAGGCCATCACCGGCCCACGCACGATGGATGCGCGGCGCTGCATCTCCTACCTGACCATCGAGAGCAAAGGCAGCATCCCGCTGGAGTTCCGCCGCGCGATGGGCAACCGCATTTACGGCTGCGATGACTGCCTCCTTGCCTGTCCATGGAATCGTTTCGCCGAAGTGTCTCATGAAGCCACGTTTCAGGCGAGGGAGAGCGTGTTTGGCAAATCCCTGCGTGATTTCCTGGTGCTGAGTGATGAGGAATTCCGCATGCTCTTTGCCAAATCCCCCATCAAGCGCATTAAGCGGCCTGCATTCCTGCGCAATGTGTGCGTGGCGCTGGGGAATGTCGGGACGGCGGAGGATCTGCCAGCACTGGGGCAGGCGGCGCAGGATGAGCATGCGCTGATCGCGGAGCATGCTGAGTGGGCCATTCAAGAAATCCGATCACGGAGTTAAAGGCAGCGCGGCTCCCACGCGGAAGAAGAGTTTCGTGACTGAAGCTCCACCGAGAGTGAGCGCGGCGGTGCTGCCGGTTTGGGCGGTGCCGACTTGGGTCCAGCTCATGAGATCGCTGCTGGAATAGACGCTGAAGGCGCGGCGGTCGCTGCCGGTCCAGTTGAGGTCGATGTGGCCGGTTTGTGGATTGTAAGTGAGGCCGGTGACGTTGAGACGGTTGCTGGCGGAGAAGGGATTGGTATCGGCGAGATATTCGTCATGGTCGCTGATGCCATCGTGATCGTAGTCGGAAGTGGGAGAAGTGCCGAGGAGGCTCAAATTGCCGCCGAGGCCCGCGGCGGCGAGGCGCTCCAGCTCCCAACTGTCCGCGATGCCATCGCCTGTGCCGCCACCGGCGAGGACTTCGGTGTCTGGGCCGCTGCTGATGCGTGTTTTGAGGCTGCCGAGATGAATCCAGCCGCAGTTGGCGCTGTAGGCATAGCCGCTGAGTGCTCCTGTGGTGAGATTGACACGCGGTGGTGAGTTCCAAGTCTGCGCAAAGCGTATCCAGCCGATGTTGGCTGCATACGCATAGCCTGCGAGTGCGCCTGCGCCGTCGTGGTTCACGCCGAAGTCCTGACCGCTCTGGCTGTAACGAATGCCGCTGGTCGGTGTGCCATCACCGAGGTCGATCCAGCCGATGTTGGCGGAGTAAACGCTGCCGTGGAGGATGGCGGACTCGATGGCGGGCGCTGCGGGTGATGCGGCACTCCAGCGCCAGTTTTGCCAGCCAAAATTGGCCGCGTAGCTGAAGCGGCAGGCTGGCGTGATGGTGCTGGTGGCTGGTGCCGCGAGGACGAGGCCAGTCAGGAATCCTGCATGGATGCTGCTGACGGCGGAGCTGGCCAGCGCACCACTCATATCGACGGCGACGGGTGTGTCGCGGTTGGTCGTGGTGCCATCACCGACTGCGCCACCACTGTTGCTCCCCCAACCGATGAGATCACCATCCGAAGTGAGCACGTAGCTATTGGTGAAGCCTGCAGCGATGGCGGTGACGGTTTTCCCAAATAGCACGCCGCTGGCATCCACTGCGATGGCGGAGTGGGATTGGAGGGTCACAGCGGCATTGCCTAATTGGTAAAAATCATCGGCACCCCAGCCATAGACGGTGCCATCGGAGGCCAAAGCGAGGCCGTGCTCATTCCCTGCTGCGATGTCGATGATGGTTTTGCTGGCGAGCACACCCGATACATCGAGAGCGACGGGAGAGCGCCGATTGGTCATGGAGGTGCCGTCGCCGACCTGACCGCGATTATTTTTCCCCCAACCAAAGAGCATGCCATCAGTAGTCTGCACGAGCATTTGGTAGCCACCGGCACGGAGACGCGAGACCGCTTTGCCACTGAGCACGCCCGTGGTGTCCACCGCGACAGCGACACGGCTTTCGGTGTTGCTACTACCGTCACCGAGGGTGCCAGAGGCGTTGTCACCCCAGGTATAAACGGTGCCGGTGGAGTCGAGCACAGCGCTGACGTTCCAGCCTGCGGCGAGTTGCACGATCGTCTTGCCAGCGAGCACGCCGGTCATGTCCACAGCGACGGGCACGGTGCTGTCGGCAGTGGAGTTGTTGCCGAGTTCGCCTTTGAAGTTGCTGCCCCAGGCATAGAGCCCGCCATCGGAGGTCAGCGCGAGGCTGTGCTGAAAGCCGGCAGCCACGGCCACCACGGTCTTGCCAGAGAGCACACCAGTCATATCCACCGCCACGGGTGAGGTAAAGTAGCTGGTGGCGCTGCTATTACCGAGCTGACCTTCCACATTTTCACCCCAGGCATAGACTTTGCCGTCGGAAGTCAGCGCGAGTGCATGCGCGGCTGTGGCTGACATGGACAAAGCGGTGATCGTCTTGCCCGCGAGCACGCCGGAGACATCCGTGGCGGCAGGGCTGCTACGCGCAGTCGTGGTCGAGTCACCGATCTGTCCGTTGGCATTCATTCCCCAACCATAAGGTGCTGGTGCGGCCCCTGTGATCGCCGTGGAGGCCAGCAGCACGGCGAGGAGCAGTGTTTTTGTTTTCATAGCGATCGAGGCTGAGGATTACAGGCCGAGGTTGGCAAAGGGATTGGTGGCACCGGCGGACATCTGCACGGGAGCGATGCCGTTGGCGGGTGGCGGGCTCACCGGGGCCATGGTGTTGTTGCGCAGGGTGTTGCGGATGACGTTGTTCATGTCGCTGGCCACTTCGACGCCGTAGCGGTTGTTCCCAGAGGCGCTGCACTGATCAATGGTGTTGCCGTTGTTGCCGAAAAAGCCGGAGCGCTGGTTGTTCGAGGCCACGCAGTTGGAGAATCGGCAACTGTCGCTGAAGGAGAAGCCGTAGCCCTGTCCGACGAGGCCTTCCGTGCCGCTGTCATCCGCGGTGCAATCCGTGAAGAGGCAGTTGTGGGAGACGTGGAAGCCGTCGGCGTCATTGCCCTGCGCCACGCAATTCACGAAGTTCGTGGCGTTCTTGCTGTATTGCGGATTCATCACCGTCCATGACTCGGACAGGAAGCCGTGGTCTTGATTGTCACGGCTGGTGACATTGGCGAGCGAGCAACCATTGCGCACATGCACCCCGCTATCACCGCACTCTGAGGCGGCACTGTTGTGCAGCGTGCTGCCCATGCCGAGGTCGAATCCCGTGCTGCCGCAAGTGCGCACGGCACAACCGGCGACGCTGGAGTGATGATTCGTCACGATGCCGCATCCAGCGATGGAGTTCACTGTGCAATCGACGACTCGACCACTCAAATTCACCTGAATGCCGATGCCAGGGATGCCAGTGACCGTGCATTGAGAAACGATGGTGGCGTCATCACCATAGATGGCTGAACTCGGCCCACCGGGCTGTCCGACCTGCCACGTGCCATGCACGCGACTGTCGGCAACTTGGCTATTTTTTCCGACTTTGATGCCATAGGTGCCTGTATCGGAGACATCCACGCCGCTTACGACACTGTCGTCACTGAGAATGATGCCTTGAGCCCAGTTGCCACGAACGCGGCCGTTGATGACCTTTGTGCGCCGATACGTCACGAGTGCACCTGTGGCAGAAATGGCCACCGGTCCGACACCCATACCGGTGTAGCGGACTTCAAAGCCACCGAGGTCGAGCGTGACGTTGTCGGAGCTGATGACGATGTTTTTCGTGAGATTCTCCGTGAGGTAGTAACGGCCAGGGGCATTGAGATTGTAGTAGCCGAGGCTGCCGTCAAAGTTTGGCATGCCCGTATCACGGCTGGGCAGGTGCTGGCCTGCATCGATGTGCATGAGCGTCTTCATCGAGGGCGTGGGATTGCCGCCGGGAGTCAGCGCCCTCTCACTCGGATACGGGAACACGGCACTAGGCGGATTGAGTTGGCCCTGGCCAAGAGCGAGAGCTGGTAGGAGCAATGTGGCAGCGACGAAAGCGCTGTGGAGGATGGATGTGGTTTTCATGGAGATGTGGAAGTGATTCCTTGTCATCCATGCTCTTCACGAAACGCCGGTGAAGAGTTACACTCTGCCGAAAAATTTTTTCACGGCACCGGCGGTTTCAGCGCGCCACCCATCTCGCGCTCGTGGTAAAGCAGCGTGCGCAAACGGCGATTTTCGAGTTCGCGTGTCAGTGGCGAGCGCTTTTTAACTTCGTTGAGATACTCCACCAAAGTCAGCTCGGACCAGGGCGTCAATTGGCGCAGACCTGTGTGTGTAAACATCCATGTGGAGAAGCGGTGCCACTCGTTGTCTTCATTTTCTGGCGGTAGTTGCCGCAGTGCAGCCAGACCTGGATGATCCGTGACCTCAATGGTGCCCTGAGCTGTCATGCGGCGTGAGACATAAGTGTCCGCCAGTTTTAAAAACCAAGTAGGCACTGCCGTGGTCGGCACTGGTGCAATGTCGTGGATAAATGTGTTCCCACCACCGAGAGCGAAGGCCACACGTGTGCCATCGTGATTCAAAGCCAGCGTGCGCCCGAGATTCGGCAGTTCAAAAGGCTGCCCTATCAACGCGCGCGCTGCTAAATCACCCACGACGACCTGATTGTTTGCCGCACAGGCAAAGCGCTGGCCATCACCACTAAAGACCACACGCTGCACTGGTTCACCCAATCGAAATGCATCCGTCAGCGGCGTCAGTCGCCGTGCATCCCACACAGCCGCTGTGCGATCGGTGGACCCAGTGATGAGCGCCTGTCCATCCGGACTGAAGGCCAGTGAGGTCACCGCGCTTTGATGCAACGGGATAAAGGTGCCACTCGTCTCATCTCCTTCATGAACGATGCGCACATAGCCATTGCCCAAACCGAGAGCGATCGTCCTAGTGCCACTATGCACCGCGACGGACGAGATGCGCTCTGCCTTCATCTCACTTGGCATGGCATCGCCCTCCCACCACACGCGTAGTCGACACTGTTGCTGCAAATCTGGTGAAGAAGTAGCCCACACAGCGGCACGACCATCCGGCGATATGCCAGCCAATGTCCACACCACTTCAGACATGGCTGGCACTCGTGTTACTGGCTTGCTACCATCCGCCACGACCTCAATCAATGAGCCATCAGTCAATGCTGCGACGAGTTTGTCATCAGCGCGCGGCATCAATGCCAGCGCTGGCTGCGGCCACTGTGCCGTGCCGAGCGCAGAGGCTTTTCCTGCATCCCAAAGGCTCGCCAGGCCAACTCCATTGCTCTCCGCCATCGTTTTGCCATCCGCAAAAAAGGCCGCGCACTCTCGACCTTTCAGCCCCGGCAGCGCCCCCACTGAACGATCCACAACCATGCCAAAGAGTGGATCTTGAGGCAACTGCAGCACCTCTAGAGACTTGCCTAGATCACGCCGCACGGCCATGCAGCGGCCTTGGGAGCTCATCGCCAACAGACGCGCGCGCTGTGGCTTGCGCACGGTCAGCGCACCTTCACCAGCCTTACGCCACATGCGCACGGAAGCATCCGCATTCACGATCACGGCACCATCGGTGCCACGGGCCATCACCAGTCGTTTAATGGCACCAGCGGATTCGACTGGCACCTTCACCTCGGCACCCGTTTTCAAATCCGTCCAGCGCACCCTCAAATCACGCGCACCGCCCGCAGAGACTAATGAGGTCTGACTCTGCGAGGTCGCTATCGCCAGTGCAGTGACTCTGGTTTCGTGCAAGCGCTTCTCCGCCAACAACACCTCCCCATGTGCACTACAGCACGCCACATTTCCCAAGGCATCCCCCGCTGCTACCAAGAGCGCATTGCTTGCCAAACTCAGCGCGGATATCTCACCAGGAAGTTTTAGCAACAAGGTGCTCTGCTCCGTCGGGCCTTTCTCCATTCGTATCACTTCGCCCCCTTTGCCAGCTGCGATCACCCAATGCTCTTTTTGGTCGATGTGCAGATGCGTTACCTCGCCCATGACCGCTCCTAAACGCCTCGGCGGCAATTCACCTCCACTCAGAAACCACACCGATCCGTCTTTGCAGCCCACAGCGGTCAACTCACTGACGGTGGATACCGTGAACGCGGTAATCGGGCTTGGTGGTGTCCATTTTTTCTCAAATGTGGCGTCACCGGAGCGCAGTAGCCGCACATCTTGCCCTTCCTCCGCTAGTGCCAACATGTTTCCACTAGCGGCCAGAGCTATAGCCGTCACGCGTGCTTGGAGTGAAATCTCTCGCCGCTGCCATTCGCCCAACTGGTGTCTAAACAGCATCAATCGCTGCTTTTCCTCACCTTGAAACACCACGGCCAAAACATGACCACCAGCCGATACTGCCGCGAAATTTTCCAACGCCTCACCCCAAGCCGGATCAAGCGGGATGACTTTTTCGACGGGCTGTGGCGTGTCATCCTGGATCAGCATCATCTGCAAATCTGCCGCCGCTGCTTTAAACTCCGGATCTTGTCGTAAAGCGCGTGTTAGACACGCCACAGCGCTTTGTGCCTCGCCGGCGCTTTTGAATTGCTGTGCCGCCGCGAAGTCTGCTCGGCTCAATGTTCGCCGTAACTCCGCCTCACGAGATTCGACGACCAGTTGTGTGTCCTGCGCCCTCGTGCGGGCTTTTTGCTCTTTGATATACAGAATCGTGCTCGCTGTGAAACCCGCCACCACCGCTAGCAACGTCACGCTGGCACTCACCACGAAGGGCAGATGACGCCGCGTGAATTTTTCCATCACATAAGTCCATGAGCGCACACCGGCCAGCACCGGCTCATCATGCAAATGCCGCCGCACATCATCCGCAAAGGCTGCCGCGCTGGCATAGCGAAGCGTGGAGTCCATTTCCAATGCCTTGAGTGTAATCGCATCAAGGTCGCGTCGTTGTGTCTTCGTCAGGAGTAAAGACTGCGGCAACTGAGAACAAGGCGTGATGTGCAGTGCGTGCGGTCGATGCCGCGCTTCAGGGCTCGACCGGCGCTCGATCTGCAGCGGCGTGAAGCCTGCCAACAACTCATACATCACCACACCCAGCGCATACAAATCCGAGCGCACATCCACATGGTGCGCACCCCAGGCACTCTGCTCAGGGCTCATGTAGCCCGGCGTGCCGACCGTCTGGTGCATCGAAGTCATGCGGCTGTCTTCTTCGGTCTCTGGTGTGACCTCCAATGCCTTCGCGATTCCGAAGTCGATGATCTTCACCTCACGCTCGGTGCCAATGCCAGCCACCAGGATGTTTGTCGGCTTTAGATCACGATGTAGCACACCTTTTTCATGCGCATGCTGCACCGCATCACAGATCGACATAAAGATCTCCAAGCGCTCTCTCAAATCCAGAGTGTAGCGCTCGCAGTAACTCGTCACCGGTTCACCGCGCACCAGTTCCATCGCGAAAAACGGCTGCCCATGCATCGTCACGCCACTGTCCCACAAGCGAGCGATCCCTGGATGCTCCATGCGTGCCAGCGTCTGTCTTTCTGCCTCAAAACGTGCCAGCACATGAAACGAGGCTACATTGGGCTTCAGCACCTTCACCGCCACTTCACGCCGCACGGGCTCACGCTGTTGCGCACGATAGACATTGGCAAAGCCGCCTTCACCTAGCTTCTCGATCATCGAATACCGCGGCACGCGCGGCATTTCGCCAGACGGCGGTGCCGGTGTGATCACCGTTTCCGCCTCCGCCTCATCATCACCCATCATGTCACGCAGCAGACAGGCGGGGCAAAACAACTGCTCGCCCCGTTTCTCGAGCGGTGTTTGGCAGATGTCACACTCAGGCATAGGGCTGGATTAGTTACCGTAAAGGCTCATCAGATGACGCAGCTCATCATCCACGTCTTGCTCATTGCCGACTGTCGCTGCCACATGCTCACGCACTCGCTCACGGAAGCGCTTCCTTAGTCGATGCACGGCCACGCGGACACTTCCCTCATTCATCCCGAGCTTTTCAGCCGCCTCTCCATGTTGCGCGTCTTTTCCATGCACGAGCAAAAACTCGCTCAAGATGGCAAACTGATCGCCCTTGCCAGTTTGGGCCTGTTCCCGCTCCAAATCCTTCAGCGCATGGTCCAGAAGCGTCACCGCCCATCGCCGCTCGAAGAACGCATCGGGAGACAGTCCATCCCCTTGGCTCGCACAAACTGCTTCAACCTCCGTCGTGTCAAAATCCACGCGCTGGAGCCTACCACCGCGCTTCGCCGTCATTTCAGCACGCTTCCAGTTCGAGATGAAGCGTTTCATGGCCCCAAGCATATAAGAGCGCATGCGGCCCTTCTCACTGTCTGCGTTCTTGATCGTGTCGTCCTCCAGAACATGCACAAAGAACGCCTGCGTCACGTCCTCCGCCTCCGCCGGGCTCATCTCATGCCGCCGCGCAAACGCATACAGCGGAGCCCAATACATTCGGCATAACGAATCCAGCGCCCGCGTATCCTGCACGCCCGCCAGACGCACCTGCGTCCATGACGTGTCAGGAAAATGGCCCGCGCGCGTGTAGTTGTTCTCACTCATACAAAATCCGTGATGGACCCGAAATCAGCATCAAACAAGCGGCGGTAGGTGCGGAAGGCGAAGTGGTCGGTCATGTTGGCAATCCAATCACACACCAGCCGCGCACGCACGGCTGGTGTCTCGGCGGCGGCGATTTCTTTTTCGAGGTTCTGCGGCATGAGGTGCAGGCCTTTGGTGTCGTTGGACTCGATGTAGCGCTCCTGGAGTACTTCAAACATGCGCTTGAGGATGAAGTCGGCTTTGTGGTCGAGCTGCTGGAGCTGCGGACTGCGGAAGACGAGTTCCAGAGCGATCTTCTTGTGCAGATCCGCACGCCGACGCTGCACGGGATCAATCTCCAGCGCATACTGATGCCTGCGTGTGCTTTGGCTGAGGAAATTGGCTGTGGGCACGAGTTTCGTCGCGCGGATGCATTCACCGATGAGCCGGTTGAGTCGTCCTTCGACACGCCCCTCACGCATGGCTTTGCACAGGAACTCCAAGTGCTCGGTTTGAATGGCATCGAGCGATTGATCTGCCGCCCA
>JANOBP010000736.1:0-7020 GCA_031411715.1 Verrucomicrobiaceae bacterium | reverse complement strand
GATGATGCGGGAAATCATGGTGACGCAGAGCTGGATTGATTCAACTGCGCCTGTCCGTCGATGAGCATGGTGCTGCTTGTGACGACTCGTTCGCCTGCTTTGAGGCCGGCGAGGACTTCGTAGTCGGTGTCGCCGGTGCGGCCGAGTTGTAGGATTCTTGGCTCGTAGTGGCCGGTTTGCTTTTCGACATAGACACGCGGTGTGTTGCCAGGCCAAAGGACGGCGCTGCGAGGGACGGCGAGGGTTTCCTCGGCCTCAATTTCGACTGTGCCTTCGGCGAAGAGGTTGTTCTTGATTTTGCGCTCGGGGTTTTCGAGAATGACGCGGATTTTCGCGCTGCGGGACATGTCATCGAGGTTCGGCGAGATGTTGTAGATGCGCGAAGTGAGCGTGACGCCGGGGAGCGAGGCGGTGTGCAGTTTGACGATCTGGCCGGGCTTGATGAATGGCACGTCCTGCTCGGGGATCATGGCGTGGAACCACATCTTGGTGAAGTCGGCGATCTCGAACATTTTTTCGCCCGCTTTGACACTCTGGCCCTCGGCGACGAAGGACTTCACGATAGTGCCGCTGCGTGGTGACAGCATGCCAAAGTAGAGATCGTCCGGCTGGCGCTCGGGGATGGTCTTGATCTGCTCCCACACGAGGCCGTAGTGCATGAGCTTGCGTTTGGCGTCCTCCAGCGGCTGACCACCAGCGGCGATGGCGTCTTTATAGACCTGCGCGGCGGCGAGCAAAGTGGGGCTGAAGATGGTGGCCAAAGGCTGGCGCTGGGTGACAGTCTGGCCCTCGTGATTCATCGAAAGGCCATCCACGCGGCCATCGACGGGTGCGCTGATGATGCCGTGCCGCGAGTCGTCCTCGCCGATCATGCCGGAGATGCGCAGCGTGCGCAGCAGCGGCTGCTTTTTGATCTCGGTGGTGCGCACACCAGTGACGCGAATACTTTCCGGCGAGAGCAAAACAGGCGCGGTGGCGCTCATCGGAATCACACCGCACATGGCCCCACTGACGAGATTCATGCCACAGAGTGTGCAGCGATCCTGCGGGCGGCCATGCACAGCAGGATGCATAGGGCATTGGGCCTCGGCAGTCGCCGACTTGGCCGTGGAAGCAGGTTTTTCCTGCTGATAGGCGATGCCCGCAAAGACGAGCATTGCGATGCCAATGGCGAGGGAGGCGGACTTCATGACGGAGAGGCGTGAGCCACTACGGTGACGTGATCGTTGGCACTTTCACGCGATAAAAGCCGCGTACACCGGCGAGGCGTGTCTGATCGGTCTCGGTGAAGTTGGCGCTGTTGCCGTCGCTGGTGACGGAGCCGACGTCGCTCCAGGTCGAGAGATCGGGCGACCACTCGAGCGTGTAGGTGGTGCCGGGCGTGGCATTGAAGTCGAGGCTGATGAGCGAGTCATTTCCGTAGCGGGTGAAGCTGGCGATGGCGAGGTCTTCGACGGCGTTGTTTGTGACGACGAACTGGCCCATCATGCCCTCATCTTCGTGGCTGCCGAAGTGGCAGTGATACATGAAGGGGTTCGTGTTGCTGGCGAAGCCGTCAAACTTGGCAATGAAGCTCACCGTTTGGTTTTGGCCGATGAAGAGCACATCCTTCCAGCCATCCTCATAGGCTTTCACACCGGCATTGTTGCCACCCGTGCGGCTTGTGATCTTGAACTGGATGTCGTGAATGTGGAAGGCATGACTGAAGCCGGAGGTGTTGGTGAGGTTCCACTGCTCGATGGCATTGAGATTGAGAGTCTGATTGATGACGGAAGGCGAATAGACGAGGTTGCCGAAGCTAAAGGGCAGCCCGGTGCCGGGGAAGCCATTCGTAAGCGTGAGCGTGCGTGTGTTGGTGACCTGACCGGCGGTGTAGAAGGTGTTCGTCGTCAGCGTGGTGGGGCGGGTGAGCACGGGACTGGCTGTTTGTGCTCCGACGTTGATCTTGAGGATGGTGAAGGTCGTGTTGTTCAATAGACTGCCGAAACGGCCTGTCGTAGCGGGTTCACCGCCGGGGAAATCGTTGGCTTGGCCGCTGTTGAAGGCCTGGAGATTGAAAGTGGCGCCGATGGTGTCGGCGCTGAGATCGACGAGGATTTCGCATCGTTCACCAACGGCCAGCACGAGTCGTGTGAGGGCCACCGGTGCGTTCACGAGGCCACCGTCGGTGGCGATTTGATAAAAGGTGCGTCCGTCGCTGAAGCCGAGGTTGTAGCTGCGCTCCATTTCGGCGTTGAGGATGCGCAGACGCACATACTGGCGTGGCAGCGTGACCTGGGCATTGAGTGTGCCGTTCACGAGCATCACATCACCATACTCAGAGCCTGTGGTGACGAGTTGGTTCGCTGTGAAGCGGCGGCTGGTCAATGCGAGCGGGATGTCATCCACCCCGTAGGTGCGTGGCAGGTTCAGCGCGGACTCGATCTCGTCGCGGATGATGATGAGGCCTCCGGCACCGAATCCGAGTTGCTCCTGCGTCTTCTCATGCAGATGCGGGTGATACCAGTAGAGGCCGGCGTTGTTATCGACCTTGAAGCTGGGTTTCCACGTCGTGCCAGCGGGGATGGTCTGGTGCGGGCCGCCGTCCATGATCGCAGGGATGTGGAAGCCATGCCAATGCGTCGTGGTGGTCTCGCTCAGGTTGTTGGCGACATTTAGCTGTACCCAGTCGTTCTTGTTCATGATGAGTGTCGGCCCCCAAAAGAGCATGTTGTTGTAGGCATAGGTGTTTGTGGCGGCACCGGTGTAAAATTGCTTGGTGGCGGTATGCAGGTTGAGGTTGAAAGTGGTGCCCGTCATGACTTCGGGGACGATGAGCGGGTTATTGGTCTGCGCCGTGGTCAGCGTGATATTCACCGGTGAAGTCGTCGTGACATTGCCCGCGCCGTCGAATGCGACTGCGGTGATGCCATTGGTGCCAAAACCGAGCGGAATGGTCACGCTCCACGTCGCGAAGCTGTTCGAGGTGGTGGCACTGACGCCATTCACGGTGACTTTGCTTATTCCTGAAAGCGTATCGCTGGCGGTGCCTGTGACTGTTTGTGTCGCCGTGGCGGTGCTGGCTGCTGCGGCAGGCGAGGTGATTGCCACTGTAGGCGCGACCTGGTCTTGGGTGCTCGAAACGATGTTCGAGTAAGCCGAGGAGCCGATGTTGTTCGTCGCGAGAACGCGGTAGTAGTATGTCACGCCGCTAGCGAGATTGGAAAACGAGGCGCTGGTGGTCGTGACGGTCTGCGAGGCCAAAACAGTGCTAAAATTAGCCACGGAGGCGATTTGGATCGTGTAACTTGTCGCTCCGACCACGGCGGGCCAAGTGATGGTTTTCGTCGTTCCCTGGCTGTAGGCCGAAAGTGCGGTCAAAACCGGCGCGGCGGGCGCGGTGGTGAAGTTGACGCTCAAACTGGCTCCGCGCGTCGTGTTGCCCGTGCCATTGGTGGTGTTCGTGAAGCTGATGGTGTCCGTGTAGCTGCCGCTGGAGAGCGCATTGGCACTCGCATTGATCGAGGCCGTCACCGTCGTGCTGGCACCGGAGGCGAGCGTGCCGCTGGCAGGCGAGAGCGTGAGCCACGCGGCGGATTTCGTCGCCGTCCAGGCCATGGAGGCATTGCCAGTGTTGCTCAGCGTGTAGTCGATACTTGCGGGTGAGAAGGGTCCGCCAAAACTGCCGCTGGAGCTGAGATTGCCCGCTGGAGTCAGCGCCAGCACCGGCGCGCCGGCGGTGACGGTGTAGGTGTTGCTAGCGCTAGTGGTGGCAGCGCTCGTATTGTCCGTGCCGGTGATGGTGTAGGTCACGACGGTGCCGGTCGTCTGCGCGGGAACATTGGCACTCCAGGTGTTGCCGCTGGTGTTGGTCATGGCGACATTCACTGGCGTGCTGGTGGCACCGATGGTAACGGCGACATCATCGAGATAAACGCGCGGTGTGGTGCTCGCGCCCGCGCCGACAAATCGGAAGCGCAGCTTCAATGTGCTAACACGTTCGCCCGCGCTGAGGGTGTAGCTGTATTGTTGAAAGGCATGATTACTGCCCGTGAGTTCGCTGAGGCGCGTGGTATAAGTCGCGCCATCACTGCTGGTCTGGAAATCCCAGCCCTGTAGGTTGACGAGTCCTGTCGAACCAACCCAGAACGTCACGGTGCCGGAGGTGCCAGCGGCGTTGATGTTGTTTGTCGTCGTCATTGTGCTGTTGGCGATGTTGGGCGCATTTGCGATGAGCTCAGTGCCAAATTGATTGCCCTGACCGACGGGCGTGTGATTGGCGACTGCGGTTTGATGAAACGGCGAGGTGGGCGGGCCAGCGAAAGTGATCGTCCAGGGATTGTTTGCCAAAGTTCCGGTCCAGTTTGCGACTGTAGCCGAGGCCATCGTTTCACTGAAGACTGTGGTTGGAGAGGTGCTGCCATTATTATAGGTCAGTATGGCAGATGAAATGCTGCGACCTGCTGATGGCGTGATTGTGGCCGAAACACTGACCACATCCGCGCTCGTCGGTGTGGTGGGTGCGATGGCGATGTTGGTGATCGTGGGTGCGGTGGAGGTGACGGTGAGTGTGAAGGCGGCGTTTGCCGAGAGGCCGCCATCGCTCACTGTGACGGTGATGGTGGCGCTGCCGGTTTGATTTGTGGCTGGCGTGACCGTGACCGTGCGGCTGGCACCACTGCCACCGAAGATGATGTTCGCATTGGGCACCAAAGTCGTGTTTGAGGATGTTCCGGCCAGCGTGAGGCTTGCCACGGCCGTCTCGGCATCGCCGATGGTGAAGGCGATGGGACTGGTGGCGGTGTTTTGGGTCGTGGATTGGGCGTTGATGGCGGTGATCGTCGGCGTGGTATTCGGGATGCCGCTGGCGAGGTAGCTGGTGCTCGTCGTCTGCACCACGGTGGCTGCGGTGAAGCCGTTGGTGTCATTGGTGGCCAGTGCAGTGCGATTCACGCGGCCATATTCCGTGCCGGAGGAGCCAAGCATGGCGTAGGTGTTGGAATTCGTCGTTCCAGTGCCCGCGAGGCCCGTGGCCTTGCTGGTGAAGGGCGAGAAACCAGCGTTCGCCGACGCATCGACGCTGTAAGTGCCACCTTCGACGGAGGACCATGTCAGTGTGACATTCGGCGACGAAACCATTGGCGTGCTGATGGTGATCGGCGTGCTTGGGCCGCCAAGGAAATGCTGCGTAAGTGGTGTGTCCACATTCATCACTGCCGCGCTCGATGCGCCGCCCGTGGGGCTGCCATAGTAGGCGCGACCCGTGGTGTAGGGATACTGCGGCGTGCCATCGGCATTGATCGTGGTGAAGTAAGCCCAGGTGCCTGCAGGAAACTCCGGCGTGATGCAAAAGCGCACGTTTTGCTCATTGAGATCATAGCTATGTAGCGTCGCGCCGGTGGTCTGTGTCTGGCCGAGATCACCGCGATAGTCGAAGTCCTCAATGTAGTGACCCAGGAGGTAAGTCGCATTCACCGCAGGGCCGTATTGGTTCGTCGCCAGTGTCGTGCGGCTTTGCACACGCTGCGCCCATAGCGGCAAGACCTGACGCACCGTGATCGCGGTGGTGCCATTCGTGCCATCCCGCAGAGTGAAGCCGGAAACCATGCGCCGCACACCACTGGAAGCATTCGTGGGATCGCTGTAGCCGTAGGGACCGTAAACTGGCAAACCGTCGGCTGCCCAGGCGAGGATGGGGGAGTGCGTCGTAACGGCGGCAGCGCTCTCGGTGTAGCGATTCGTCGTCGCATTGTAGTCCACATGATCGCCGAGCTGAAAGCGCAGGCCGATGGGCTGCGCGTGGTAGTGGTAATTGTTCCCCGCCTGATGCGCCAGCGCCGGGTCAAAAGTCACGCCTTCATTGTGATAGCCGTCACGGTTCCAAATGCCGTCGCCGGTCAGTCCATTGACTGGCGTGGCATCGGTGGCACTCGCATTCACATAGGAGAAGGCATCGCGGCTGTCGAACATTGACACGCCGTTCACCATACGCCCAGTGGCCCCGAGGCCGGTCAGCGTCTTCGTCGCCGGGATCGTGGGGGTGCGTGGGATACGATACACCACCGCCGTGTTCGAGGGGAAATTCGGGAAGTTCTGCGTCTTTGCCGCATCAAGATACCACGGACCCATCACATGCCCCGCCAGACCGCTGGTGCGGATATAGACCCAGTTCGTCGAGTAGTTCACCTCGCTCACGCCGGCATAGACTGGATTTGTTTGCACGCCAGCGCTGCGGCTCCAGGTCGTCGATTTCGTCCCCGCCGTCTCATTCGCCGTGGTTTGGTAGATCCGCGCATACTTTGTCGAATCTGACTGCAGCCACGAAGTGAGCTGCGGATTCTGAGCTTGGAGGACCGTGGCTGCGGCTGCGAGAGAGAGGATTAGAAGGCGCGTCATTGCGGGAGGGATGGTTGTTGCCGGAGTAGAGACCACTAACCTAACGCGAAGATAACATTTGGGATGAATATGTGTTTATTTTTCGAGAATGTCTGGTCCAACGCTTATCGACATACTCTTGTCCATGGTACCTTTACTGGGATGTGACGCGTACGCGCACAAACTTCTTTGCGGCACTTCCGATTGCAGGCAGGACACGTACCGTGACCGTCTCCGTGACGCCATTGCCGGTGGGCACGACGCTCACACTCTCTGTGGTGGAACCTGGAGACGGCCAGGTAGTCAGATCGTCACTGACTTCAACGGCATAGACTAAATCGAGTGCTCCGATGCGGCGTGGGTAGCGGACTTCTAGATACTGAAGGCCGTCGGCTGCTTTTGTGACGGGCACAGCACTCAGGGGATCGGTTTCGGTGGCCTGTGGGTTGGAGTTGAAGGCGTATTCGAGGAGGTTGTTGCGTCCGTCTTTGTCGATGTCACCAAGCGGACCATTGATCACAGCGTTGCTGTTGGGATCAATGCCGTTGGCGAGCTTCCACGCATCGGGCACGCCGTCGTTTTGGGTGCTGACGGGCTTGATGACGGTGAGTGTGCCTGCGGCACTGGTCACGGAGCCGTTGGTGCTGCTGACGATCACGTCGTAGT
>JANOBP010000735.1:0-4919 GCA_031411715.1 Verrucomicrobiaceae bacterium | reverse complement strand
AGGGCGACGTCGGCACTGCGGGCGAGCTGGGCTTCGGGTTTTTGGGTCAAATCAGCGGCGTTGGCTTCCTGGCGGAGTGCGGCTTGAAGGGCGGCCATTTTCTCGGCGTTCTCAGCAGCTTCGGGGCGGAGCTCTTGAGCCTTAGCGGCGACTTCGGCGACGGGTTTGTCGGCTTTGGCGTCGTTGGCGGCGGCTTGTGTTTCTTTCTGTGATTGGTCGAGCTCAGCGGCAACGCGCTTCATCATCTCACTGAGTTCAGGTGTCAAAGCGGCGAGCTGGGCGCGCGCGGCGGCTGCTTGAGGCTGGAGAGCTGCGGCGAGCTCGTTGGCTTTCTGCTGGGCCTGTGCGGTGGCTTGTTGTGCAGGTGCTGCATCGAGTGGCTGGTTGGGTTGCTGCTGCGCGGCTTGCTTGGCGAGGTTTTTGCTTTGCTCGGCGGCGTTCTTGGCGGTGTCACTAGCCTGCTGGGCGGCTTGGCGGAGGTCGTTGGCGGCTTTGGGATCGGTTTTCTGCAAAGCTTCAGCGAGGCGGGCGCGGTTGATCTTCTCTGGGAGTTGCTGAAGCGCATCGGCAGCGGCTTTGGTCTGTGCGGCGGCTTGGGCGGGGTCTTTTTCCTCCTGACCGGATGCAAGGGCCTGTGCGGCATCTTGCGCGCTGGCGTCGGCCTCAAGAGCGCGGGCGATTTGGGCGAGTTGATCGGTTTTTTCTTTGGCAGCGGCGATGGCGGCTGGCTCGGTGGCCTTGGCGGCTTCACGTGCGACCTCGTCAATGGCGCGTGAGGTGCGGTTGGTGTCGAGTGCGGCTTGAGTGTTGGTGTCTTTGTTTTGCTCGCGCAACTCGGCCTGATCTTGAAGTTGCTTGGCGGCCTCGGCGAGTTGCTGCTGGGCTTTTTCGGCGGGTGTTTTGCCGTCCTTTTCGGTGCGTGGTTTCTTGTCGGGTTTTTTGGCGGCGTTCTCGGCCTCAGCGAGCGAGTTGCGTGCTTCACTCAAGGCCACGAGCGCGGGGTTGTCCTGACGCTGCAACTGCTCACGGCGCTGATTGGCCTCATTGGTGGCCTGCTCGGCGATGTTGCGTGTCTGGTCGGCAGCTTGCTGCAAGCGGTTGCGCAGGTTGTCGGAAGCGCCGTAGAGGTGCTCGGGGCTTTTGGTTTGATCGGGCTTGTCGAGGCTCTGGATGAGGTCGGACGAGGTCTCGGTGAGTTGTTTATCGAGCTGCTGGATCTGGCCTTTATGGCGGTCACGTGTGGCCTCATTGAGAGCGGTGAGGTCTTTTTTGAGTGTCTCGCTCTGTGCGACGAGTGCGCGCTGCTGCTCCTGCCACTGGGGGCGCTTGGCGGAATCACGATTGGCTGGAAGAGCATTCTCGGTGAGCATCTTGGCCTGGCGCTGGAGTTGCTGGGATTCCTGCGCGGCGATTTTGGCGGTGTCTTCAGCGGCGAAGGCGCGTGCGGCTTCGGCAATGGCCGCGGCGTCGGCCTCGGCGATGCGTGAGGCGCGTTTCATGGTTTCGGTGTTTTCGACTTCGCCTTTTTCGACGTCGCTCATGCGTGGCAGAGCCTCGCGGCGGAGCTGAGCGAGTTTTTCGCCAAGGATCTGAGCTTCGGCGGCATCGAGCTGATTGGGGGCGTTCTTGGCGGCTTCCTTGAGATCGTTCCAAAGATCGTCCGACTGCTCTTTGACCTGCTGCAGTTCAGATTGGGCCTTGGCGAGTGCGGTATCATTCTGATCCGGTTGTTTCTTCTCGGTCTTGCGGACTTGTTCGAGGCTCTTGGTGAGATCTCGCGCTTTTTCCGAGAGGGATTCCGCGCGCTTGGCGAGGCGGCGCTGGCTTTCCGCCCACTCACGCTGACGCGGATCAACGGTCTGCTCGAGGATGAGCACGCGCACGGGTGGCGACTCGGTTTTTTGGCCTTTCAAGTCGATAGCGATGAGCTTGATGAGGAGCGCATCTCCTGCTTTCACGCCGAGAAGAGCCAGTGGTAGCAAATGCTGCACCGTCGACTCTTTGGATGGCTTGGTGATGGTGAGCTCGGTCTCGGTCCACTTGGCACCATTGATGGCGTGGGAGAGCTTCACATTGGCGAGGCCGACATCATCCGTGGCAAGACCAGCGATGCGCACCGCTTCATCAGCGAGGAGCTCGATCTGCTCAGCGGGATCATTGATCTGCGCGGTGGGTGGGAGATCTGGAATGGTGGTGATGCGCCAAGGGGTGCTTTCCTCGTTGGTGAAGCCGGTTTCCTGGGATTTGAGTGCGGCGAGCCAGGTGCCATGCGCGGCTTTGACAGCGATCTCGGTGGTCAACTGACCCGTGGCGTTGGTTTTGGCGGAGGTGGTGATTTTTTCGCTGAGATCTGGATTGATGATGATGTCGCTTTGACTGACGGGCTGGTTGGTGGTGAGCGTGAGCTTGATGGTGGAGCCGTCGAGCGCCTCGATGTCACCGTGGTCTTCGGTGAGGCTGGTTTCCTTGGCACCGGTGTAGGCGGGCGGGACGATGGTCTTGATGAAGCTGGTGATGCGTGGGCGGGCGCGTGCGCTGAGGGTGTGCCAAGGCGTGATGGCATCGCCGGCGTGGATGCGGTATTGTACGTCGTTTTGGCCGACAGGGACGAGGCCTTCGAAGCGTGTGGCACCGAAGTTTGGCAACTCCATGCGGCGTGACTTGCTGCCAGTGGCGAGGAATTCAAGTGTGGCGGCTTCAGGCTTGGAACCTTCGGTTTCGATGATGAGAGGAACCTCCGAGCCGATGGGCGCGAGCGTGGATGCTGGTGCTGGCTCGACGATGCGGATGGAGAGCGAGGCTGGGCGCTCAAGATTGGCAAAGGGCAGGGCAGCGCGTGCGAGGAAGCCCGGGAAGTGCAGGATGGAGACGAAGCAGAGACCGATGACGACTGCGGCGGTGCCTGCGGTGGCCAGAAACCATGGACGCAAAGTGCGCATGGGCAGTTTGGCCTTCCAATTGGCTCCCTCGACGCTGTGGGCGACGTCATCCTGGAGCTTCTCGCGGAATTCAGCGGAGTCGCGGACGTCGCCGGTGGCAGCGAGCTCGACGGCGGAGAGCATGCGCTCACGCAGAGCTGGATCAGCGGCTTCGATGAGCTTGGCCGCACCTTCTTTGCCACTGCCTTGGGCGATGAAGCGCAGCGCCACACTCCAGGCTGCATACGCGGCTGCTCCATACACGGCGAGCGAGAACCACGGGCGAATCAGATCCGGCATCAACCACGCGCGGTCGAGCAGGGCGATCACCGTTAAGGCGGCAAGTAAGATGACTGCGGCACAAAGGATGGCGCGCGTTTTGAGGAGGGAGGTGCGGCGCTGGCGGAAGCTTTCAATGGCAGCAGCAGTAGCGGGGCGTAGAGCGAGGTTCATGAGATGGAGAGATTAACGGGGGCGAACAGCCTGTTCTTGTGGGGAAAAGGGGCTTTGCCTTGATGCGGATGGTGATTAGAATAGATGCATGAACTATTCCAAGATCATCACGATAGAGCCCGGCAAGCGTGGAGGAAAGCCTTGTGTGCGCGGTATGCGGATCACCGTGGCGGACGTGCTGGGCTGGCTGGCGGCTGGAATGAGCTCCGCCGAGATTCAAGAGGACTTTGCAGAGATTACCGAGGAGGACATTCGTGCATGCCTGGCCTTTGCGGCTGATAAGGAACTCGGCGTCTCCAGTCTGGCTGCGGCATGAAGCTTTTGTTTGATCAAAACCTGAGCAGGAAGCTGCCAGGCCTGTTGGCTGATGTTTGGCAGAATTCAAAAGTGTCGAGCCATTTGCAAAACTTCATGAATGTAGCCCGCAGGGCTAATCCCATGCGTAGCCGGGGGTTGAGGCACGAAACCCCCGGTCAATCGCGCGGGCGTCGAGCAGCGGTTGAACCCGGTAGGGTTCTCCCATCGCTGGCGACGGCACAGCACACTCAACACGCGGGCGATGGGAGAACTCCTGCGGAGTTCGGCGGCGGTGCATCGTGGAGATACACGGACCGGAGGTTCGCTCGCTGAGGCTCGCTTCACCTCCGGCTACTCATAGGATAGCCCTGCGGGCTGACGGAGGTATTGTAAGTGGCTCTCATCGGCCAGATGTTAGATGATCCGATACTGGGCTTTATCGAACTGTTTCGATGATGCGGAAAGCAGGATCTAATAAATCATCGCGTTGTCAGGCGCGGTGGTTTCTTCGACTTTGGAGACTTCGATGAGTGGCACGGTTTGGTCGCCTTCCTTTTTGTAGCTGACTTTGCCGGTGACCTTGATCCAGGTCATGTCCTTATACTCGGGGGCTTTTTTACCGAAGTCGATGGGTACGGAGAAGGGGCGGGCATCGGCAGCGCAGCACTGGACGAGCATGCGGAAGATGCGCAGACGGTGGCCATCAGGATTGTTGACTTTTTCCGGCAAAACCTGCGCGGTGGTCTCGACCATCTGGCCCGTGAGCACCTTCTGCACTTCGAGATCGCCGCCCGTGTAATAGATCTCAGGCACATCGAGGAGGAAGTTGCCTTCCTTGCTCATCGGGACCTGCGCTTTGAGGTCCTCGAGCGTGAAGGTGCCGTAGCTTTTGGATTCCGTGGCGGGCTTGGGAGCTTTGTTGGCATTCGGTGGCTCGCCTGGCTTGGTGGGAGGGGGCGGCGCTCCTGGAATGGGGGGCGCAGAAGCGACAGTGGCCGGTGGGAGGTCGTTGATGGCGGGGGAGGGTTTGGCAGTCGGCATGGCGGGCTTGCCTTTGTCGTCTTTGCGGAGGGAGAACTGCTCAGCGCGGGAGGTGTCGGCGTAATTGGGGTCGTAGAGACCTTTGTTCATCACCGCATTCGGGCTGTAACGGTCTGGTGTGGCGATGGCCGCCCAGGTGATGGGTGCGATGAGGATGAGTAGCGCGATGAGGCGGCCCGGCCAGCCGCTTTCTTCGAGAATGCCATGCGC
>JANOBP010000734.1:0-10303 GCA_031411715.1 Verrucomicrobiaceae bacterium | reverse complement strand
GTCACCGTCGGCAGATCGTCGTCATTCAAAGTACTCGTGACGGCCTGCGCCGTGCTGTCGCGATTGTATGCCCCGTTGCTCGCGACAGTGGCGATAATCGTCTCCGTCGTCTCGATGGCCGTGTCATTGATCGGCGTGATGGTGAAGGTCGCCTCCGTGGCATTCGCGGGGATGACCACATTCGCGGGGCCGGTGAAGTCCGTGCCGCTCGTCGCCGTGCCACCGGTGTAGCTCAGATTCACGGTCAAAGCGGCCGTCGTGTTCGCGGCGAGCCGCTCCACCTTCATCGTCAGCGTGTCCGAGCCTGCTTCATGACCGGAATCGTCCACTGGCGTCATTTTCACCACCGGCAGGCCGCTTTCATCGTCCAGGATGAGCATCTGCGCCTTCGCCGTGCCGGCAAAATAGTAGCCGGAGGTCGAGTTCGCGAAGTCGAGCGAGGCGATCTCAATACCCTCGGTGGTCGTGTCATTGGTCGGGGTCACCGTGATGTCGAGGAAGCTCGCTCCGATGGGGATGGTGTACTCGCTGGTGCCATTCCCACCGTCATTCGTCGCGGCGGTGGGCGCCGGGGTGAGCGAGTAGTCATTCGTCCGCGAGGCACTGCCAGTGTTTGCATTGTAGATCTGCACGACGAGTGCCGCCGTGGTGCTGCCGCTTCGCGTGAGCCGGATGGTGCCTGGATCTGCCACCGCTCCCTCAGCCGCCACGTCATCCGGATAGCTGATCGTCAGCGTCGGAGGCAGGCTGCTGGTGAAGTTTTTTCCCGTGACATTCGGTCCCACCGTGGTCGCTCCACTGCCGCTGAAGGTGTAGGGATAGAGATTCGGCGTGACGGTGAAGCTACCCGCTGCCTGGCCCGTCAGCGTGTAATTGCCGTCACTGTCCGTCCAGGTGCCTTTGTAGCCGGTGCTGCTGCCCACCGTGGCGCTGCTAGTCAGTGCATAGTTCACCACATACACGCCCTCCAGCGGCTGCCCGGCATGGGTGATCGTCCCGCTCACCGTGAAGGTCGTCGGGCTGCCCACGGTGATGAGCAGGGACTTCGTCGTGCGTTTGCCCTTCATGTCAGAGGCCGTGCAGAGCACGTTGTAGTGCCCGGCGGTGCCCCAGGACTTCGTCTGCGTGGCGCTGTTGTTCGTCGAGTAGGTGCCGTCATCGAAAACCCAGGCATAGGCGATAGCGTCGCCGTTCGGATCGCTCGCCGTGGCAGTCAGCGTGATGTTTGCACTCACCGCAGGTGCAGTGTTGCTCGCACCAAGGCTCAGCGTTGGCGCGGCATTGCCCGCCACGTCACCGATCTGCACCTGCATGTCGAGCGAGGGCGGTGTGGTCGCGATTTTCGCCACGGGAGTGATGTGAATGTTCGAGTCCGGGTCACTGTAAGTGCGCCCCACATACAAGGCACCGTCATCGCGGGTATCGCTCATGCTATTGGTGAAGGAACCCGGCGTCATATCGAGCAGATGAGCACCGCGATTGCTGCCATTGTAAGGCGAGCCGCCGCTACCACCGATCCCGCCGATGCCCCACATGTCCCAGGTGATCATCGCCCCATTCATCAACGCCGTGTTGCTGACCCGCTGGCGGTACTCCGCCCAGTAGTTCTTCTCCGCGTCTTTCTGCACCCGCAGCGCATAGCGCAGGCTCGGGTCCGCGATGCTGGCATCCACCTGATGGATGCGATAAAGCCCGCTCGATGTCACGTTCCAGAACTGCTCCTGCGGCATCCAGGACAGCGTGTTCTTGAAACTCGCCGTGTAATGCGCCGTCGTGCCGCCGCTGCCCATGACATCGAATTTATTGCCGTATTCATGATTGGTCCCCGGTCCGATGAAGCTCGGCGGGCTCGTCTGCCAGCGGTTCGCATGCCACACACCCAGGTTATGCCCCAGCTCATGCAGGAAGGTGCTCGCGCTGCTGACTTTCATACGCATGCCCGCCGCGCCTACGCTAGCACTGCCACCATAGCTGCCTGGGCCGCCGCTCCAGCGCACCGCACGCAGATTGTAGCTGGCCGTGTCATAGCCCATCGACTTCGCGATCTGGATGGCGTGGTTTTGCACCATGGTGTCACCGCCGCCGTTGTTGTCCGCGTCATAGCGGTTGTACCACTCCAGCGGGTAAGGCAGTACCACCAGCGGCGGAAATGCATACGTCAGGTAGCAGCGACCGTAGCTGTTCTGCACGATGTAGTCGTTCGAGTCCTTGAACATGTCATAGCACTCCTGCTCGTTCTGCGGATCCACCGGATTGTCCGGGAAACAGGCTCTGATATAAAGGAAGCTGCGGTTTCCGGTCGTCCAACCACTCGGGATCGCGCCGGAGAGCGGCGCATGCGCCGGACCGCTGCCCGTGCCCGCGTTCAATTCCGTGCCGAGACTTTCCCAGTGCGCTTTTTCCTCATCGCTCATGTATTGCTCCGCGATCTGCGAGATGTGACCACCGCTGCAAACATAGATCACCCGCTCCGGCGTCTCAAAAGCTGGCGTCTCCACCGTCACCGCAGGCAGCGCACCCGCGCTCGTCTTCTCCACCTCCGTCTCGATGCCCGAGATCGGGCACACATCCACAATCTGCCGCCCATCATCCTGCGGCAGCTCACCCACCTCCAAAACACGCACCGGCGAATCATTCACCGCCATCTCACGCCCCACCGCCACGCCGTTGAGCGCCGCATTTGATGTGCTGCGCAGCCACTCACGTTTTCCAAACACATGCGCGTTGTATCGCTTCCCGTCCTTCGAGGTCACCGTGCGAGTGTAAGGCTCCAGCACCACGCCATTTGCATCCGGCACATTCCCAAACACCTCGTAGTCGCCCCGAGTCCGCACGCGATCCTCCAGCAGCGCTACGATCTCCTTCGGCAACTTCTGCCGCACCACCATCGGCACTGCATTCGCCAGCGCCGCCTGAGGGTCGCTCTTGATGAGCTTGGCGATCTCCGCCGTGTGTTCCCGCGCCTGCTGCATGCCGATTTCGAGCATCGCGGATCGCTCTGTAGGATGTGCAGCCAGATACGCGTTGCTCCAGTCCTGAAAGGCTCCGATAGGTCCCGAGGCCCGTATTGGCAGTGCTGGCTTGGTGGCTTGTTTCACCGCCACAGGGGGCGTTGTTTCCTTCGCCGCCTCCGGTTCATGACGAAACGTCAGCCAGTAGCAAAGAATAGCCACAGGCACCAGAAGCAGAGAGCGCCACTTGTTCATAGATTGGTTGGGGGACTGAAAGGGGGTGAAAACACCACTTTTTTATCCGAAATCCCCTTTTCCAACAATACAAATCGCCGACCGATTTGGGCTCAGATCATGATCTCTTTCGCCACGGTGCCATAGACGTCCGTGAGGCGGAAATCGCGGCCTGCGTAACGGAAGGTGAGCTTTTCATGATCCAGACCCATGAGCGCCAGCACCGTGGCGTGCCAGTCATGGATGTGCATCTTGTTCTGCACTGCCTCATAGCCGTAATCGTCGGTCATGCCGTAATTCAAGCCCCCTTTGACCCCACCACCGGCCATCCACATGGTGAAGCCCTTGTTGTTGTGATCGCGGCCATCATCGCCCTGCGAGTGCGGCGTGCGGCCGAATTCACCGCCCCAAATGACGAGCGTGTCCTTCAAAAGACCACGCGCTTTTAAATCAGCTAGCAGACCAGCGATAGGTTTGTCGATTTGATTGCAATTGCGCTCCAATCCGGCCTTCAAATTGAAATGCTGGTCCCAGTTGCCGTGCGTGAGCTCAATGAAGCGTACACCTGCTTCCACAAACTTACGCGCCATGAGACATTGCTTGCCGAACGTGTCGGATTCGCCATCACCGATGCCATAGAGAGCTTTAGTAGCCTCCGTTTCCTTGGAGATGTCCATGACCTTGGGCACCTCCGCCTGCATACGGAAGGCCAGCTCGTAGCTCTCGATGACACCTTCCACCTCAGCACTCACGCCACCACTTTGCTGCATGCTGGACTTATTCAGGGCCTGTACCAGATCGAGCTGCGTGCGTTGTGCTTCCGTGGTGAAGCGGTTGTTCTTGATGTTGGCCATGCTGGCTTGCTCCATGCCGCCGAAACGACGCGCCGCTTGAGCAGGCAGTCCCGGGATGCTCGCACCGCCGACTTTCGTGCCCTGATAGATCGCAGGAAGGAACGCACTGCCAAACGAACGTGTAGCGTTGCCCGGTGGATTCATGGTGATGAATCCTGGGAGGTTTTCATTCGTCGTGCCAAGACCATAAAGTGACCAGGCACCCAGAGACGGCCGCACAAACTGTGTGGTGCCAGTGTGGAGCTGCGTGAATGCCTGCGGATGCGCTGGCAGATCGGTGGCCATCGAATTGATGATGCACATCTCGTCTGCATGCTTGGCGATGTTTGGCACCAACTCACTCATCCAAAGTCCGCTTTTGCCATGCTGACCAAACTTCCATGGTGAAGCCATCAGCTTGGTCTGCCCATAGCGTCCCGCAGCCGCAGGGGCTTGCTTGCCAGCATCAGCGACCAGCTTTGGCTTATAATCGAATGTGTCCACATGCGATGGGGCGCCCTGCATGCACAAGAAGATCACATGCTTGGCTCGCTGAGCAAAATGCGGCTGCTTGGGCGAAAGCGGCCCTGCTGCCTCTGCTGCACGCAGAGCTTGCTGCTGTGCCAGTGCGGCAAAGGCCATGTAGCCAAAACCATTGCTGGTGGTCTTCAAAAATTCACGACGGGATGGGAATGAAGTGTTCATGAGGGTGGTATGGTGTGAGGCCTGTTAATTCAAATAGCGAAACTCAGCGCTGCCAAAAAGCGACTGGCAAAAGGCGGACAGCGTAACGCCTTGGATCGACTCCTTCGGCAAGTCTTTGTTTTTGGCGGCCTGTTGTGGAAAACGGTTCCAGAAATTAGTGATCGCAGTCAGTTCGCTGGCACTCGGCTCGCGTGAAAAGGCGAGCTGGTAGGCGTAACTGAGTTTCTCTTGCGACGTGGAGTCTTTATGCCCGCCAATGCGCTTCGCGAAGGCATCTGCCGCACCTATTGCCTGCTGGTTATTCATCAAGAACAGGCTCTGTCCTGGGACGTTCGTGGAATCACGATCACCGTTGACGAGGCTGGCATCAGGAAAGTCAAAGACGCTGAGGAATTCAGGAATTTGGTCGCGAATGATAGGCAGATAAATCGAGCGGTAGGTGAATGGCTTCGCGGTGAGCTCACGCATGAGATTGAGGATGCCTTCGCGGCCTTCACCGGCTCGGGCGACGGGCGATCCGTCCACTGGATACAGGTTCAAAGAGCCTGAGACGGCCAGCATGGCATCACGAATCTCCTCAGCATCCAGGCGGCGCTGATTCATGCGCCAGCGGTATTTGTTGTCGGGATCTGAGGCAAAGTTTTGCGAATCATATGTTGAGCCCATTTGGTATGTGCGGCTCAGCATGATCTCGCGGATGAGTTTCTTGATCGACCATCCATTTTCCACAAAAGAGATGGCCAAATGGTCGAGAAGTTCAGGGTGTGAAGGCTTCTGTCCCATGACACCAAAGTTATCTGGCGTGGTCACGATGCCTTGCCCCATCAGCTTGAGCCAGACTCGGTTTGCCATCACGCGTGCAGTGAGCGGATTGTCTTTAGAGGCAATGAAGTAGGCTAGATCCAGTCTGCCGCTGCCTTGGCCGATGTTGAGTGGCTCACCTTTCGCGCAGAGCACCTCGACGAGGCCGCGTGGAACGACATCCGACGGCTGCTTGATGTCTCCACGCACCAGCAGTGGGCTGTTGAGCGGTGCGGGACGGTCTAACACTCCCATCGTCACATTGCGTGGTGTGCCATCGGGATTGAAGGCATCCAAATCAGCCTTCATCGAGTCTGCACGATCCGCTGAACTACGGATGCGGAGAAAATTTTGTGCGTTGTTCCGGTCACGCGAATCCATGGTGCTCTTGCGCACTTGTTCACGGATTTCGGTCGCGGTAGCCAGCGCTTCGTCATAGCGCTTCTTGAGTGTGGCATATTCGGCTTTTGAAATGGAGGCCAGTGCCGCAGGCTGAGCTGCGGCGGGTTCCAGCTCAATGAGCGCGCTCGTGTTGGCGTTTTGCAGTTGGCTGTAGGTGCCAAACAAGGTCTCGCTGCTCAAGAAGATGCCAGCTAACGCATAGTAGTCACGTTGCGTGACCGGATCGAATTTGTGATCGTGGCAGCGTGCGCATGCCAGCGTGAGGCCTAACATTGCCTGCGACATCGTATCGATCTGCTCATCGACGAGATCCATCGTGAACTGGCGTTTGTCTCGGTTGTTGTGTCCTTTGGAGCCGATGGCGAGGAAGCCTGTGGCGACGATCTTTTCAGCCTGCTCGTGTTTGGTGGTGAATTTCATCAGATCACCCGCAATCTGCTCCTTGAGGAATTGATCATAAGGTTTGTCCTTCTTGAACGACTCGATGACGTAGTCACGATAGCGCCATGCTTGCGGGTAGAGCACGTTGACTTCCTTGCCGCTGCTTTCGGCGTAGCGGGCCACGTCCAGCCACACGCGCGCCCAGCGCTCGCCATAACGCTCCGAGTCGAGATACATGTCGATGACGCGTTTCACAGCATCGGGCGATGTGTCTGCGACAAAGGCCTTCACTTCATCTGGTGTTGGCGGCAGTCCGGTGATGTCAAAGGAGATGCGGCGGATCAGGGTTGGGCGGTCTGCATCGCGCACAGGGTGCAAATTCTGCGCTTCCATGCCAGCGAGCACAAATTGATCGATCTCCGTCTTGGCCCAGCCAGCAGTCTTCACCGTTGGAGGTGTGTGCTTCACGGGTTTTTGCAGCGACCAGTGCTGGCGGCCCTTGTCCATGTCGATGGTGCGCTTGGCAGGCACTGCCTTGGCCACCTGCTGCTCACGTGGATCAGGTGCGCCCATTTCGATCCACTTCTTGAAATTGGCCAGCACTTCATCCGGTAGCTTCTGTTTGGGGGGCATCTGCATGTCCTCATTCTTCCAAGTCATCGCTTCATAGATGCTGCTCTCGCTGATTTTTCCAGGAGTCACGCCTGGATGGCCACTTTCGCCGCCCAAGATCAGTGACTGTTTGGTGTCCAGCGTCAGTCCGCCTTTGATCTTTGTTGAATCCGCCGCGTGGCATTTGTAACAAGACTCCACCAGCACTGGACGGATGTTTTTCTCGAAAAAGTTCAACTGCTCCGGCGTGATGGCTACATGGGCATCATCTGCCGCGTGCAGTGTGGCCGTGGTCAGTAGGATGAGAGAGAGATTGAGAACCTTCATGGTGGTGTGGGGAGAATCAAAGCCTTCAACCATCATGTATCCCTGAAGTTGCGCTGGAATTACAGTCGCTGCTTCATGGCTTCGATTTTTTGGGGTCTTTGAATAGTTCCCCCGCGCACTCGTCAGATGGCCTATGAAACCTATTTTCCATCGTCTCGTTCTTATGTCACTCATGCTTTCATTTGGTGCCAGTTGCACCACGGCCTATGATCAATACGGTCGCCCAAGGCAAGTCGTGGAGCCTGCCGCTGCTCTCATCGGAGTCGCAGCCGTCGGATTGCTGGCCTATGGCTTGGCCAACAACAATAGTAACCGTCGCAACGGGGGGCATAACGGCTGTTCCAATGGCTACTCGGGCTACCGGGGTGGGTACGGTGGCCGCTATTATTAGGCCCGCCGGGATCATCCATGTGGGGTGAGTTAGCTGGCAGGCAGCGTCAAAACGTGCAGGATTCATTTTCATACTGCAAGTTCCGCTGCCAAATTCAGCATAGGCGCTATCTTGTCGGCCTGCTCACCCGCTTCATTCATGCTATCCCCCTACCACATCCTCTACGTTGATGACGAAGAGAAGGCGCTTCACTATTTCCGTGAGATCTTCTGTGATGAATACACCATCCACATCGCCAACAACGCCATGGATGGCTACAAGATCCTCGAAGCCTACGGCCCGCAGATAGGACTGCTCATCACCGACCAGCGCATGCCCGGCGCCAGTGGCGTGGAGTTGCTGGAGCAGGCGCGCAAGATCAGTCCCAACCTCGTCCGCATCCTGGTCACCGCCTACACGGACTATCAGGCTGCGGTCGATGCCGTGAACGATGGACGCGTCTTCCGCTACCTGCACAAGCCGTGGAATCCCGAGGAAATCGGGGCCGTGCTCAAGCACGCGCTCGACTACTACACCGCACTGGTAGAGCGTGAGCGCTTGCTCGTCGAAAAGACCGACAGTGTGAGGCATATGCTGGCCGCCGATCGTGTTTCCGGCCTCGGCATTCTCGCCGAGGGATTGAACCATCATTTGCGCAATGCATTGACAGTGGTGCGCGCTTTCATCGACCTCGCGCCGATGAAGATCGTCGAGGAGCTCAATGGTGCCCCACCGCGTGACACAGGCTTTTGGCTCGACATTCAAAGTCAGGCTCAAAACCAGATCGAGCGCATCCAGACACTCCTCTCACGCCTTGCGGATGCCTCGCATGCCAAGATGCTCGCGCGTTGTGATGAATGCTCCTTCGAGGGCGTGCTGGATGAGATGCTGAATGTCTTTGGCGCTCAGTTGATGGAAAAACATCTGCACGTCGATGTAGAGATCGATCCCCGCCTGCCGCCGCTCATTGTTCATGGTGGCCGCTTCCGTCAGATGTGGCGTCTCATTTTCATGGAGGAGATCACGCACCTGAGCGAGAGCGATAGCATGCAGATCAGCGCTACCATCGAAACCGATGGCAATGGCAAAACCTTCGCCGTCATGTATGTCCGAGACACCGGAGCGTTTCATGGTCAAGACCGCGCGGCGAATCTCTTTGATCCATTCTATACCCGCAGCCGCAAGCCGGATGACTTCGGCGTGAATATGATGGCCTGCTACGTCACCATGCACCTCCACGGCGGCACGGCGGAGGCCAGTCAGCTCTCACCGCGCGGCTTGGAGATCAAGCTGCGCATGCCGCTCGATCCCAATACTGCCCCCCGAGAGGAAGAGGACTTCTTCCGCAAGCTGATGCGCCATGAAAAGCGTTGGAAAGACCGCGAAGAGATGTCCTGAGCCGCGAAAGGCGAACGGCGAATTGAGAACAGCGAACTTTAACCTTTGAACTCCGCGCTTTATGCGGAAACTCCGCCCCCCATGTCCGAACCAGCCGCCACACCGCCCGCCCCCCTTGATTTCATCCGTGAAATGATCGCTGCCGACCTCGCAGCCGGTCGCAACGACGGCCAGGTCATCACGCGTTTCCCGCCAGAGCCCAATGGCTACCTCCACATCGGCCATGCGAAGAGCATCTGCCTGAATTTCGGCCTCGCGCAGGAACACGCGCCGAACGCCCGCTGCCACCTGCGCTTTGACGACACCAATCCCACCAAGGAAGAAGTCGAGTACGTCGATAGCATCATGGCTGACGTGAAATGGCTCGGCTTCGACTGGGGCACGCACCTCTTTTACGCCAGCGACTACTTCGAGCAGCTCTATCAATTCGCCGAGCAGCTCATCACCAAAGGCCTCGCCTATGTGGATGACCAGACACAGGAGGAGATGCGCGCGAATCGCGGCACGGTGACCACACCCGGCACGCGCAGCGTTTACGCTGATCGCAGCGTCGAGGAAAATCTCGATCTCTTCCGCCGCATGCGGAAGGGAGAGTTCAAGGAAGGTGAAAAAGTCCTCCGTGCGAAGATCGACATGGCCTCGGAGAACATGCACCTGCGTGATCCCGCCCTCTACCGCATCCTGCATGCGCATCATCACCGCACCGGCGATGCGTGGTGCATCTACCCCATGTACGATTACGCGCATCCGCTGAGCGATGCACTGGAGTCCATCACGCACAGCCTCTGCACGCTCGAGTTTGAGATTCACCGCCCGCTGTATGAGTGGCTTATCAACAACGTCGATGGCCTGCCCGGGCAGCCGTATCAGCGCGAGTTCGCCCGCCTGAACCTCACCTATACCGTGATGAGCAAGCGCAAGCTGCTCCGCCTCGTCAAAGAAGACCTCGTCAATGGCTGGGACGATCCGCGCATGCCCACCATCAGCGGTTTGCGCCGCCGTGGCATCACCGCCGCCGCCATTCGCAGCTTTTGCAAGACGATCGGCCTCACCAAGTTCAACTCGCTCACCGAGTTCGCCTTGCTGGAGCACGCCATCCGCGAAGACCTCAACAAAATCTCTCACCGCGCTTACGGCGTGCTGCGCCCGATCAAAGTCGTCCTCACCAACTACCCCGAGGATCAGGTCGAGCACTTCGAGGCCGCCAACCATCCCGAAGATCCCGCCGCCGGCACACGTCAGGTGCCGCTCTGCCGCGAGCTTTACATCGAGTCCGACGACTTCATGGA
>JANOBP010000733.1:0-13549 GCA_031411715.1 Verrucomicrobiaceae bacterium | reverse complement strand
CGCATGGACACGCTCGACAGCATCATCGGCCACATTTTCAAAGAGCCGCGCTTGCTCACCGAGGCCCTCACTCACGGCAGTGTGAGCTATGAATCCCAGCGACGGGGTGCGGACAATCAACGTTTGGAGTTCCTCGGCGACGCTGTTTTACAAGTAGCCCTGAGTCACGCGCTGTTTGAGCGTTTGCCACGCGCGGATGAAGGCCATCTGACCAAGGCGCGGGCTCATTTGGTCAGCACCAAGGCACTCGCCAAGCTAGCCAGGCAGATCGAGCTGGGACCGCACCTACTCATGGGAAAAGGTGAGGAAGCCAACGGCGGACGCGACCGTGATTCTTCACTAGCAGATGCCCTGGAAGCGGTCGTCGGAGCGCTCTACCTCGATGCAGGCCTGGAAACGGCGATGCGTTTTATTCTGCGTGTGATGAATAATGATTTGATCGAAATCAGCGGAGGGGCATTCGAATCCAATCCAAAAGGTGAACTTCAAGAGAAGTTGCAAGCCATTCACACGGAATCACCGAGCTATCAAATCGTGGCGCAGGACGGGCCCGATCACGCCAAATTCTTTGAGTCCGCCGCCATGTGGCGCGGCGTCGAGCTTGGGCGTGGCTCTGGACGAAGCAAAAAGGAAGCCGAGGTGCAAGCTGCCCAAGCTGCACTGACCAATCCTCAACTGCAAAACCTCATCCAATCGGTGTCGTGAATAACCTGTGCCGACTTGGACCAATAACTCTCGGATTCCGGCCACCACCGCGAACAACCAGAAGTTGTGCGGCTGTCCTCACAGCTATGCGCATTTTCATTCACAGACTTCAGGACTGTGGAACCCCTGCTAAGAGTGGCTGGAACGCGCTTGTTGCAGTTATGCACACCCCTTACGGTTAGAGAATGATTTGAGCTTCAACTCCTCATACTAATACAGCATGTGAAGAACTCCGATTTAGCCTTCATTTACGAGAAGCTGAAGACGCTAGCGCGCGGTGACCCCGCAATGCTGGCGCAGTGGCTTCGTGAGCCTCCGACTCTGAAATCGCTCATGCCACTCCTTGTCGCTGTGATCGTCGGTTGTGCGGCTTATGGCTTTGGCTTGGGCTTCTGGCGTGCGCCACTGCAGGGGCTCTTTGTGGCCATCAAGATGCCGTTGCTCATTTTTCTCACGCTATTGGTCAATGGCATGATCAATGGCATGCTGGGGCAGTTGCTTGGCTCTGGGATGTCGTTTCGGCAAACAATGATGGCTTGTTTGATGAGCTTTGCGGTCTTCGGACTCATCGTTGGCTCTCTCAGTCCGATCATCATCGGCATGGTGATTGATTCACCTCAGCCGGGCGAAATTGGAGCCAAGGCTTGGTATCATGCTTTCCTGCTCGCCAATACCGCGATCATTGCGTTTGCCGGCATCGTGGCTAATCACAAGCTGTTGCGCCTTATTCAGAGCTTTGCTGGAAATGAGACTATTGGATGGCGAACCTTGGTGGCGTGGCTTGCTGGGAATCTTTTCGTGGGTGCACAGTTGTCGTATAATTTACGGCCCTTTTTTGGTAATCCCGATTTGCCGGTGCAGTTTCTACGTCCAAATCCATTTGATGGTAACTTTTACCAAGTCGTGTGGGCGATGGTGTGGGGCTTCATTGGCGAGGTGAGTCCTGCAAAACTCATTGGGCCTGTTCTTCTAATCTTGATCATTTTTATTGCCCGAATCACTCCAAACCGAACCTCAACCACCACACCATGAATACATCGCCACCACCCGTGCCACAGCCTGCACCAGCTCCTGAACCGATGCCAGACTCACCTAGCATCATGAATGTGATCGAAAACTTGCTAAAACAGCCGGTACGATTGATGCAGGCCTGCAAGAGTGGGAAAGGCGGCGTGCCTGCCAAGTTGATCTGCATTGCTGCGGTGTCGCTGAGTGTGTTTGGTGTGTTGCTTGGAACTTTTTCAGGCGGAGAGCAGTTATGGGCGGCGCCGTTGAAGATAGTTCTTGGCATGGTTGTCGCGGTGCTGATTTGTACGCCGAGTTTGTACATCTTCAGCGCCTTGGATGGTCTCAATGGAAGGCTCAGTCAAATTATGGCCGTGTTGTTGGGTATGGTGGCGTTGTTGGCTCTGTTGATGCTCGGTTTTGCTCCGATCATCTGGGTCTTTAGCACTTCCACAGACTCGATTGGCTTCATGGGCTTCCTGGTGTTGGTGTTTTGGATCATTGGTCTGTATTTTGGCTCACGCTTGCTGGTGAGCACTGCCACGAGTCTTGGGCTTCAAACCACGGGTTATCTCAGAATTTGGATCGTGATTTTCACCGTTGTGACACTTCAAATGTCCACCACGCTTCGTCCGCTGATTGGCACTTCGCCGGATTTGTTGCCGACAGAAAAGCGCTTCTTCCTCCAGCATTGGTTGGAGCAATTCAATGATGAAAACCAAGCGGTGAGGCAAAAATAAGGGTCTCATTTGGCTGCAAAAATGTCTAGCCAGTCGCTTTGGCCGCATTCTATTCTGCGCCTGCTAATCAATCCACACACTATTTATCCTATGAAACCAATCCTGAGCATCCTCGCCCTCGTATTTCTCGCTGTGACTGTGCAAGCCGCAGAGACTAAAAAGAAAGCACCATCTAAATCCAAAAGCGAAGCCGCAGAAACCGCCAAGGTCCCTGCGAAGATGGACGCTATAGCCAAATCCCTCACGCCATCCCAGCGCACCAAGTTACTGAGCTTGCTCAACGAGGGTGACGAAGCTGCGCTAGTGGCAATCCCTGGAGTCGGCGAAACCCGAGCCGCGGATATCAAAAAAGCGCGCCCATTCAATGACGTTACGGATGTAACCAAGGTCAGCGGTGTCGGTGAAGGAACCTTCGCAGAAATGGTCGCGCATGCAAAAGCTGGTTTCCCACAGGCTGAAAAGAAAGAAGAGCCCAAGAAAAGTGATACCAAAAGTGATACCAAGAAAAAGGAAGAGCCCAAGAAGAAGAGCACGACCAAGAAATAAACTGGATCACCCACCCACATCATGAAACGTCTCTCATTTCTCATCGTCACCGCGCTGGCTGCGTTGTTTGCTGTCCAGCAGCTCAGTGCCCGCGCTAGCAAGAGCAACGTCGGCACGGTCATTCCTGAACTGAAGCTGCAATTCTCCGGCAAAGCACCGGATCTCAAGGGCAAGCCTTACGTGCTGGAGTTTTGGGCCACTTGGTGCCCACCCTGCCGCACCAGCATTCCGCATCTCAATGAATTGAACAAAAAGTACAAAGACCGTGGCCTGACATTCATCGGCGCTACCGACGAAGACCGTCAGACGGTGCGTAGCTTTGTCAAAGATGTGCCCATCGACTACACCGTGGCATTCGATTCCAATGGCAAGCTCAACAAGAGCTTCGGAATCGAGGGCATCCCGCATGCGATGATCGTGAACAACGAAGGTAAGATCGTTTGGGAAGGTCACCCGATGAGCATGAAGGAAAGTGATCTCGACGCGGTGCTGAAATAGGCGGGCGTCAAAACGACTTTCTTACATATTCCTGCTCGCACTTCTGGCTGACGTATTCACACATGCTGCCATGTTGGAAGTGGAAGCATCTTCGTCATCCCAAACACGCCGTTCATGGCTGCAGCTGGCTGCTTGCGCGCTGCCATCAGCGCTCACTGGCTGTGTGGGCGGCGGAGCTGGGCTGCTGAATGTCTCGGCGAGGAAAAACCGTGCGCAGTGGGAGTATCGCAACCGCTTTCTTGCCTCGGGTGCCCAGTTGCGCTTCCGCGCGCACTCAGCGCATGGCTACCCGTGGACCAGTCGCTATGAGCAGGCCTACCGTGCGTATCGTCATGACCCACGGGTTGGCTATGCCGTGAAGAATCTCGCGACAGGCCGTTATTTGGCCGAATTCCAAGCCGACAAGCTCTTCATGGGAGGCTCCATGCCCAAACCCGCTGTAGCCGCCGTGTTGCTGGAGCGCGCGCAGGGGAATCTCAGTCGCGAGGAGTTCCAGCACATCGTCTATGCTTGTGACAAGAGCATCAATGCTTCCTGGTTCTACCTTCTGGGTCGCATCGGTCCGTATGATGAGCAGCACTTCAAATCGAAGTACTCTCTTCCTTATGCCGATATCCGTAACAACTGGCTCTCACCCCGCTTCTACGCGGAGTTTTATGAGCGCTGCGTGAATTACAAACTCGACTACGGCTGTGAACTGTTGCTGGAGGCCATGCGGCGTGACCAATACGGCCTTGGTCGCTGGGTCATGCCCGCCAGCATCACCTACATCGGCGGCAAGACCGGAAACTACGGCGAGTGGGACCACGAGTCTCTCTTCTTTTATTACGGCAGCACTCCGTATGCGATCGTGCTCTTCACGCGCGGCCATTTTACGCCCAGCGGTCAGGACTGGAAGCTCGGTGCTTTGATGGGAGGTCTCTTCCGAGACTACTGCGCCTGAATTCAGGATCCTGAGCCGGTGTAGAAAGCTTGGCAATGTCCCAGGTCGATGCGCAGGAGGCCGAAGCTCTTCAAATCGGGCGCGTTGACAGCCGAGAGGGATACCCGGCCACGCAGGAGCACAGCTTCTAGATCGGGTCGGAACTGGATCTCATCCGCACGGGCGTAGTAGCTGCCGTGGGTATCGGTGACCGTCACCAGGGCGTTGCCGCGCAGCCGCACGAAGGTGCCTTGGGAGATTGCTGGCAAGCGGGCGTGGACGATGTCATCCGCTTGGAAGGCCAGTTGAACTTCGCGCGAGCCGGTGGGATGTTCCTGATAGTGTTTGGCACGCCACGATTCGACGGGATGCACGGAATCATCGGCAAAAAGTGGCGACAGGTCCACGGCCCCTCCGAGCAAAGCAAACATCCCAAGGGTTGAGACGACGGTCATCCGGGCAGTTGAAGCCAGCACAGCGCCAGTCCGTTGGGGCAGATTCTTGGCGCTGGCGGGATTGGCCACGCGATGCGTGCAGAAATCTGTATCGCTCACGAACAGCGTCTGAATCTCGCGCGTCGGACGCTGATGCAAAGTCAGTGGTGGATGCGGTGGTGCGTGACTGCTGCTACTGCAAGAGGTAAGGGCGCAGATGAGACCCAAGGTCATGGCGCGGTGAGGAAGTCTGGAGGTCGGCATGGTGAGTTGAATTGGACCAACGGTCTGCTTACGCGCTGAGGGCGCTGATCCTATCGTGCCCGGCTCGTGGAGGCATGGTTGACCCGCGGCACGAATCGTTTTACGCAGCCAGGAACGAAACCAAGATGAAATCCCAAGAGGGAGGTTTCATGATGACGTCCACACCCATGCCACGTGTACCCTCCACCGCATTCGCCCGCATCCGTGCGGAGGTTATTCGTTTGGTCGCGTTGATCCCAACGGGCAAGTTCACCACTTACGGCAGCATCGCCATTCACATGAACGTCATCGCGCGTCACGTCGCCACGGTGCTTAGCCATCTCAGTGACGCGGAAACTGCCACACTGCCCTGGCATCGCGTCGTTTCAGCCGATGCACGCCTCAGCCCCAAAATGGATGCTGACTTATCACGCAAGCAGCGCAGACTCCTGAAATCGGAAGGCCTCCGCATCGACGAAGATGGCTACATCCAGGATGCCGACAGGCACTTCCACAACATGGGCGTGCGGCGAGACATCCGCTGGAGTGATCCAAGCTCCGCATAGCGGCTGCGTTTCCCGAAGACATGGGGAGAAGCACCCATTGCAATCGCTGCGAGCATCGCGGAGCTTTCGCACATCATGCAGTGGTCTTTCAAACTTGGCACCGTCGCGGGCACGGAGATTCGTGTCCATGTCACTTTCTTCATCCTTCTCGCCTTTGTGGCTATGCAGGGCATGGCAGGAGGGCAGGGTATGGCTGGGGCTTTGGATGCTTTGCTGTTTGTCTCAGCTGCTTTCGTCTGCGTGCTGCTGCATGAGTTTGGCCACGTCCTGGCCGCCCGTCGTTATGGGATTCGTACGCCCGACATCACCTTGCTGCCCATCGGCGGCGTGGCCCGGCTGGAAAAGATGCCGGAGAAACCATCGCAGGAGCTTATTGTGGCCATCTGCGGGCCTCTGGTGAATGTGGTCATCGCTTCGGCCATCGCCATGGTGATAGGCGTTGGCATGGTGCTGACTCCAAACTTCCACTTTGGTCAGGGTGGGCACTTCTGGGAAAAGCTCATGGTTTGGAACCTGATGATGGTCGCCTTCAATCTCATCCCCGCCTTCCCCATGGATGGCGGGCGCATCTTCCGCGCGTTGTTGGGGTTTTTCGTCGAGTATGACCGTGCCACACGTTGGGCTGCCAGCCTTGGGCAGGGCATTGCCGTCACGGTAGGCTTGTGGATGCTCGTCTCCGGGCATTTCAGCCCCGTACTCATGCTCATCGCTTTCTTCGTCTTCGTCGCTGCCGGGCAGGAAGCTGTCGCTGTCTCTCAGCGTCAGGCCTTTCATGGTCTGCGGGTTCAGGATGCCATGATCACCGACTTCCGCACCCTGCCGCCTGCTGCCACACTGCAGGATGCTGTGGATCTCCTGCTCGCCGGTCCTCAGCAAGATTTTCCCATGGTTAATCCGCGCGGGGAACTCCTCGGCATCGTCACGCGCCAGCGTCTCATCGGTGCCCTTTCCCAACATGGCTCACAGCATCCCGCGCAGGATATTCTCGAGCCCTGCGAGCTTCGGGTCCCGGCCGACATGGATCTGGTTGAGGCCCTTTCCGCGCTCAATGCCACACCTTGTCCTGTCGTGCCCGTCCTTGATCCTCTCACAGGCCACTTCATCGGCTTCCTGACCTCCGAAAACGTCGGCGAGCTCCTCATGGTACGCTTGGCCCTGAAGCGCGCTTAGGATGGTTTAAGGCTTGTTAAGCCGCAGTCTGGGGAAGCAAAGTGAACCATAGAATCCGATGCGTTTGCATGCGAGATCAATGGTTAAAGAGAAGCCATAGGCAAGCATCTGTGTTCGCCCAGGTTGCCTTGGATGTGGATGGGCAGCCAATTCCTGCTGACTGTTTTCTTGACCACTGCCCGCAGGTTCCGCTTAAATGACCTCCATGAGCACTCCCTCGAATAACGCGCCTGTTTTTGCCCTGGATGAGACCGCCGACTGGGAGGATTTGGAAAATGCCATGGCTGCATCCGCTGAGTATCAATCACGGAAGCTCGGGAAGATCATCCCACTCATGTTTTTCTCGCCCATGACCGAGCCGGAAAACCTGGACGCTTGGGAGCCGATGACCACCTTGCCTGAGAACCTGCTCATCACCTCCATCGAGCGCTCGGCAGACAAGACTCTCTTCAAGGCCCTGGACAAGGCTGAAGGATACATCGGAGAAACACACTTGGCAGCCAGCTGCCCCGATGTGAGTGTGGATTACGATGAGCCGCTCGCCGTGATTTACGAGCAGATGGCCGATGCCGGCATCGACTCCTTTGCCAAGCCCACACAAGGCCAGGATGACGTCTCCTTCTTCTTCCTGCGCGGCAAAGAAGCCGTGCTGGCCTTTAATCGTGCGTTGCGCGCGGTGACGCGTGGCTAGAGCGCACGCATAAGCTGTGTATCCTCTTTCATGCAGCCGCTAGTAGATGGATGCGGCTGTATTCGACGGCCTTGGTCCGCTGGGCCTCCTCCAGATCAAAGGCACGTTGGAGATTCAGCCAGAGGTCCACGGAGGTTCCTAGCGCCCGGCTCAGGCGGATGGCGCTGTCCACCGTGATGCCACGCCGCTCTTTAACCAAGTCGTTGATGCGGCTGACGGGCAGGCCTGTGGCATTGGCGAGCTGCGTTTGCGTGATGCCACGCGCTTCCAGCACTTCCTTCCGCAGGATGCGGCCCGGATGAATGCTTGGCAGGCGCTCGGCAGTCTTGGCGCGTGATTTCGGTTGGGTGACGTTTTTCATGGTTCAGTGGTAGTCAGTTATTTCGACAGCGGTGACGAGGATCTTGTCGGCGTTCCAGAGGAAGCAGATGCGCCATTGCTTGTTGATGCGCACGCTCCATTGCCCCTTGCGCTTGCCGCTCAGTTTCTCGGCCCGGAGCGAAGGGAAGGCCCACAAGTCTTCGATGCGGAGCATAGCATTGAGTAGCGCCAGTTTTTCACGGGCGCTCTCTTGGATGTCGCGCGGAAGCTTGCGGCTCACTTCGCCACGGAAAATCTTTTCCGCCTCTCGGTCGGCAAAGGATTCGATCATGGCTCGATTTTAACCAAAACCGGAAAAGCGTCCAGTATTTGTTCCACGGACACTGGAAAGACGAGTGGGAGCTTTCCACCGCGCAGCCACATGATTGATTCACGGCTTGCTGTTCAGCAGGATCGGGTAGGGCGGGTCGTACTTGTTGCAGCGCAGGCGGAAGGTGTCGCCTTTCTTGACGCGTTTGACGAAGACGGTCTGCACCCGGCCGTTGTTGTTGCTGATGAGCTCGCCGCCGAGTTCGGCTTTCGTCAGTTTATCCCAGCCCTTGGATTGGAACTTCCGCTCGTCCCAGGCGTCCTTGTCCCAGTCGCCGGATGGATTGCCCTGGTAGTCCCAGTTGCAGGCGATGAAGAGGTAGCCATCGGAGATCACCTGGATGTCCGCCACGCCGAGATGCCCATCGTCCGGCATGTAGATGACCGCACCGCGCTGAGACAGCATGTCGGGAATGCTCGCCCAGCCATCTTTATCCGCACTCACGACCAGCGGCTTCACCTTCATCTGTAACACCGCAATCTCAGGCGGTGCCTTGGCGATGGCGTCCCAGTCAGCGGCGAGACTGAGCTGGAAGGGGAGGCTGATGAGGAGGCAAAGGAGGAAGCGGGCGGTGGGTGGCATGTTCATGGTGAAGGGGTGGTTGGTTGGGTGTGTACATCAATGGATCGTTTTTCGTGGCTGGTGGTGCTGATGATGAGATTATCGCGAAGTGAACTGCTTTCGAGTGTTACAACTTGTCTTGGAATGCATCTGCATTCGCCGCGGCATACAAGTGGGCGAGCATTTCGAGGCTCTGGTAACTGGTGTCTTGTGGGTATGGGATGCTATCGATGCTTTCCACCAGAGCCTCTGTTGCAGTCTTATCCAAAGAGCCGTTCTGTAGGTTTCGCAGTTCAAGGGCGCGCTCGAGTCTCGGGCGCACATAATTCTCACCCATGGCTGCCAGCCCTTCCAAGGCTTGGTCACACATGCTGGAATTCAGCACATAATCCCCCAATCCATACAATTCCGTGTGAAAGCTGTAATCCATCACTGCGGCAAAATGCCTTTCGGCTGGCGAGAGCCCATCCAGCCCGTTGGATTCGACTCTTTGCCTGATATCTTCCCGCAGGTCCATCGACAGACCCGCAAGCATGGCTTTGGCTTCGGCTGCTCCTTCGAGAGCGGGCCACACCGGCACCAGTTCACGATTTTGAAACAAGTCATCAATCCATTCTGCTGTCTTGGGATGTGCCTTGAATGCCGCCGCTCTCAGCAATTGACCGTATACCATGGCGGATCGCCCAGTGACATCTCGACGCCCCTCAGCCACACATGGGCGCAGCACTGCCAGCCAGTCGAACACCGAATCATCAAGAGCCACACGCATCCTGGTCAGCCTCTGTATTAACTCGTACAAATTCGGGTGATTGACTCGCAAAGTGCTGGGATTGGTCAGCTCGATGGCAGCGCGCGCTGGATCGAGCTTTGGCAGCAGTTCGATGACGTCCTCGCAGCCAACCCCAGGCCAGTGTCCTTCAGGAGTCGCATAGCTCGAATCCGCTTCCTTTAAACCCAGAGCCACGCTGTCAAAAATGATCTCTTTGAATTCGTTGGTGAGCGTATCGTTGAGACGCATTGCCCTACGCGCTTGTCCCCTTACAAACAGATCGTTGTCTTCTAGGGCAAGACACAAAACTTCAGCAGCTTCTTTGGTGCCTATTTTCACGAGATGTTCCGCTGCATAGGCTTTGTGATAACCCGATTCATCGGAGCCCTGCATCACTTTGGCAAGAGCCTCGACAGGATTGCTGCTGGTGAGGGCAATTTGTTCGATCTCGTTTGAGGCAGCCCCAGCGAGATGGATCCCCCTGCATGTATCTCTCCACCAGAGCCAGTCACGTATTCTGATTATCAGCCAAACGACCAACCCCAGAACCAGTAAGGCGATCGAAATCCAGATGGCGGTGCTCATTCTCACTTATCCACACTCAAGTCAGGGAGAATCAGATTTGTCCATCGTTTTCTGCTCTCGCTCTTTATGGGGACGGTGGTGCAGGCGGTGGTGGCTCTTCTTCTTCCTCTGAGCTGGGCACTTCGAGCAGGCTTTGAGTCATGTAGAGCGCGAGCTTCTCGGGCTGGCGGGGGAAGACTTCCATGAGCTTCACGAGGTTGAGGTAGAGCATGAGCTGGAGGTTTTCGCGCGCGGCTTGCTTCTCTTCTTCGGTGGCGGTCTTGCCGCCGCTGGCGGACTCGCTGGCGGCATAGACGGTGTCCCAGGCGGTTTTCAGCGCGGTGGCTTTGGCCAGAAGTGGTGCGCCGAGCGCGGGCTGATAGGCGGTGATGCCGTTGATGAGTACTTGCAGATGCTGGCTGACTTGGTCATCCGCGCAGCTGCTGTAGATCGTGCGGCCTTGTGGGCAGCATTCGTTCACCTCAGGAGAATTCTGGCCGTACTCGGCGGTCACGGCACCCATGAGCTTGGCCACGGTGGCGGGGATGGCGGTGCGCAAGTCATCCTTGGCCTGCTTGCGCGCTTTGCGGATGCCCAGCTGCGTCTGGTCGTCGGTGAAGCAATTGTTGACGATGCCCAGCGCGCCGGTTAGGGCGGTGATGCGCGCGGAGAACTCGCCCCCGCTGTTGTTAGCGATCATGCGCTGCTGGTTGTCCGTGGCGAAGGCAAGGAGCCGACGAAGGGCGATGTTGGTGTCATCAAATGGTACATCAAGATAGCGGCTAAGAATTCTCATATGGCTGGTTGTGGGAGCGTCCGGAGAGTCGAATCGCACGCCACTGTCGAAGGTAGCAAAATTATAGCGTGCCATAAGTTGAGCCGGACTGGTTGGTTGTTCGAGGCTCGATTATTTCTCCAAAACGATTGTGGTCAAGGATGTTCCGAGTATCTTTCGGATCTTAATTCATAGAAAACGCAGATAATGGCAAGCCGAATACTCGGTATGAAATGTTTGAACCCGTTCGCTGCTTCCTAGTTTCATCGCTGATCGACGGTCGAGTGGCACGCTTGAAGTAACATTGTGGACGACCGGAAAATCGCGTTGGGAAGCAATCCCCGAAATGCGGACGACTGGAAAAGCGTTTGGGAAGCGATCCTCGAAATGCGGACGACTGGAAAAACGTTTGGGAAGCGATCCACGAAATGCGGACGACCGGAAAAGCGTTTGGGAAGCGACCCTTGAAATGCGGACAACTGGAAAAACGTTTGGAAGGCGATCCTTGAAATGCGGATGACTGGAAAAACGTTTGTGGGGCGATCCTCGAAATACGGACGACTGGAAAACCCTTTGGGAAGCGATCCTTGAAATGCGGACGAACGGAAATGATTTTGGGAAACGATCTTTGAGGCGCGGCCGGCCGGAAGACGATTTTGAGCGATTAAATATCTTCCGAGTGGGCCGCGTAACCGTTTTGGAGTCTGTTCAAGGCCTGTGAGCGGCTCAAGCTGTCGTTGGACGGCCAGCGGCTCAGAAATAATCTTCCTCAAATTCAAATGTCTCTACACTCAGTTTAACCTTTGCCACCGTCCATCGGGCGTTTTGGCGACTTCTCAGTTGCAAGACGGTATTGAGCAGGGCCGGGCTGCTGCGATAACCAAGTGTCACTTTCAGAATGCTGGCAGATTCGATGGGTAGAAAAGCCTTCATCTTCCCATCGACCACGCGGAGCTCGCCAGTCTGCCCAGGCTCCTTTTCTTTGTCTCGCCAATGGCAGTTTTGCGCGGGCAGGAGCCAACGGTACTCAGATTCGGGTTCCCAGTCTTCACCCTTGTGAGTGATGATGGCTTCAAACCGCTTTCTTCTTTCTACCTGCGATACCGATTCATTAAGTGGTTCAAAGCGAGTGGCTGAATTGTAGTCAACCGGGAGAACAAAACCTTTTTCAACTTGTCCGCTCAATAGACCCCCAAAATCCAAGCTGATCATCAAACCGCGGTGACCATCACCATAATGGTCCCACATTCTGACATTGTGCTCCTTATCTGTCATGCAGAAGACAAAAGAGTTAAATCCATACAACCGTTGGGCCTTGGCAGCTCTGGCGTCTCGTTCATTGCCGCACGACTCCTTGGGCAAGTCGAGTTTCGGTAAAAACTCAAACGGGTCATTGAAGTCGGCTGGACTGCTGAACATCAGTTCAAGGTTCTCTAAGACGGCGATGCCTCTGATTCCAAGATAACTCACGAGTACTTTGGGGATCGGTTTTGTTAGTGTGGAGTCCATCTGAAGGCGCTGATTTGAAAAGTTCCTGAATGAATAACGCTTTGTTAAATACAGGAAACCGAATTCGTGCATTTAACAGACACGAGAGGAAGGGCATCTTCGATAAAAGTGAGAAATTCGGGGAGGTGGAGGGATCGCCTGCTGCGCCGGGTTCTCCATTTCTCGTCGCACGCAGTGCCGCACGTCCCTACCGGTTTTGGGCTCCGCTCTTCGCTTGGCTGCCGATGCGCTTCAACATCACCGCCAGCAGGGCGATGTCCGCCGGATTGACGCCTTGGGCGCGGGCGGCTTGGCCGAGGGTGGCGGGGCGGAGGGCGGTGAGGCGGTGTTTGGCCTCGGTTTTGAGGCCGGGGATGGCGTGGTAGTCGAAGTCGGCGGGGATGACTTTTTCCTCCATGCGGGAGGTTTTGGCGACGGTGTCCTCCTGGCGGGTGATGTAGCCGGCATATTTGACATCGTTTTCAAGCAGGGACCAGACCTCTGGGGTGAACTGGGATTGGATCTCGGCGGGCAGGGAGGTGGGGGTGTTTTCGGGCCGACGCAGCCATTTTTCCAGCGTAATGCCGTCGAGGCGGGCTTCGTGAATGAGGAGGCGGGCAGCGGCGAGTTGGGCGATTTTCTCCTCGGTGTGCCGGATGCGGAAGGGGGAGGCGAGGCCGATGGCGGCGGCGAGGGGGGTGAGGCGGAGGTCGCAGTTGTCCTGGCGGAGGAGGAGGCGGTACTCGGCACGGGAGGTGAAGAGGCGGTAGGGCTCGGTGGTGCCTTTGGTGACGAGGTCGTCGATCATGACGGCGAGGTAAGCCTGGCTGCGCTGCAGCAGGAAAGGGGGGCGGCCCTGGGCTTTGAGGGCGGCATTGGCCCCGGCGATGAGGCCCTGTCCGGCGGCCTCTTCATAGCCGGAGGTGCCATTGATCTGCCCGGCGAAGTAGAGGCCGGAGACGCGCTTGGTTTCCAGCGTGGGGTGGAGCTGGGTGGGAGGGCAGTAGTCGTATTCGACGGCGTAGCCGGGGCGGATGATCTCGGCGTTCTCCAGGCCGGGGATGGAGCGGATGAAGTCATATTGGACCTCGAAGGGCAGGGAGGTGGAGACGCCGTTGACGTAGAACTCGCGGGTGTGGCGGCCCTCCGGCTCCAGGAAGATCTGGTGGCGCTCCTTCTCC
>JANOBP010000732.1:0-2857 GCA_031411715.1 Verrucomicrobiaceae bacterium | reverse complement strand
CCTGAGCAGAAGCTCACACTCACCGCCTTTGCCTCTCATGCGACACTGGAGAAATCGAAAGCGGGCATTTTGATGCGGGACCAAGCACTCGGGCCATTCACGGTGCGCATTGTAGTGGATGCCGACTGCGTCAAACACGGTTGGGTGCGCATCCAGGAAGTCATCTGCTCTGGCTGGGTGGCGGATTGATGAGCATGAAAAAGCCGGATGCGCCAACCAAGCACATCCGGCTTCACTCAAACCCAACGAAACGGTGACCCGATCAGAAGTTGATCTGCGCCTGAATGCCTAGCCAGTCAGCGTCCACTTCGCGGTAACGACCAGCGACGTCGGTGGTGTTGGTGCGGGAGCCGTGTGAGTACATGAGCGTCATCTCCAACTCGGGGTAAGGGATGTATTCCAGGCCGATGGCGACTTCCTGAACGTTGTTCTGCGGCGCATTGGCGGCGAACTTGCGCGCGCCGTCAAAGTACTGGTAGCGCAAGAAGGGAATCAGTTCCGCTTGGTTGGCGAAGACATGGCGGTAGCTGGCCTGGACATAACCACCGTTGAGGCTGCGGCTGTCGATGGAGCGGAAGTCTTCGCTGAGCTCCGGTCCTTCACCCCAGGTCCATTCGGCTTCCAGACCGAAGGGCTGCGGGTAAAGGATGGCATTCACAGCCACGCGACTGTCGCGGACGCCACGGGAGTCGAAGCTAGGATTGCGTCCAGCGACGGTGGCGGTGGTGGGTACAAAGCGGCCGGTGTAAGCGCTGGCACCGATTTCAAAGAACTGGCCATTCGAAAATTCGAAGGGATAGGCCAGACGGGCGATGTAGTGGAGGTCGCCGTTGCGGTCGGCATTGTTGATGCCCTGGCCGCTGAACACGCCAATGTTAAACACACCGTAGTCGCCAGAGCCCTTGAGGCCCATTTTAACGAGGTCTTTGAAACGGTTGCGGATTTCAAACGGAGACCAGATGAAGTAGGCACCGAGGTCACGCTCGCCCTCGACTGCGGAGTTCAGAGCATCCGGGCGCTCCAAAGCGTTGCGGTTTTGGGAGGATTGCAGATTGGAGAAGCCATACGGCACCTTGGAGAGGCCCAAGCGCACGCGGTACTCGCGGGCTGGATCTAAGGAAATGTCGCCATAGACATCACGGGCCTGGAGCGCATTCACACCGCCAACACCAGCCATGAAGTCAGTCTGTAGGTAGATATAGAGATGGTTGGAGATGTCGCCACTGAGGATGAGACGACCACGGCGGATGCCGAGGCTCTGCGTGTCGCTGACAAAGGGGTCATTGGCCTGCACCACGCCGGGATTGTCACCGTCTCCGAGCAGACCTATGAAGCGGTTCTGCACGTAGCCGCGCATCTTGATGCGCTCGTACCATTTGTCAGAGAGCAGGACATCAAGGTCGGCTTTGCTCATGGTGGAGGGGGAGGTGTTGTCGCTAATCTTGCTGAGCTCTTCCTTTTGCTGCGAAAGGCTCGACTGAAGATTCTCGATTTGCTGCTCATCGCGTTCCAGACGTTTTTCAATGGCCGGGGTGGATGCCACGTTGCTTTTTGAGGCAGAAACAGGGTTCTTTTCTTCCGTGCGCATGGTCTGTATGAGCAGGTCGTACTCATCTTGAGTGAGCGATCCTTTCTGTTTCAGGATATAAAACAGTTTCTCCATCGCTGGAGTTGCTTGTAGGGGCAGGGCGACGCTGATGGCCAGGAAGGTGGCCAAAATGCGCCAGAGGCCGCGTTGAGGTGTGATCTTGAGCATGGATTATGTTACGGTTGTGTTGCTTACGTTACTGTCGTGGTGCTTTCGCGTCACGGAATCGTTGCATTAGCCATTTTCACTCTTATTTGGCCAGACTTGTTCTGTGACAGTTCTGTCACAGAAGAGAATGTGACGGAATCATCACCATGCATCATTGGTCGAGCGGTTGCGGACACTACAACTTCGCAACCTCATCCTAAACCCTATGAAACTAGCTCTTACCGCACTCATCTGCACTCTCGCCGCTTCACTTCAGGCACAGACCACACTCCGCATCCGCGGCTCCGATACGCTCGGTGCCAAGCTGATCCCCTCCCTCGCTGAGGCATTCAAGAAACAGGGAGGCAAGGTCAGCTTCGACATCGCCGCCGAAGGCTCCTCCACCGCCTTCACCAACCTCGCCACCGGTACCGCCGAGATCGGCATGTCCTCCCGCAAGGTGAAGGCCGACGAGCGCACCCTATGCCGTAGCAAAGGTGTCACTCTGGCTGAAGTCGAAATCGCCTGGGACATGATCACTGTCGTGGTTAACAAGAACAATCCTGTCACAGACCTCTCGAAAAAGCAGATTCTTCAGATCTTCGCTGGCGACATCAAAGACTGGTCTGAAGTCGGCGGCACTCCCGGCCCGATCTCGGTCTATACTCGTAACACTTCCTCCGGCACCTATAAGGACTTCATGGCCCTTGCCATGAAAGGCCGTGAATATGGTGCCAACAGCCAGAAAATGGCCGGCAACGAGCAGATTGCCTCGGAAGTCGGCAGCAACGCCAACGGAATTGGTTACATCGGTTACGCGTATTCTGGAGCCAAGGGTATCAAAATTGCCTCCATCGGCGGCGCCGCACCCAATCCGGCCGCAGTGAAGAGCTACGCCCTGGCTCGCCCGACTTTCCTTTACACCAGTGGTGAGGCGACCGGCAACGTGAAGGCCTTCATCGACTTCTGTCGCAGCCCAGCTGGTGAGGCCATCATCGCTAAAGGCGGCTTTGTGCCCGTTTCGAAGGCCAACTAAATCGTTGTTTGACCAGTCCACACATCCGGCGCAAGAAGGTGATTCTTCCGCCGGATTTTTCTTTTTACCCTGCATGGATCCAACCC
>JANOBP010000731.1:0-22654 GCA_031411715.1 Verrucomicrobiaceae bacterium | reverse complement strand
GCCTGCAACACTCTTTTCAGCCCAGAGGGCTGAACCACATTTTCCCTTTGCGGCACCTGCTCGCCACGCTAATCACGGCGGATGCATTACCCCACGCAGCGACTTGGCCTATTGATCGTGCTTTCCGGGCCTTCGGGCACGGGGAAGACGACGTTGGCGCGTCGCGTGTGTGATCGGGGTGAGGCGATTTTTTCGGTGAGCTGCACGACGCGTGCTCCACGGCTGGGCGAGGTGGATGGGAAGGATTATTTCTTCCTGAATGAGGCGGACTTTGTGGCACGCGTCGGGCGTGGAGAGTTCTTTGAGCATGCCTGTGTGCATGGGCGCTACTACGGCACGCTGAAGAGCTTCATCGTGGATAATTTGAAGCGCGGTGTGGATGTGATCCTGGACATCGATGTGCAAGGGGCGGAGCAAATCCGCGCAAGCGGTGATGAGCATGTGCGTCGCTGCCTGCTGGATATTTTTGTGATGCCGCCAAGCCTGGATGAGCTGCGCGCGCGCCTCAGTGGTCGTGCCACGGAGGATGCGGCGGCCTTTGAGCTGCGCATGACGAATGCAGCAGCGGAAATGGCGCACTGGCGTGATTATAGTCACGTGCTGGTCAGCGGTAGCCGTGAAGAAGATGCGGCGAAATTTGAAGCGCTGCTGATGGCGGCGCGGATGAAGACGAGCCTGCGCTAGCCGTAAGCATTCACATCCCCGCATCCCGCAGGGCAGGAAACTGCGCGCGCCAGTCGCGGATGGTGTGGGTTTCGATCTCGGCGGTGATGGTGTGCTCTTGCTCTCCGGCGTCGGCGATGATGATGCCGTGGGGATCGACGACGATGCTGCGACCGGAGTAGGTGAACTCAGGGTCAGTGCCGCAGCGATTCACGCCGATGACGGTGGCTTGATTTTCGATGGCGCGGGCTTGGAGCAGCGTGATCCAGTGCTGGGTGCGCTTGATGGGCCACTCGGCGATGTAGATGAGCACTTCGGCTCCGGCGCGCACGGCATCACGTGCCAGCTCGGGGAAGCGCAGGTCGTAGCAGATGAGCGGGGCGATTTGCAGGCCCTGCCAGTTGAAGAGCGCGATGCCATCGCCCGCACGATGATGGATGTGCTCCTGAATCATGCTGAAGGGCCTGTTCTTGGTGTAGCGGGCCAAAACGGTGCCGTCAGGAGCGATTGCGAGTGCTTGATTCATGCCGCGCCCATCACCGGTCTGGGTGACAAGGCCACCGATGATGCAGCAGCGATGCTCGGCGGCCATTTCGCGCAGGAACTGCTCAGTGGGGCCGTTTTCGGGTTCCGCAGTGAGCTTGGTGTTCATGCTGAAGCCGGTGGCAAAAGTTTCTGGCAGGATGACGAGCGAGTCTGGCTGCGGCTTGGCCGCGGCGATGAGCACGCGGGCCTTGGCGTAGTTGGCGGGCTGATTTTCCCACACAGGGCTGAGCTGGACTAGATGGACGGTCATGGGTGATGAGTGTGGCGGATTGGCAGAAATGAAAAATGGAAAGTGCAGGATCGTGCGGATGCGGTTTGGTGGGAAACTATGTCGCTGACGAAACGGCCCTTCTTTTACATCATTGTACTGCTCATCCTGACGATGGCAGCGCTGACGGTCTATGTGATGGATCGGCTGACGGAGGCGGAGGCATTAGCGCGGGCGAAGAAGAATGCCGCTCCAGTCACGTTACCCATCTACCAACCATGAAAAGCATCTTCGCACTGTGTTTACTCACCGCTACTGCATTGGCGCGGCAACCCAATGTGATCTTCATTCTGGCGGATGACTTGGGACGCGGAGATCTGGGCTGTTACGGTCAGAAAATCATCCGCACGCCGAATCTGGATCGCATGGCGGCGGAGGGTGTGCAGTTGATGGATCACTACAGCGGCAATGCGGTGTGCGCGCCTTCACGCTGCGTGTTGATGACAGGTATGCATCCAGGACATGCGTTCATTCGTGACAACAGGCAGGCGGACAACGCGAAAGGCCTGTCCAAGATGGGTAAGCCCGCCACGGAAGGTCAGTTCCCGATTCCTGATGCAGCCGTGACGCTGGCGGAGACGATGAAGGCGGCGGGTTATGTGACGGGTGGTTTTGGCAAGTGGGGCCTGGGCGGACCTGGAAGCACGGGCGAGCCGCTGAAGCAGGGTTTTGACCGCTGGTTCGGCTACAACTGTCAGGGCGTGGCGCATAATTTCTATCCGACTTACTTGTGGGATAATGACAAGACGATCGATTTGAAGAACACTCCCTTTTCTCCCAACGACAAGCTCAAGCCTGATGAGGATCCGCTGAAGGCTGAGAGCTACAAGCGCTTCCAAGGCACGGAGTACTCGGCGGACCTCATCGCAGAGCAGGCGCTGAAGTTTGCGCGTGAGAACAAAGATCGGCCCTTTTTCCTGTATTGGCCGACGACGGTGCCACATCTGGCCCTGCAAGTGCCCGATGACTCGCTGGCGGAGTATGCGGGGAAGTTCGATGACCCGCCGTATCCAGGAGGAAATGGCTACCTTCCGCATTTCAAGCCGCGGGCGGCTTACGCGGCGATGGTGACGCGCATGGACCGTGAGATTGGCAAAATGATGGCGTTGATCTCGGAGCTGGGATTGGATGAGGATACGATTTTTGTCTTCACGAGTGACAATGGTTCGCTCAATGGCACGCATCAGGGTCTGGGTGGAGTGGATGCGAAATTCTTCAATTCATCGAGTGGATTGAGAGACGGGAAGGGGACTCTGTATGAGGGCGGGTATCGTGCGCCGGGTCTGGTGCGCTGGAAGGGCAAGGTAAAAACTGGCAAGAGCACACGCGTGACAGGATTTGAGGACTGGATGCCGACTTTGCTCGAGCTGTGTGATGCGAAAGCGAAGACGCCCAAGGACATCGACGGTGTCAGTTTTGCCGCGACTCTGCGCGGCGAGGCACAGAAAGAACGTGACTTTTTGTATCGAGAATTCCCCGGTTACGGCGGTCAGCAGAGTCTGCGCATGGGTAAGTGGAAGCTCATCCGCACAGGCCTCAGTGGCAAAGCGGCTGCGCGGGCAAAGCCTGCGAGCGAGGCGCTGTATGATCTGGAAGTGGATCCCACGGAAAGCACGGATGTGGCGGCGGCGAATGCGGCTGTCGTGACCCAGATGAAGTCGATCATGCAGCAGCAACACCGCAACAGCGCCGAGTTTATCCAGCCAGCGCTGGATCAATGAGGTGAGCGTGTTATTTTGAGCCATGAACTGGTATATCGACAACGCAGGAGCCGCAGAAGGACCGTACGATGATGCGGCCATGACCGCGTTGGCCCATCAGCAAAAATTAGCTTCGGATAGCCTCGTCTGGCATGCGGGACTGAATGCCTGGGGCAGTGTGGCGGCGATCTCACCCGATTGGTGGGGTGCTGCGTTGCCTGAACCGCTGAAAGCGCCAACACCTGCGACAAAGACCCGCAAAAAAGCTTCTTTGTCCGAAACTGAATCGCCTGCACCGAAACCGATGACGACGACAACGCTGCGTGAGCAACCCGCAGCAACTACCGCACCCAAGCGTCGTCTCGCTGCACCAGTCGCGCCGAGTGAGGTTGAGCAGGAGAAAGAGTCGGGCGGTTTGTTGAAGAAGCTGTTTGGCTTTGGGAAGAAGAAAAAATGAGCACAAAAAACCGCCGGACGCATCTGCATCCGGCGGTGTGGTCACTCAGTGAGGTCTGCGTTTAGTTTTGCAGAGGTGAGGTTGGCTCGATGCTCGTTGGCAATTGCGGCAGTTCGCTAGTCTTTGGTGGATCTTTGGGTGTTGGGGGCTGCAACTTGCTTCCTGGCGCATTGATCAGCGCATTGAGGATGCCCATCGGCTGGCCTTCGCTGGCCTGCGTGAAGATATCCACGCCACCCGTCATCTTCCGTGGCCCCACCATGCCGGTGGTTCCGCTGAGTTCGACGACTTCTGCGCTACCATCGACTCGGCCGATGATGACGCGTCCACCTGGCCAGGTGCGGCCAGGGCGGATTTGTCCTGCGATGCTGGCGTTCCATTTGGGCGGCCAGGTAGCTTCAGCGGGGTTCTCAAACACCAGCGGCATGTTGCCATCGCTGACATCGGTGATGCCGGCGGTCATGGCCCAATGGTTTTCATTGGCCGTGAGTGCGTTGCTGTAGTTTGGAGCCGTGCCAATGGCCTTGTCGCCGTTGAAGCCAGCGGCGCAGCCAAAGATGCGTTCATCTTTGGTAATCTGTTGCTGGAACAGCACTTGAAATGCCTCATTGGCGTTTTGTGCCGTACCGCCTGTGAGCGGGTTCAGAACCGTGTCAGGGAACTGCGATTGGTTTCTGCCAGCGAACTGCTTCAGCGTCATGATGACCTGGCGGCAGTTGTTGACTCCTCGGGTTTGATTGGCGCTCACGAGAACGAGTTGCGCCGCAGGAATCGCCAAGCCCGCGAGAATCGCGATGATGGTGATGACTACGAGCAACTCTATCAGCGTGAAGCCGCGAGTGCTTTGTGTTTTCATGTTATGTGTATGTGTATGTTTATGTTATGCGGAGCCGCACTCCGGTGGAGCGCGGTTCCAGCAGCATTTGACCAGAAAAACGCAGTCGATGTCCACAAAAAACCCGGAGAGTTACCTCCGGGTTTCGCATCATAGAATGATGATGGGATGATGAGACTAGCTCTTCTTGAGGGACTCAACCTTCTTGTGGGAGCTCACTGCGACGACGTCTTTGCCCACGAGCTTGTCGGCGTCTTTGACGGCGGCGGTGAGGGTGAGTTTGACGTCTTTGCCGTCAGCGGTGATGACGATGGACTTGGAGTCAGCGTCAACGGACTTGAGCTTGCCTTTGGTTTCTTCGGTCTTGCCGCAACCAGCGAAGGCAGGGGCAGCGAGGGCGATGATAGCGAGGGTGGTGAGGATGGATTTCATGTGTGTGTTGTGTTGTAGTGTCCGTGAGCCTGCCGGGATGGCAGACCCAAATTCTCGGATTTGCGTCAATAGAAACGAATGAGAGTCCATTTGCCTAGCATTTTTTTATGGGGTTGGTGAAATAGGCTCGTCCCAGGACAGTTCTCTAAGTCATGAATCTTCCCCTGCTGCGCTCGCTCGCCCTACTGTCCCTCGCCATGCCATGCCTGGCCCACCCGCTGCCGGACATCCCTGTGGACACGGATTTTGACGGCAAAGGCGGCTGCACGGTGCGTATTGAGGTCGATCCGCGCTGCTTTGAGCCCGATCCCAACACCGCGCTCTCGCTGACCAATGCCGACCTCGCCCTGGCGGATGCCGCCAAGCGCCAGGAATGGAAGACCAAGGCCGCCGCTTATGCCAAACGCAACGTGAAGTGGGTGTTTGACCCCACGGGAGCTGTCCAGCCGGAGTTTGTCTTCGAATTCACCACGCACGCCAATGTGCCGCTGCAAAATCCAGACGACGTGGTCGTCCTCACAGGCACCTGCGTCTGCAAAGTGCCTGCAGGTGCCACGGGCTACTCCATCGATGCCACGCCGGAAGGCACGCTTTCCGTTGTGATCCACCACGCCGCCCGTGGTGTGAAGGTGGAGCGCTTCCAGGTGCTCTTTCCCGGTGAAAAAGGTTACGTGCTCGATCTGGGCAGCTACTTACCCCGCACCGCCGCTCCTGCACCCGTCACGGCGAAGTGATTGCAAAGCGTCGCCGCCTTGTGTAGAGCGCGGGCCATGACTCAGGCATTCGTGTTAGGCGCAGGCATCGGGGAGCGGTTGCGGCCATTGACGGAGCAGCTTCCCAAGCCGCTGATCCCCGTTTTCCATCGTCCGCTCATCACCTACGCCTTTGATCATCTCCAGGTGGCAGGCGTGCAGCGGCTGGTGGTGAACACACATCACCTTGCCGCCGCCTACGACACCGCATTCCCGACCAGCAGCTATCACGGCATGCCCATCCGCTTTCGCAACGAGATGCCCGCGCGCCTGGAAACCGCTGGCGGCATCGCCAATGTGCGCGACCTGCTCAACGACGAGCCATTCCTCGTCTATAATGGCGACATCCTCACGGACTTGCCTTTGGAGCCACTCATTCGTGCACATCAGGAAAGCGGCAACGTCGTCACTCTAGCGCTCCGCAGCCACGGTCCCGCGCTCCACATCGCCACAGATCCGCAATCCGGCCTCGTCACCGATATCCGCAACAAACTTGGCACCGGCGATGAAGGCACGCACCTCTTCACTGGCATCTACGCCTGCTCACCGGCCATTCATGAATGGATCACGCCCGGCAAGGTCGAGTCCGTCATCCCCATCTTTCTCAACATGATCCGCCAGCGCGTTCCGGTCGGTGCTGTCGTCCTGGATGAAGGCCAGTGGTGGGATCTCGGCAGCCGCACCGCCTACCTGTCCGCGCATTCAGCCCTGAATGGCATGTATGGACCCGCCATCGATCCCGCCGCGCAGATTGACCCCGCCGCCACTCTCCGCCGCACAAATGTCATCGGCCCCGGTGCCATTGTCGAAAGTGGTGTCCAGCTTGAAGACTGCATCCTCTGGCCCGGCGCGCGTGTCGTCACTGGAGCCAAGCTCGCGCGCTGCATCGTGCGCTCTGGCATCACTGCGGCAGGAACGTTTGAAGACGTGGATTTTTGAGCGTGCTGTTCTAAACCGCCTCCACGACGATTTTTCCGCCGCTGACCTCTCTTACGCGCACTTGTTTGCCACTGTCGAGATAGCCATTCCCATCCGCCACGGCCTCCACCAGTCGTCCGTTGATCTCCACAGAGCCTGCCGGCCGCAGCGCACTTCGGGTGATGCCCGTGTCGCCAATCTGGGCCCTCGCGACATCACGCATCTGAGGTGTCTCGGCTGAGGTGCCGCCAGCCGCCGATTCCAGCACCAGTGAGCGGAACGGAGTCATCTTCGGCAGCCACAGGATCATCATCCCGATCAAAACTCCCGCGCCCGTCACTCCCATCGCGAAATTCCGCAGCCCCACCGCATACGTTGCCAAGCTAAAGCCGCTGCCGCCGCCCTCGGGCATCGGTGAGCCATCGGTCGGCATCGCGGGAGCGACCTCCCAGCCGGACATCGTGTAAACCAAGGCTACCATCACGCAGATGAAGCCAATGAGCCCCGGCAAAATCGTGCCTGGTGCCGCCAACAACTCCACGCCGATCAAAACAATGCCCAACACAAAAATCAGCGTCACCACCATCGTCTCCTGCCCCACCAAACTCCCCGCCACATAATGGCCAAAGAAGAACAGCGTGAACGCGGCAATCGAAACACCACCAGCCAAGCCAAAGCCCGGCGTCTGCATTTCCAAATACCCAGCCGCCAGTCCGATGATGATCAAGATTGAGGCCCACTGAGTCACCCAGATCGCGATTTGTTCAAAACCCGTCGGCACTGCCGTCACGCTCTCGCCTTTGAGCGACTCACGCGTTTTGATCTCATCGATGCTTTTCACGATCGCCTTGGCCAGCAACGGCTTTCCATCGATCAGCATTGTCGCTTCCTCCGCATCCAGCGTCACGATTTCGCCCTTAGGCACGATGACTTTACCGTTGATGGTGAGGCCAGAATTCATGTTGATCATGCCTTCGAGGATTCGGACATCGTGTCCTTTAGCTCTGACGGCGGCACGTGCCATGCCCTCAAAGGCCGAATTGTTTTTGGCGCGCTCGGCGTCGCCCATGGATGAGCCATCACCATTCACAGGACTAGCAGCACCGATCGAACTCGCTGGAGCCATGTAGATAACATCGGTGGCCATCGCCGTCAGAGCACCGGCAGAGATGGCGCGCGTGTTCACATAAGACAGGCTGCGGATGCTCAGCTTTTGCAGATCTTGCATCATCAATGTGACTGTTTCCCAGGCCATGCCGCCGGGCGTATCGAGTTCAAACACGACGGCTTCGGCTTTCTGTTCCTCACATAGTCGTAATGTGCGTTTCATGAACTCAAACCGCGCAGGAATTAGTAAGTCGTCAAAGCCCACCGGAATAATCACAACCTTGCCGGTGTAGTTGCCATTCACAGGCGTTTTTACTGTCACCTTCTTTTCTTCCACGGCCTGCTTGGACAACTCCGCAGACTTCTTTTCAAACCATGTCGCATTCAGGACGACCAGCTTGGTCTCTTTGATGACATCCTTCACCTCCGGCGCGATTCCGCGCGCGAGCAACGGCTTGCCATCCACTATTTGCACTGCCGCATCCGCGTCGAGCAGCAAAAGCTCACCTTTCGCAGCGAAGGTCATGAAACCCTTCTCACGGTCCACAAACGCCTCCGCGATCTCCGGCTTGTGCCCTTTGAGCTTTGCCAAACTCCGTGCGCCAGCCTTCAAAACCGCCAGCGACTCTGCCAGCAGCGTATCCTGTGCTTTTGGTGACAATTCTTCACCCTGCGGCACTGCGGGCGGTGCCGCGCCGATGCGTGAGCCAGGTGCCATCCAAATTTCGTCACAACCCAATGCAAGCAATGCCCCACCGGCCAATGCGGATGTATTGACATAGGCGACATTGTGAATCTTGAGCCGCGCGATTTCCTCTGCCATCGCCAGAGTGCCCTGCGCGCTGCCTTGAGTGATGTTGATCTCGAGAATCAGTGTTTTTGTCCCACGGCTACTCGCTTCCGTTATCCATCTCCGTATTTCCTCCCAGCGCCGAGCATCATCCACATCCGACTGCGTGACCATGATGTGCGCTGTCTCCTTCTCCATCGAAGCAGCGAGCAGCAGGCCGGGAAACAGCAGCAGGAACCAAAGCGTGATTGTTTTCATAAGTTTTTAGGCAATTGAATGGGTGGTGAGTGTCGTGGAGCAGACATTATCGATAAACCTCCCGCCGGTGTCGCACGCGCTCCACGGCCACGATCAAGACGGCGTCATCCACAGTGTAAATAACGCGATAGTCACCAACGCGGATGCGGTAGGCGTCGTCGCTGCCTTGCAGCTTCCGGCAGCCAGCGGGACGTGGATTTCGCGAAAGTGGCTCCACAGCCGTGAAAACACGTTTTTGCAGCCGCGCATCGAGTTTGCGCATGTCTTTCTCGGCCGATTTGCGAAAGCTAACGTTGTATTCCGGCATGGCTCTTGAGGCGGCGTTTCACTTCGGCTAGCGGAATGAGCGGCTCATCTTTTCGACGAGCGATCACGGCGAGGTCGTGCAGATCCTCCATTAACTCTTCATATTCATGAATCGGTAGGATTACTGCAGACGGCACGCCATTGCGAACGATGTACTCAGCTTTGGGATCCAGTGTCTTTGCCATGCGCAAAGGATAACGGAGACATGGGCTATCCAGCAACGAGTAATTCGCTGCCGAGAGCCTCATACGCCAACAACGCTTCACGCGCTGTTTGGAATCTGTCAGCAGCCTGCGGGCTCATCAGGCGCTCCAACCATTGCCCCAGCTCACCCGGCAGCGGCTCCACGCGGTGCTGGAGATGCGCGGTGATAACTTGTGGCTTCAAATCACCCTCAAACGCTGTTTTGCCAGTCTGGGCAAAGTAGAACATGCAGCCCAGCGCATACAAATCAGTCCGTTCATCAATCACGCCTGCCGAAAAATACTCCGGTGCCATGTAGTGAATGGAGCCCGTCATTCCGCTAGCAGCCCCCTTGAGCTTCACCGAGCCAAAATCCGCCAATCTCCAGCCGCATTGGGTCATGAGCACGTTTTCAGGTTTAAGATCGAGATGCAGCAGTCCCGTGTCATGAATGGCCGCCAGGCCATCAAGCGTCTGGCGCACTAGTTCATCAAATTCAGCGTCAGTGAGCTTTCCGCGCACCCCCAGTGTCTCACCCTCACACCATTCCATCACCATCATGTCGGCATCGATGTCCAGCACACGCACCACATTCGGGTGCTGCACCCTCAACAACTCTGCTGGCCCACCTGGTTGCTTCACAGCCACTCGCCGCCCCGTTTCACGATCTTGTGCCAGCCAAACGGTCCCTTGCACGCTTTGCGCGATGCGTTCTTGAAGATCGTAACGTGGATTCATGGTTTGGAGTCCCGGTTCGGAGTCCCGGCTTTAGCCGGAAGCGTATCGCTAAATGCAATGACCCGCAAAGACCCAGCGCCGCTTTTCTGCCTAAAGGCAGGACTCCGAACAAAACAATTCGACATTCAGCCGCGTATTGGCTTTCCTCCCATCTTCCATCATGAAATTCACCACACCGCTCCTAGCCCTCGTTTTGTTCACTCAAGCCGCCAGTGCCGAAAACTGGCCCAACTGGCGTGGCCCCAATCAAGATGGCTCCAGCAGCGAGGCCGGCCTGCCGGTGAAGTTCAGCAAAACTGAGGGTGTCAAATGGGCCGCAGATCTCCCTGGTATCGCCGCCTCCGTGCCAGTCATCTGGGGTGACAATGTTTTCATCACCGCGCCTATTGAAGCAGAGAAGAAGCTCGTCGGCTTTTGCTACGACAAGCAGACCGGCAAAGAAAAATGGCGTACCACTATCAGCGAGGGTGGTGAGCTCATGTGGGACGACAAGAGCAACCTCTCCAGCCCTTCACCAGCGACGGATGGAGATCGCGTGTATTTCCTTTTTGCCAACGCTGTAGCCGCCGCGTGCGACTTCAGCGGCAAGATCGTATGGAAGCGCGACTTCAAGGAGACACACGGTGCCTTCGCCACGCAATGGACATATGGCAGCAGCCCAACCATCGACGGCGGCAAGCTCTACATCCAGGTGCTGCAGCGCAATGAGACGTTCAAGTTCCAGGACAAGTTTGAGAAGGGCACTCCCGGCAAAGATTTGAGCAGCTACGTCCTCGCCATCGATCCCGCCACCGGGAAGGACATCTGGAAGGTCACGCGCCCAAGCCTAGCTGCCGTGGAGTCGCTTGAAGCCTTCAGCAGCCCAGTGTTCACCACTTACAAAGACCAGCGCCTCATGCTCATCTCGGGTGGTGACACGCTCACCATTCACAACGCTGCCTCTGGCAAAGAAATCTCCCGCATCGCCACCTGGAACCCACCCGGCGATGGCTACAACAAGTTCTTCCGCCTCGTCCCTTCTCCCGTCGCCGGTGACGGCATCGCCCTCGTCTGCGCGCCAAAAAACTCGCCCGTTTTTGCCTTGCCGCTCGATTCCAAAGGCGAAACCAAACCCGTTTGGCAAACCGAAACCAAAGGCGTGACCAGCGATGTGCCCACGCCTGCTTTCTACAAAGGTAAGTTCTACGTCCTCGACGGCGGCAAGAAGACCCTGAGCTGCCTGGAGCCGAAAACCGGCAAGGTCGTTTGGACCGGCGAACTCGGTGGCAAAACCAAATTCGAAAGCAGCCCAACTGTCGCCGATGGCAAAGTGTACTGCGTGAACTTTTGGGGCGAAGTCTATGTTGCCAAGGCTGACACGGACAAATTCGAGCTTCTTGGTATGAACGAGATGGGCAACGGCTCCAAACCCAACGGAAACTTCCAGAGCGTCCGCGCCAGCATCTCCGTCAGCGACAGCAGCCTCTTCATCCGCACGCAGGACAAGCTCTATCGCATCTCGAAATGAGCGCCCTTCCTCCGCCAGATCTCTCCATCGTCGAACTCCGCTCTTACTTCATTCGCAAGCGTAACGCCCTGATGGTGCGCGGGCGTTTCAGTCCGCTGTATCTGGACTACTACCTGCACCTCATGCTGCACGGTATTCAGCATAAGGAGTCACTCGATCAGATGCTCAAAGACGGCCTCGCTGCGCTCACGCTGCATCTGTGCTCACGCCCGCATGATGAAACCTGCGCATGGACCATCCATGTCAAAGATCCGCAGCGTGCCAATCTCTTCGTCACCGGCAGCACGCTGCCACCGCGAGTCACTGGCCGCATTTTCACCGAGGACGTGAAGCAGGATGGCGAGGCGCTCTTCATTGCCCAAACAACCCGCCCCAATCATCAGGCGCGGCAGAGCATGATCCAATTCAACAGCGAGGACATCTTCCGCGCCGTCGAGGAATTCTACACCACCAGCGAGCAGCGACTCACGCGCCTCTTCCGCCTCGCTGAGGAAGAATTCGTCCAAATCTCCGCCGAGCCCGACTGCGATGAAGCCTGGCTAAGCGCCATCACGCTCGAAGACGTGCTCGCTCTCGAGCAAACCGATCATCTCACGCTGCTGGAGACCCGTGGCTACCAGTTCGAGTGCGGTTGCAGCGTCGAGCGCCTCATGCCCATCATCCTGCGCCTGCCCAAAGATGATCTCGATCACATCTTCGAGGATGGCGTTGCCAAGGTGACCTGCCCACGTTGCAGCGCGGAGTTCCGGCTGACACGTGATGCCTTTGAAGAGTGGCAGAGCCAAAACAAAGCCTGACGCAAAAGCTACTCCGCCTTCAGGGCGGGGGCGGACCCTGGTAGCTTGATCGTGGGTTCTCCACTGAGGTAACCGAGTGAGGTGAGGAAGCTGTCCATTTGTTTGGCAGTGACGTGAATCCACGGCTCCCTGTTGAAGAACCCGTGAGGCATGTCCGCAGCGGTATGCATTTCAGCACGCAGGCCAAGCGCACGTGCCTTTTGGATGTACTCGTCACCACCCGCCTTGAGTTTGTCTGCGGTGCCGAAGAATAGAATGGCGGGAGGCGTGTCTTTGGCGACGAAGTTGTTTGGCGTGATGGCTTCGGCCATTTCAAGTGTGACACCGCTGTCGCCGGTCTCGCGCTGTTTGAAAAGCGTGGCGATGTTCAGCGCGGGATTGAAGAGCACGAGGGCGTTCGGCTTCGCGGATATAGCCTTGTCGTCCGATGCGGCATTGTAAGCGCTGACAAGAGCGGTGCAGGCTGCCAGGTGTCCGCCTGCGGAGCCACCTGCCGCGATGACTTTATTCGGATCGACACCGATCTCACCCGCATGGCCACGGACCCAGCGGATGGCGCTTTTGGCATCTTCCACCGCTTTGTCTGGAGTGGTTTTGTGAATGCTCAGGATGCGGTAATCAGCACAGGCCGCGATGATGCCACGTGAGGCGAGGTACTCGGCCTGCGGGACGAATTGGAGGTAAGATCCGCTCTTCCAGCCACCGCCAAAGAAAAACACGACGCATGGACGCTGCACAGCAGCATGAACCTCACTCTTGGGGCTGAAGAAGTGAAGTTTGAGCTCACCCTGTGACGTGGTTTTGTAAACGATGTCACGCGTGGTGACCTCGGCAGTGGTAAGTTTGACAGTGCCCTTCTTTTTATCCGCCTTTTGGGCATGAAGAGGAAGGGTGAGGGCGAATAGAAGAATGAGAAGGCGCATGGGCTAGAAACGTGCGGCGCGACGTTCAGTTGCCGGCTTTTTACGCAGTCCTACACCCATGAAGCGGAGGTGCCGTTCTTGATGCCCTCCGCATGGTTAGCCTCCGTGCCCTTTTGCCTAGTGCGCTCAAACTCGGCGATCAATGCCTCCCGTTGTTCACGCGGCAGCGTCACCCTGCCAAGTGCATCGCGCTTCAAAAGGATCGTTGGTTCGGTTCTATCCATAAGAGTCCAAGTTTAGGTCTCCAGCTCTTACCAACTAAAACCAACCTATGGCGCTACGTTTGACGGATGCCCTGAATTGTCTGCGGGTAAAGATTCCAGATGGATGTCATCTTGACCTCCTGACGAGTCTCTTGACTCTCCAACTCGCCATGTGGACTCCCATCAAAACCTTTACCGACATCAAGCTGGAAAAAACCAGCGACGGCATTGCCAAGATCACCATCAACCGGCCCAAGGTGCGCAACGCTTTCCGGCCACTGACGGTCAAGGAAATGCTGGAGGCCTTTGAGATTGTTCATGAGGACCGGGAGGTCGGTGTCATCATTCTTTGCGGAGAGGGCCCACTGGCTTTCTGCTCGGGTGGAGATCAAAAAGTGCGCGGCAGTGCGGGTTATGTCGGTGAGGACGGCATCCCGCGCCTGAACATCCTCGATGTGCAGCGGAAGATCCGCACGATCCCCAAGCCCGTCGTCGCCATGGTTGCGGGTTACGCCATCGGTGGTGGCCATGTGCTGCATGTGGTGTGTGATCTCACCATCGCTGCGGACAACGCCAAATTTGGCCAGACTGGGCCTAAAGTGGGCAGTTTCGACGGTGGCCTGGGCTCGAGTTACCTCGCCCGCATTGTTGGCCAGAAAAAAGCGCGTGAGATCTGGTACCTTTGCCGCCAATACGACGCCCAGCAAGCGCTCGAAATGGGCCTGGTCAACACCGTGGTTCCACTGGCCGATCTCGAAGCGGAAACCGTTAAATGGTGCCGCGAGATGCTCCAACACAGCCCACTAGCATTGCGCTGCCTCAAATCTGCCCTCAACGCCGACTGTGATGGGCAAATGGGTCTTCTAGACCTGGCCGGAAATGCGACGCTTCTTTACTACATGAGTGAAGAAGCTCAGGAGGGCAAAAAAGCCTTTGTGGAGAAGCGGAAGCCGAACTTCGCGAAGTTTCCGCGGGTGCCTTAAAGTTGCCTGCTTAGTTGACGTCGATGCCATCTTCCACATCATCTCCGTGAATGGATTCCTCCCAGCTCAAACCCTCTTTGACTTCCGCACTGGCCGAGAAACGACCATTCACGGGGCTCGGTTCGGCGTGCGAGAACGAGCAGCTTGCTCTGCCCTTAACCGACAACGAAAGAAAGGCATCCAGGAAGCAACTCGAGATGCTCCATCCCGGCAATCGCTTCCGCCTGATGTTTGGGCAGCCCTTGTTGCCTCAAGGGCGGAGCAGTGGCGCGTCCCGCTGATCGATATTGCAGCGTTGGGACTCTCGCATGACCGAGAAATTCGGCCACTAAAGCATCGTGTGCTCGAGTCCTTGGACTTCTTTTTTAACCAGCGCACCCACGCGGTGCTTGGCCAGATAGACTTGGGCGGCATTGATGCCGAGGGCTTCGGAGGTTTTTTTGACGCCCCAGCCTTTCATGACATAGCAGTCGAAGATCTGGAACTGACGTGGGGAGACTTTGGCCTTCACGCGCTCGAGTGCGGCGGCGGTGATGTTGTCACGCCACTCGCGGTCCCAGATTTTTTCCAGCATGTTGTCCTTTTCATGGGACAGGCGGTCGATGATCTGCCCGCTGGTGTCTTCACTGTCCGCGTTGCCTTGATCGGCGAGTGAGGGCTGGCGTTTGCGTGCGCGGAAGACGTCCAGGATGCGCCAGCGGGTCATTTGCAGGAGCCAGGCCTTGAAGGAGCCTGCGCGGGGATCGTACTGTCCTTTTTGCACCTGCCGGGCGATGGCGATGACGGTTTCCTGCACCACGTCGAAGGCTTCCTCACGCGTGAGGCCCGCTTTGGTGCCGACGCTGAAAATCAGCCGCCAGTAGGTCTGGTAGAACTCATTCCAGGTGCGCTGGTCTTCCCAATTGTTCAAACGCTCGATCAGGCTCTTGCGGGTTTTTTCCCACAGGCCTTTTTCTTTTTTTACGTCTTCAGGAATCGTAATCTCTGGCAGTGCCGTATCACTCATTTGTTGAGGATGATCAACGGTTCAACCCCTCTGTCAAACTTTTGAGCCGCATCCGGGCTAAAGAATTTTCACGAAAGAGAAATGGGGTCTTTGGCGGGGTAGGGGATCAGCGTGGCTCATGGTGCGGATGAAGTCATTTCATGAGAGGCGGCACGCGGCATGCTCTTCACGGGTTGCCATTGCAAGTCACCGGGCTAGTCTGGCACTCCTTTCGCCCCATCCAAATCATGCCTGAACTGGAAAATCCCTTCCAAGAAACTCTCCTCTCCCGCCACCGTGCGGAACCCTGCTCTGTGGTCATTTTTGGTGCCACGGGGGACCTCACTCACCGCAAGTTAATCCCTGCCATTTACAACATCGCCGCCTGTGGCGACCTGCCGCCGCAGTTCAAGGTGATCGGTTTCGCACGACGTGACAAAACCGACGAGGGCTTCCGTGCTGAACTGGAAGAGGGAAATCGTAAAAATAGCCGCCAAGGTCATAACGATGAGCTTTGGGGCAGCTACGCGCAGTGCATTCATTACCACCGCAGCGAGTTCGAGGACATCGAAGGCTACAAGGCGCTCGGGAAACTGCTTGATCAATTCGACGTCGATCGCGGTGAGCCTGCAAATCGGCTTTTTTACCTCGCTGCCGCTCCGGAGTACTTCAAACCGATCCTTGAGATGATCCGTGCCGCAGGACTCAACAAAGGCGTTGCGGGCAAATGGGCGCGCGTCGTTTGTGAAAAGCCGTTTGGCAAAGACCTGGCTACGGCACGCGGTTTGAATGCCGTCGTGGCTGAAACCTTTGAGGAAAAGGACACCTACCGCATTGACCACTACCTGGGCAAAGAAACCGCGCAAAACATCATGGTGCTGCGCTTTGCCAATGCGCTCTTTGAGCCAAACTGGAACAGCCGTTACATCGATCACATCCAGATCACCTGCGCTGAGAACCTGGGTATGGAAGGTGGCCGTGGTGGCTACTATGACACCGCCGGTGCCTTGCGTGACATGGTGCAGAACCACCTCTTCCAGCTGCTGACTCTCGTCGCCATGGAGCCGCCGACGGATCTGAGTGCTGACAGTGTGCGCGATGAAAAAGTGAAGGTGATCCGTGCCCTGCGGCCGCTAGTAGGGCCTGAGGCAGTCGGCGCGAACGTGGTCCGAGCGCAATACATTGAGGGTGCTGTCGATGGGGTTGCACGTGTTGGCTATCGTGAGGAAGACCGGGTCAATCCCGAGTCCAAGACTGAACCCTACGTTGCTCTGAGATTGCATGTGGACACCTGGCGTTGGCAAGGCGTGCCGTTTTATATCCGCGTCGGCAAGCAACTGCCCAAAAAAGCCACGGAGATCAGCGTGCATTTTAAAAAGCCGCCACAAGTGCCCTTCGCCACCGCATCGCTGCTCAAAAACAGTGAAAACACCCTCGTCATTCGGATTCAGCCGGATGAAGGCATCGCGCTACGCATCCTCTGCAAGCAGCCTGGTCAGGCCATGAGCATGCAGCAGGTGAAAATGGACTTCCGCTATTCATCAAGCTTCGGCAAAGCCAGCCCCGAGGCCTACGAGCGACTGCTCCTGGATGCGATGGCCGGTGACGCCACCCTTTTCGCTCGGCGAGACGAGGTGGAGAACGCTTGGAAGTTCATCGACGAAATCGAGCACGCTTGGCACCAATCTTCGACCCCACCGCCAATGCATGAATACCCAGCCGGCAGTTGGGGGCCCAAGGAGGCCGATGACTTGCTCCGAGCGGATGGTCGGGAGTGGCGCTTGCTCTAGAAATTTCAGTCAGAATTACGATGCACGCCGCAGGCCCCAAAAACCCACTCCATGGCATCACGCTGGAGAAAATCGTCACCCAGCTCGTGGAGCATTATGGTTGGGAGATGCTTGGGCGAATGATTCCGATCAATTGTTTCAATTGGAATCCCAGCATTAAGTCGAGCCTGACATTTCTGCGCCGCACGCCGTGGGCACGTGAAAAAGTCGAGGCTCTTTATGTGGACTCGATGCCGGATTTTCAGCCCGGAGGTGGGACAGTAGCAGAGTAAGCACTCAGTTGGATGCCCTTGGCTGGAAATATAGGAACTCGTGGTGTGAGGAGGAAAAAACTTCCTGCGCGGGTCGTTTGATGTCATCCTTCACTTCTCATGACCTCTCCCTCCGCCGGCACCGCCCGCACGTTTGCTCTAATAGCCGCCTTTCTAGGGTGGATGTTTGATGGCTTTGAAATGGGCCTGTTTCCTTTAACTGGGCGTGATGCACTAAAAGAGCTGCTAGGTGGATCTGCGGCCACAGAACTGAATAATTGGTTCGGTGTGATTATGGCTATGTTCTTGGTCGGAGCGGCGACGGGTGGGGTGGTGTTTGGCTGGCTAGGAGACCGCATCGGCCGGGTGAAGGCGATGTCGCTGTCAATTTTTACGTATGCCATTTTCACTGGTCTGTGCGGTATCGCTCGGCAAGCGGAAGAGATCGCGGCTTATCGCTTCATCGCCTCGCTTGGTATGGGTGGTGAGTGGTCGTTGGGAGTGGCGCTAGTGAACGAGGTATGGCCGGGCAAATCACGCATGCTGGTGGCGGGGCTGATCGGCGCGGCGGCCAACGTGGGCTACCTGCTGGCTGGATTCCTGAGCCTGGGGCTGGCTGGCGCGCTGGATACGGTGCAAAGCTCTTTACTGGCCTGCGGACTGAGCCAAGAGTCGGTAACGACCATGCTAGCCAACAATGGCTGGCGTATTCTGATGATGAGCGGAGCGGTGCCGGCAGCGCTGGTGTTTTTCATTCAGATTTTTGTCGGTGAGTCCAAAAAGTGGGAGGAAGAGAAGGCGCGCGGCAGCACCGACCACTGGGCCACCAAGGATCTCTTTGGCGTGCTGATTGGCTGCATGTCCGCCCTGCTCGTGGTGTGGGTTTGGGCACCAAAAACGACCGCGACACTGAGCATCCCTGTTTCCATCTTGATCACCATCACGGGCGTGTTAGTGACGTTGCTGGGATATATGTACCCGGTTTGGCAATATCTTGGCCGCGCCGCATCCACAGACTCGAATGCATCTAGACCGTTCATTATGAAACGCATGTTGCTAGGTGCCGGGCTTGCCGGCGTAGCCCTCATGGGAACTTGGGGGGCTGTGCAGTGGGCTCCGAAATGGGCTGAGGAATTGGCAGGGGACCCCGCTCTGCATGCCAAAGATTGGGCACAGATCTGGACGGCCACCGGGGCGATCATTTTCACCATGGTCGCCGCGCTGATGGGGGACAAACTGGGACGCCGCATTACCTATACCATCCTCTGTATCGCTACCATTGGTGCGGCGCTGCTCTTTTATCAGACCAACAGCAGCTACACGCCATGGTTCCTCTTTACGGGCTTCTTGATCGGCGGCATCAGCGCCTCGTTCTATGGCTTCTTTCCGCTTTACTTCCCTGAGTTGTTCCCGACGCAGGTTCGGGCAACGGGGCAAGGCTTCTGCTTCAACTTTGGCCGAGTACTGGCCGCGATCGGTGCACTGCAGACCGCCAACCTGATGAAATATTTCGACGGCTCCTTTGCCAAGGCAGGTAGCGTGCTCTGCTTTATCTATTTGCTGGGCATCATTATTGTTTGGTTCGCACCAGAGACAAAAGGCCGGGAATTGAGTTAGTCGGAGCGATTGATCTTCACCGCAGAGGCTGGACAGCACAAAACGATCTCAAGCTCACGAAGGTAAATCCTTGCCAAAAAGCCTTTCGTGGGTAATAATAAAGTCATATTAATTTCTCATCTTTGATAGCTTCTTACTGTAAGAAGGGTAAAAAGTTATGAAATATATGGAATTAATCTTGCCTCTATCTTTGCGGGCGCATACATTATTGATAGTCGAGACTTTACCGAAACCATAGCTCTAAGGAAACCACATCATGACAAACGGAATCAAAAACCCAGCCAAAGACCACGCCAAATTGGCAGATTTCATTCTGTTCAGTCAGCGCGAGTTCCTGCTGAACCTCTCCCGTGAGCTCAATAGGGACAATATTTCCTTCGCTCAGTTCTTTCTGCTAAGTTACTTGTCAACTTCCCCTGAGTTGACCATGACTGACATCGCGCGCAAAATGGGACATTCCACGGCTGCTGCCACGGGTCTTGTTGATCGCTTGGAAAAACTCGGCTACATGGAGCGCACGCACGCCATTGATGATCGCCGAAAGGTCCTCGTCCGCATTACCTCCCGCGGACTAGATCTCGTCAGCCGCCTTCGTGACGAGCTCCAAAACCAAATCGCCTCAGCAATGACCGAAACCGCCTCCAGCGACGCTGCCTCTTTCATCAGTTCCTATCGTAACTTCGATACTGCAGCCGTCGCGGCACGCTGAACCAGCTTTAAGACAACAGCCAGATAACAACCAAGGGCGCAGCGGATTCTCCGTTGCGCCTTTTGCTTTTCTCCGACATCAACAGGCATGTTATGGATGACCTTCACCGCGCTTGCGGCTGACTCTCGCTTTACTCACCGCTTCACACTTCGTCATCCCGACATTGATGTGAATGGCGAACGTGACGAGGTGATTCAGCGTCTTGGGTCTTGGCATCGAGATCAGGCTAGCGAGATGGGGTTTTCAGCTGCGAGTTTATGCATTGCTGAGCAGGTTCATGGCAAAGAAGTTGCCATACTTGATTCAGCCCCTTTTCAGCCGATCACGGGCACGGATGGCATGTTAACCAATACGCCAGGACTGCTTCTTGGCATCTATGTTGCGGATTGTTGTGCCGTTTTTCTCACTGATTCCCGCACGGGTGCTTGTGGGCTGCTTCATTCTGGGAAAAAGGGCAGTGAACTGGGCATCACCAGTCATGCCTTGCAGCTCATGCGAGAGCATTTTGGCTCTCAGCCGAATGATATTCACGTTCAGCTCAGCCCATGCATCCGTCCGCCTGCCTACGAGATCGACTTTGCTGCGCAAGTTCGCCAGCAAGCCTTTGCATTTGGCGTCCCCGCCTCTCAGATCCATGATGAAGGCATTTGCACCTCTTCCGACCTAACTCGTTTCTATTCCTACCGCCTCGAAAAAGGCCGCACCGGCCGCATGCTGGCTCTTTTGGGCCGCAAAAGCTAATCCCCCATGACTCTTCTCTCGCCAGCTAAGATCAACACCTCCCTGCGTATCCTCGGCAAGCGCGGCGATGGCTTCCACACCATCGAGACCCGCATCGTCAGACTCGCTTTCGGGGATACCGTCGAAATTGAGCACCTTGGCGATGGGACGGAAGTCCATTTCACTTGCTCCGATTCCACCGTCCCCTCGGATGAATCCAACCTCGCACTCAAAGCCCTGCGTGCTTTTGAAAACCGCGTTGGCAGGCATTCTTCCTGGCGCATCCACCTTGAAAAACGCATCCCACACGGTGCAGGCCTCGGCGGCGGCAGTAGCAATGCTGCCACTGTCCTTCGAGCCTTTAACCTGCTCTTAGGTTCACCATTATCACAAAGCGATCTCCTCGAAATCGCAGCGGACATTGGCTCGGATGTTCCGTGCTTCCTTCTTGATAGCACAGCTGCCGATGGAACCGGCCGCGGAGAAATCGTCACACCCGCCGACTTCCCGCACCAGCTCCCGCTTCTTCTTATCAAGCCCCCCTTTCCGATCCCGACACCATGGGCCTATCAGCGTTGGGCAAGCTCTCAGGAACTAGCTGGCATTTCCTACGGTCCCCAGCTATGTCCATGGGGCTCGATGGTGAATGACCTTGAGCGTCCAGTTTTTGAAAAGCATCTGATGCTCCCAGCCCTTCAAACTTGGCTTCTTGGCCAAAATGAAGTGCGTGCGGCGCTCATGTCTGGATCCGGCTCTACCATGTTCGCCATCACCCATTCTTTGGAGCAAGCCGCAGCTTTAGCCGAAAGAGCCCGTGTCTGGTGCGGCGATACGTCCTGGTTTCAGGTCACCGAGACCGCCTGATTTTGCTCAAAGCTCCACTCCATCATCGAGCGCATGTTCTTTGAGGTCACTCAAGTTCACCCACTCCATGGCTGAATAGTGCGTCGCGCTCAAAAACACCGGTGGCGCGATGCCGGCCTTCAACGCTTCCTGCCAGCGTGATACGCACAGGCACCAGCGGTCGCCCGGTTTAAGGCCGGGAAATTCATACTCCGGACGCGGAGTGCTCAAATCATTCCCACGACTTAGCGAGAATTCCAAAAACTCTTTCGTCGCCTCAATGCACACCGTGTGCATTCCCGAATCTCCCGCGCCCGTGCGGCAAAAACCATCCCGATAGAATCCAGTCAGTGGATTCCGACAACAACACTCCAGAGGCTTGCCCAACACGTTCGTTTGCATGGCCTTAATGATGGACAGCTTTCAGCCTGCGACAAATCGCAATAGATGCGACTTACTTGGTCTCGCGGAACTTCACCTTACGCCACCGCACGTTATAAGGGCCATCTCCCTTCTTGATGCCATGTACTTGAAAGCCGATATAGCCTTCTGGATCACCGGCTTGTGTGAAATCTGCCGTAGCCACACCATTTACAAAGCTCTGGTAGTGGTCCCCCTTCACCACGATTCGGTAATGGTTCCACTCTCCCTTTTTGAAGGCCGCCTTCGCAGCATCAGTGCGCACCGCTTCCGTTTTCGTTAAAATGCTCCACCAAGTGCCACGTCGAGCTTCATCGTAAAAATCACCCGCCGTGCCATTCACTGCGATCTCGCACTGCGGTCCATAAAGACGGCCAGCAGGCAATGGCTTGCCCTTGCTGCCCTCTGGAGCTGGATCACCATCTTTCGCGATGTGGCTGCGCACCTGCACACCCGAGTTCAGCGCGTCATCAACATTGACTTCGAACTCCAATTCAAAGTCTTTGAACGGTCCGATCGCTAAAAACGAGTTTGGACTCCCATCGACCGTTGTTCCAGTCAGCACACCGGCTTCCACCTTGTAGCTGGCAGTGCCACTGATGATCTGCCCGCCCTGAAGCGAGCCATCAGAGAACCAGTTTTGCCATTCGCCACCAGCACTTTGAGCCAAGGCATCGAAATTCAGAAAACCAGCCGTCATAGCGGCTACAGCAGATGCGGATAGGAGGAAGAATCGTTTCATATGGGTTCGGACCATCAGAACGCTAGATCGCGCTCATTTCGATCGGAAATGCAGCGCTACTTAATCAACCTCAGGGCTTACGCATCAAAACCATGGAAAATGTGTTGGGTGGATGCCGTCCTGAAAGCGGGGTCGAGGGAGCAGCGCTTGCGTTTGCTGCGGATGGAGCCTTTGACCGGGCTGGTCTTGAGCACTTTGGTGGATAGTTCAC
>JANOBP010000730.1:0-1563 GCA_031411715.1 Verrucomicrobiaceae bacterium | reverse complement strand
CGTCTCTTCATCCCTTCCGACCTCGCCTACGGCCCTGGCGGTTCACCACCCAAGATCGGCCCTGATGAAGCACTCATCTTTGACGTCGAGCTGCTCGGCATCGTGAAGTAACATCATCCACCAACTTAAACCCAAAGGGCGATCCGCGAGGATCGGCCTTTTTTATTTCACTTCAGGTGCCACGTGCCGCACACGCAGATGCGCGAGGTAAATATTCGCCGGATTTTTGCCCACACCGCTCGGCTGCGGGTATTCGTGCGAGGAATAATACGCCAGCAGCACCTCATCACCCGCCACGCCGTCAGCAAAGCTCTGATACGCGCCATCACCGCCGCTCGGCATGATCCACGGCTTCTCGACTCCATCAGCTGTCACAGTCCACACCTTGCACACGGATGGAAAACCCGTCGTGTTCTTCTCTGGCAGCGCACGTGCCGCCAGCAGGATGCCGCCGCCCTTGGTGCGGTGCAGCGCTGGACCACCGAAGTTCCACGCATCGGTTTGAAAGGCCTTCCACGGCCCCAGCGGCCCTTTGCCCAGCACCACGATGCCCGGATTGCCATTGCGGATCGCACTCACCATCGTGCCGTCCGGCGTCCACGCCACATCCGCCTCATGGCCCCAGCCGGTGCCGCCAGCTTGACTCAGCGCACTCGTGGGACCTTCCGCATAGGTGTGCAGGGCCTTGAAGTTCACCCCATCTTCGGAGCGGTAAGTGATCAGGCCAAATGCGCCGCCCTGATCCTTGATCCCGCAGCGCGCCAGGCTGTAAAACGCACCATCGGGCCCCTGACGGATGCGAAACAGCCAGCGCCGCTCCGATTTGAAGGTCAGCTTACTCTCCGTTGTCGGCTTCACGAATTCTGCGTTCAGCATCTGCGGCTCACTCCATGTCAAACCGTCCGCAGACTGCGAATAGAAATCCTCCTTCGAGTGAAACACGACCTGCACCTTGCCATTGTTATCAAACACCAGCGGATCACGGCAATCATGATCCCGCGTGAACGACGCCACCTTCTCCCAAGTCTTCAAATCCTTCGCCGCAGCACGAATCACCACGATGTCTGACTTCTCCGAGCCATGTCCTTCCCCGCTGCGGAACGTCACATAATAAAAGTCTCCCACTCGTGCGATTCCTGGAAACCCATTGTGCTTCCCATCCGCCCAGATCGACTGCACCCACACACTCTGCACATGCGCCTTCGGAAACGGCGTGATTTCCTGAGCATGTAACGATGAAACCAACGCAAAGGCAGCAAAGAACGTTTTCATGCTCTTCCAAACGCAAGCCAGTCAGCCAATCTTCACCGGCAGCAGCAGATGCAGCTCCGTGAAGCTGCGGTAAAACTCCATCGCTGGCCGTGAGGGATCAACTTCATGCTCCGCGGCCATCTGTGCAAAGAGCGGACCGATCTGGGTGATGTTCTTCTGCCAATCCTCCAGTTTGATTCGCGCACAAGGCCCGCCTGCCACTTCGATGACCGGCAGGCCCGTCACACGTTCTCCCAGCTCTCCATCGGAGACGAGTCCGGCGAAATATTCGTCCTCAAAGATCAACCCATA
>JANOBP010000729.1:0-3988 GCA_031411715.1 Verrucomicrobiaceae bacterium | reverse complement strand
AGAAGATCGGCGAGTTGGCTGATGGAGACGGCGAGCGAGGTGCCCGTGGCTTTGGCGGGGCGCTCCAGTTCCGTAATGATGCGGCGGAGATGACCTGGGCGATTGCGCGGTGGCAGATGTTCCTCGACACCTTCTGCAAAGGTCGTGAGGCCAGCCGCGTCCCCCTGCTTCATCAGGAATGAAGCAAGCGTGGCGGCCAAAGTGGCGGCGTAATCGGCTTTGGAGTAGCCTTGCGAGCCATAACCCATCGACTTGCTATGATCGATGACGAGCTGGCAACGCAGGTTCGTTTCATCCTCGAATTTCTTGATGTAAGTGCGGTCGCTGCGAGCAAGCACCTTCCAGTCGATGTAGCGTGGATCATCACCCTGGACATAGGCGCGGTACTCACTGAACTCGACCGAGAAGCCGTGATAGGGGCTGCGATGCATGCCTTTCCAGAGGCCTTCGACGACGACCTTCGCGCGAAGCTCGAGCGACTTGATGCGCATGAGGGCCGCAGGATCAAGAAAGGTGGTGGTAGGAGTCATGGGCATGTTGATTGTGAAATCTCTTCGAGCCTGCTGATCAGAATAGACGATAGACGATAGCAATAGGCGGCTCAGCAGCACATCTATCGTCTATCGTCGATTGTTTATCTCTTCGCTCCCGCCAATCAGAATGCCAGTCAGCTGCGCATCAATTGTAGGAAGACTCCACACGCTTTGCCACGTCGCGGTAGCCGTAGTCAGCATTGTAGATTTCTTTGAGTGCTTCGAGGTAGGCGTCTTGTTTGCCGATTTTCTCGCTCACCATGGCCAGCTCATAGAGGATCTCTTTCTTGGTGTTATCCATGACGACCAGCTCTTTGACGGCCTCATTGAGGACGCTTTGGGCCAGATCGTTCATGTTCTTGCGCTCGAAGCAACGGCCGAGCATCAGCATGGCCTTGGTGCGGATATGTGGGTTGGAGCGGGCCTGCTGGAGCTCGGGAATGGCCTCGGTGTACATGCCGCCGGTGAAATAGGCCTGCCCCAGTTCAAAGCGCAGTCCTTTGTCCGTCGGATTGCGGTCCACGCGGGTTTTAGCGTCGGCAATGAGCACACCCGCGCGCTGACGACGAATTTCGGCAATTTGGGCGCGCTTGTCGTCAATGTCGGGTGCAGAAGGATCGGCTTCAATATCAGCCTCCATTTGCGTGAGCTGGATGTCCTGAACTTTGTCACGCAGGATTTCGACTTTGCGCTGCATGGCCACATCGCCCGGATTGAGCGTGAGTGAGTAGTCGAAGAACATCAATGCGCTGTCGAGTTGGCCGAGTTTCTCATAGAGATCGGCCATGCGCTTGACGATGACGAGGTTGGTCTGGTCCTGCTCGTAAGTGGCGATGGTTTCAGCGAGGAATTGCTCCATCTGCTCCTTGGTCATGCCCTGGCGTTGGAGCATTTCGAGCTTGGCGACCTCGCCAGAGTCCTTCATGGCGTCCTTGATGCTACCACCCCAGCCTTGGCGGAGGATGGAGCTTTTGGCGGCGGCGTTCTTCACACCATTGTTGGCGTCAATGTCACGCGGATCGATCTTGAGGATGCTGGCATAAACGTCGGTGGCTTTTTCAGGCTGCTCATGAGCCATGTAATGGACCGCGAGCTTGTGCATCATCTTGGTGTTGTCTGGATGGCCCAGGCGCACGGTTTCCAGTGCAAAAGCGGCCAGGTCCGGGAAATGGAGCTTCATGGCCAGATCATAGAGCAGCGTGTTCGATGTGATGCTGAAGGGGTCTTTCTGGAAGACGTTCTCTTCGAGATCAGCGATCTGCTCCGCCGGCTCTTTCTTGCTTGATTTAAAGAGGCTGCCAGCTCCGCCCATGCCGAGGCTGAATTTTTTACCGGCTGCATTAATCTTCTCACCTTCAGCTCGGCGCAGGATCATGCGGCCATCGAGGAAACCCAGATTCTCCTTCACGATGGGGAGCAGGAGATTGATGACGTAGTCCCAGTTGCGCTGCTCATTGGATACGAGCGCGCGCTTCCAGAGGTTTTGATATTTCGGGTCGAGTTCTGAGTCCTTGATGATCATATTTGCCGTGTCTGAGAGTGTCTTGAATACTTGCTACTTTTTGCCGCTGGAAAACCAAGAGCTGATGACCTGCAATTCTTTCTGCGTGCCTTCCGTCAGTCCCTTCATGCTGAATCCGTGCTCAAAGAGCACCATCCATAAGAAGGTGGCGGTTAGAAAGGCGAGGGTCCAGAGGACTTTGGAGAGAATGCGCATGCCGTTGTGATGAGAATTGTTACTCTATGAAAAAACCAAGGGAGTTGTCCAGCACGCTTTTCGCAAAGCTCCATTCCTTCTGCCGAAAAGGGGCTGGCTACTCACTCAGAGCCTGAATATTACACACCAACCAACTCTCTGAGAGGCGCGCCGCCATCGGTAACAGGTCGCGGACGTTGTACGGGATCGAGGAATTCACGGTTCGGTGCTACGCCAAGCAGGTGAAAGATGCTGGCGGCCAAGTCTGGTGGACGCACAGGACGGTCTTCCGGGTAAGCACCAATTTTGTCACTGGAGCCGATGATTTGACCACCTGGAATGCCAGCACCAGCCATGGCGACAGAAAAGACGCTGCCCCAGTGATCTCGCCCACCGCTTTTATTGATGATCGGAGAGCGGCCAAACTCGCCCATGACGACGATGAGCGTTTCATCGAGCAAACCACGCGACTGAAGGTCCTGGATCAGGGCCGCATAGGCCGTGTCAAATTGCGGGGCCAGCACGTCTCGCACACGTGGACCATTGCGCTGATGCGTATCCCATAGTGGGCTGCCTTCTTTGTCGTCACCCGGCTCGCGCGGCCAATTGACCTGCACCAGGCGCACCCCCGCCTCGACGAGCCGACGTGCCAGCAGCACGCTTTGGCCAAATTTGCCGCGACCGTAGCGATCACGCACCACCGCGGGTTCGCGTTCGATTTCGAGCGCTGCGCGGCTGGATTCGGAGTGAATCAAATCGAAAGCACGATGCTGCATAGCGCCTGCTTCCTCCATGAGTGGATTCATCAGTGAACAGCGAAAGTTGGCGTCCAATTGATGCAGCAGGTCACCACGCTCGGTTAAGCGCAGATCCGTCATACCCTCTGCCAAGGACATGCCCTCAATCCGCATCCGCTCTGCGGCGGGGTTGCATTTGATGAGTTGCGGATGCCAGGGTGCCCCCATAAAGCCGCCGTTTTGGCCTGGCCAGATGATGTTGCCATTGTTCTCAATGCGCTCCGGCAGCACGACTGCGGAAAGCGGTGAGCGCTCACTCGGCTTCAGGGCTCCGATGACCGATGCGAAGCTGGGCCAGTCGTTGGCACTTGGAGGAACGTTCTCCGCTTTGCTGGTCGGAGCATAGCCGGTGAGCATGAAGCAGCCGCTGGTGGAGTGTGCATTGATGCCCGTGGTCATCGACCGGATCACCGCGAGGTGGTGCATCAGCTTGGCTGTGCGCGGCAGGGTTTCGGAGAAATGAATTCCCGGCACGGAGGTGCGGATCGATTTGATGTCACCTCGAATCTCCAGTGGGGCGTCTGGCTTCGGGTCAAAGGTCTCATGTTGCGGCGGTCCGCCACTTAGAAAGAGGATGATGCAGCTCTTGGCTCGGCCAAAGGAAGCATCTTTATTCCGCAACGGCTCAGCCCGCAGCATGCGCGGCAGTGAGAGCCCCAAGCAGCCCAACCCGCCGACTCGCAACCAGTCGCGGCGATTGAAATGAGTGGCTGGATAGGATGGAAGCATGAGTTACCCATCACTACGGACCACCCCTGCAGACTCTCTCAAGGCCTACCTCGGCATGAACTCCTCACGCTTCAGCACTCTGACCTGCGCACCTTTTTGCATAATCATAGCGACGCCCAGCAACTGATCTCCATAACGTCCCACGCTCTCGATTCGCAAAGTACCACCCTGAACAGTGAGCAGGGATGCAGCGGGATGATTCTGCGGCAGGCCAAGTAGTTGCAGCGCCTCTG
>JANOBP010000728.1:0-10604 GCA_031411715.1 Verrucomicrobiaceae bacterium | reverse complement strand
CACGCTGGGTGGCTTCATCAACCTCATGGCCTACAACAACAGCGCCTCGCTCGGCACACCGCTCTCCAACAGCTATCCCGGCGGCGAACCGCAAACCACAGGCCAGTTCGGCAGCTTGTTGAACAACCTCGACTTCAACATCCTGCGCATCAACATCGCCGCACAAACCGCCAGCCCCGTGCTCACGCGCCCCACCACACTCACCACCAACGCCCTGTGGACCAACGGCGACGTCACCAACCCCACCACGCGCACCCTCAGCATCACCGGCGGTGCCCCCGGCGTCTTCTTCTTTGATGGCGACGACTTGTTCAGCCCCACCGTCTTCAACCACACCATCAACCTCAACGCCATCGAGCGCTGGACCATCACCAATACCTCAGGCTTCAGTCACAGCTTCCACATTCACGACATCGAGTTCGCTCTCATCTCCCGCGTCAGCGCAAATGGTGGCAACCCCGCCAGCGTCACCGGCATCGCGCCCTATGAAGTCGGTTGGAAGGACACGCTGTATGTGCAGCGCAACAGCAGCGTCACCTTCATCGCCAAGTTCGATCACTTTGCCAGCAACACGAACCCCTTCATGTATCACTGCCACTTCGCCAATCACGAGGACGAAGGCTTAATGGGCCAGTTCGTCGTCGTCAACAACGCTGTCGAAGACCTCGCCGTCGCCAGCTTCACCCGCTACGGCAACAACAGCCTCATCAGCCTCGACTTCAAATCCACCCCCGGCACGACTTACACCCTCCAATGGTCCCCCGACCTCAGCACCTGGAGCGATGTGGGTTCCGTCACCAGTGATGGCAACAGCGCTAATTTCACCGAGACGGATCAATCACGTCTCAGCGGCATACGGGGCTTTTACCGTGTCACGGTTCCATCTGTTCCATGATCATTCATCCACGAGTCATTTTTGCCATCTTCTTCAGCGTTTTGACGCTTGGAGTGGCGCAGGATCGCCACGCGGCTCCCAATATCCTGATTCTCATGGCCGACGACCTCGGCTGGAATGGAGTTGGCTTTCATCACAAGAACGCACCAACGCCAAATCTCAATCAGCTTGCCAAAGAGGGCCTGGAACTTCAGCGCTTCTATTCCTACCCGGTTTGCAGCCCCGCACGTGCGGCGTTGCTCACTGGGCAGATGCCACGCCGCTTCGGCCTCGCCAGCATCATTGCTCCAGGGCAGGAAGGCATCCCCAGGGGCACCGTCACTCTGCCAGCCACGTTTAAAGCGGCCGGTTATCAGACGTCGCTCATTGGCAAATGGCATCTCGGCAGCTTCCATCCGCCGCAGGAGCATGGCTTCGAGCATTTCTATGGCTTCATTGGCGCTGAGATCGACTATTACAAACACACCGGCCAACGCGGCGACCGCATCGACTGGCAGAGCGATGGCAAAACGGTCGAAGAGAGCGGATACTCGACCTATTTGTTCGCCGACGAGGCGATTCGCCAAATCAAACAGCGCAACACTCGAAAACCCTTCTTGATGCAAGTTGCCTTCAACGCGCCGCACTTTCCGCTGGCTGCGCCGGAGGGGCTCATCGCCAAAAACGGAAACGACATCCATGCCGCCGCCATCGAGGCCATGGACATCGCCATTGGCAAAATCCTTGCGACGCTCGATGAGCAAAAACTCCGCGAAGACACCCTGGTCGTGTTTTTCTCTGACAACGGCTCCGAACGCCGCACCAGCAGCAACACTCCTTTGAACGCCGGTAAAGGCACCGTCTTTGAAGGCGGCATCCGCACGCCTTGTGTCATGCGTTGGCCTGGAAAATTGCCTGCAGGTGCCACCACTCAGCATCCGGTCTCAGGTCAGGATCTATTTCCTACTCTCGCCGCGGCCACAGGAGTCATCATCTCGGCCGCAGCCAAGCTCGACGGCTCGAATCAATGGTCCGCGCTCCAATCTGGCAAAGCGGAGTCACGCGAGCCATTTCTCATCGCCTCCACCGACATCGCGCTTATCGACGGCGAATGGAAGCTCATCGAGTGGAGCAGCGGCAATCTCTCGCTCTTCAATCTGCGCACCGACATCGGCGAAACGCGTGACGATTACCAAAAAGAAGCCGAACGCGCCCGCCAGCTCACCGCAAAGCTGGATGAACTTAAAAAAGATCTTCCGGCAACCACCGCCGCACGCGGACCTGGCAAAGGAAAAAGCAAGGGGCCGCCAAAAGGACGCCCCAAATGACATTCGCACTCTTCAGATCCTGACTTCATACTCTGCACCAAAAACCTTTCTCAATCGCACGCGTTTCATCCATTCATGAATCATCGAAACATCGCTTTCTGTCTCGCCGGACTCGCTAGCTCGGTTGGAATCGCCACTTTAGCTCAAAGCGCAGCGAAACCCTCCTCTGCGCAGCATCAGGTTACAATCACCACCGAGGGCGAGTTTCGGCTCATTAAGTCCAACGGCTGGCCGGATCACGAGCCGGGTCAGTTTCCACGCAAAGGCAATCCCAACAGCGCCAGTCCGCAGAGTTACACCTTCCGCGTGCCGTTGAAGCCCGTCGCTGCCAAGGAGCCATCGCGCATATTCGGCTGGTGGGGCGTGGCGATCAATGGTGTGCCGTTTGAGCCCGGCACAGCCGAGACGTGGCAAAACAATCCACAGTCCGGCTGGCGCTACGAAGCCGCCACGGGCTTCATGAATCTCGGTCTCGATGAGCACAACGCGCATGTGCAGCCCACCGGAGCCTATCATTACCATGCGCTGCCACTAGGCCTCGTCGAGCGGCTCGGTGGTGATGACAAAAAGATGCTGCTCATCGGTTACGCTGCCGATGGCTTCCCGATCTACACGAGCAAGGCCACGGATGCCAAAGGTGAACTCCGTGTGATGAAATCGAGCTACAAGCTCAAAGCTGGTGCCCGCCCTGCTCAAGAAGGCGGCCCCGGCGGCAACTATGACGGTCGTTTCACGCAAGATTTTGAGTTCGTCAAAGACAGTGGCGATCTGGATGAAAACAACGGACGCACCGGCATCACACCCGAATATCCCGAAGGTACCTATTATTACTGCATCACACCTGAGTTCCCTTTTGTGCCACGTAACTGGCACGGCACGCCAGATGAAAGCTTCGCCAAACGTGGCCCACCACCCGGCATGGGCGGCCCTGGAGGCCCAGGCCGTCGTGGCGGCCCCGGTGCACCCAAAGGACCGCCGCCCTTCCGTGGCAATCCTTTCGTGCCAGATTTTCCATAAGTTATGAAGTCTTCTTTCACTCTCTTCGCATGTCTTGCGGTTGTTGGTCTCGTTGCAGCTCGTGATTGGCACAGCGTGGATGGCCGATCTCTTCCCGGCGAGTTTGTGAAACTCAGCGGCGAAACTTTGACCATCAAATCTGCCAGTGGACAGCCAGTGAACGTGCCGCTGAAGGCTCTCACCGCTGAAGACCAAACCTACGCACAAGCCGCGCAGTCATTAAACGACGGCGCAATGAAACTGGGGCCGCAGGCCTATGAAGTGTCGCAGAACTACAGTGGCGGATCACTCTGCCGTTTTCCGCTCACTCGCCTGAAGCCTACCGATCCGCTCATGTTTGCGGGCAAGCAATTCTACCTCATCGGCGACTCAGCAGCAGCCGCCAAAAAGGGGACACAGCTCAAAGACCAGTTCCTCTTCTTCGCTGGCGACCGCACCCTGCATCCACTGCAAGGCGATCCGTTTCCAGTGCCCAGCTATGCACTCAGCGCCGAGTTAGCATTGGCTGCCACCACCACTCCAGCCGACCTCTATGAGCCGATGATCGAGCAAATTGAAGTGCGTGGACTGGGTTATCCCATCAGCGACAACGGACTCATCCTCGTGGACAGCAAGTTGCTCGTCAGCATCAACTCCCTCGTCGTTGACCTCGGCAAGGACCTCGAAAACGCCACCGTCGTCGCCAACAACAGCGATCTCGGCATTGCCATCATCGCGGCGAAGTCTAAGACCACCGCCATGCGCCTAGCTCCGCGTAAACCTCTGGAACTCGGCCAAACTGTGACACTCCTGAGCCTCAAACACGGCGAGTATGCCAAGTCACTGGAGGACGCCATCGTCACGCAAGGCACCATCACCAACCTCAGTGCGGCCAATGGCCCCCTCTACTTCGAACACAACGCACCGCGAGATCCCGACGCCGTCGGCGGTCTCGTCCTCAGCGACAAAGGCGATGTCATCGGCCTCATGATGCAGAAGAACATCATCAAACGCGGCACCAGCAAAGACGGCGTCATCACACGCGAGCCTTTGCCAGAAAATCTACTCTCCACCGCACTTCGCACCGAGGCGCTCATGCCCTATCTCAAGACCGTGCCCAAAGTCACCGCCGACCGCAGCCCCTCCGGCTCCGACGAAGCCGATCTGGCCAAAACACTGCACAAAACCATCGTCATGGTCCGCGTCGTTCGTGAGACACGCAAGGACATGTCCCCAGCCTCAGTCGCTGCCGCAGAAGCCGCTGCCACCAAAGACCCCAACGCCCTGCGCTGGAGCATCAGCAAGTCCGGCACCCGCCACAACTCCACCTGCGAAAACTTCAATCCCAAGAAGCTGTGCAAATCCACCGACGGAATGCCTTGCAAGAACTGCGGTGGATAACGAGCGTCGCCCTTCATGAGATTCATCATCACCTCACTCACCTTTGTCTTCGTTTGTCTTTCCGTCATCGGTGCCGAGCCCAAGTATTTCAGCGCCAAACCCGGCTCACTCGCAAAGGCGAAGGAAAAACTTGCGGCAGGTGATAAGCAACTCGCCAAAGCGCTCAAGAAGCTCGTTACCGATGCCGATAAAGCTTTGGTCGAAGCACCGACTTCCGTGGCGAGTAAGGAGAAACTGCCTCCCAGCGGTGACAAGCACGACTACATGAGCATCGCGCCGTATTTCTGGCCGAATCCCGATACCAAGGACGGCCTGCCTTATGTGCGGCATGACGGCAAAGTGAACCCCGAGAGCCGCGACCCGAAAGCGAACGACAGCCCCGCCATCAAGATCATGGGTGATAACGTCGAGACCCTCGCGCTCGCCTACTACTTCACCGGCAACGAAACCTATGCCCAAGGCGCCGCCAAAGTCGCGCGCACGTGGTTTCTCGATCCCGCTACACGCATGAACCCGCATTTGAAGTATGCGCAAGCCATCATGGGCGTGAATGACGGCCGCGGCACTGGCATTCTGGAGGCGCTGCACATTTCAGTCGCTGCAGATGCGCTGGGATTGCTCGCTGAATCCAAAGCCTGGCCTAAGGACGACCAAAAGGCCCTCAAGGAATGGCTGCGCACGTACCATGACTGGCTCATGAAGAGCGAACCCGGCAAAGACGAGCACAATGCCAAGAACAACCACGGCACTTTCTTCGATGTGCAAGCCGTGCGCATCGCACTCGTGCTCGGTCGCGATGATTCCGCCAAGCGCATGCTTGAAGAAGCCAAACAACGCCGCATCGCCGTGCAGATCGATCCAGAAGGCAAACAACCCCTCGAACTCGACCGCACCACCTCGTTTAGCTATTCACGCTTCAATCTCTTTGCCCTGACCGAACTCGCCACGCTCGGCGAGCACGCTGGTGTCGATCTCTGGCACTTCACCACCGATGATGGCCGCAGCATCCGCAAAGCCATCGACTTCATGCTGCCTTACGCTGACGTGCCGCCGAAGACCTGGACTCTGCCGCAGATCAAAGACAAGCACGAGTCCGAGTTCATGCCCATTTTCCGCCAAGCCACCCTCGCCTACGGCACCGACGCCTATGAAGCCGTCATCGCCAAATATGACGACTCGCCGAGCAAGCGCTTTCAGCTATTGTTTGTGAAGTAATCACACTCAATCGCATGAATGCAGTCTCCATTTTCAACGACGTCATCGGCCCCGTTATGCGCGGCCCCTCAAGTTCTCATTGTGCGGCGGCACTGCGGATTGGGCGACTGGCGCGGGACTTGATGAACGGCGAGATTGATGAGGTTCTCGTCGAGTTTGATCGTGAGGGATCACTTCCATTGACTCATGAGAGCCAAGGCTCCGACATGGGCTTGTTCGGTGGCCTGCTGGGCTGGGAGGCGGATGATGAACGGCTTCCAGGCTCGGCAAAGGCACTCGCAGATGCAGGCGTCACGTTACGCATTGAAACGGTGGACGTGGGTGACCCGCATCCGAACACGTATCGGCTTACTTTGATCAATTCCCGTGAAAAGCATTCACTCATCGCAATCTCGACTGGTGGCGGCATGATGGAGGTGCTCAGCATCGATGGCGTGGCGATGCATATGGACGGCGGATACCACGAAACACTCATTTGGCTGCCAAAAGGCACCGCGGCCCAATTCGAGGCTGATGAGGTCATCCAACACGATTTGGGCGACACGCTGCTCATTCAGGTGAAAGCGGCTGACTTCGTCTCTACAGCCGGTTTAGACGCGATTTTGGTCAAAAAGCTTTCCCCCGTGCTCCCTGTGCCTTCAAGGAAGGACATGCGTGTGCCGTTTACGAGTTGCGCAGAGATGCTGGTGCATGATGGAGATCAAAATACGCCACTGTGGCGACTCGCGGTCGAGTATGAGATGGCGCGTGGCCAGTTAACCGAACGCGAGGTCATCGACAAGATGATCAACATCGTACGCATCCTGCGACGCTCAATCGCCAGTGGCATCGCGGGCACCAGCTATGAAGATCGTGTGCTCGGTCATCAAAGCGGCAAGTTCAACGAGCTCATGCAAGCGGGCCGCCTGCTTGATGGCGGTGCGCTAAATCGCATCGTGCTCTACGTCACCGCATTGATGGAGGTCAAAAGCTCGATGGGTGTTATCGTTGCGGCACCCACAGCGGGTGCTTGTGCCGCACTACCCGGTGCTGTGATCGGCATGGGAGAGGCGATGGGCAAATCGGAAGAAGACATGGCCAAGGCGATGCTCGCGAGTGGCCTCATCGGTGTTTTCATCGCCACACGCTGGACCTTTGCTGCCGAAGTCGGCGGATGTCAGGCCGAGGGCGGTTCAGCGGCCTCCATGGCAGCGGGCGCACTGGTCACCATGGCTGGCGGCAGCTTGAAGCAAGCCATCGCGGCATCCTCAATGGCTTTTCAGTCCATGCTTGGTCTGATCTGCGACCCCATCGCGAATCGCGTCGAAGCACCCTGCCTCGGCAAGAACGTCATGGCCGCCAGCAACGCGGTTTCATGCGCCAACATGGCCCTAGCTGACTTCGATCCGCTCATCCCACTCGATGAAGTCATCGACGCCGCAAAAAATGTGTCTTCCATGATGCCGCGTGAGCACCGCTGCACTTCCCTCGGTGGTTTGGCCATCACACCGGCCTCGCTGGAGATCGAGCGAAAGCTCGGTGAGCGAAAGGCAAAATCATGCGGCACAGGCTGCGGAAGCTGCCATTGAGACCGAAAGATTCACTCATCCAATCGACTTCTAACTGCCCCATGAAACGCCGCACCTTCATCACAGCCTCCACCACCGCCTTTGGTTTCCAATTCGTCCCCGCTCACGTCGTCCGAGCACAGGCCAATGCACAAACTCCATCCAACAAGATTCGCCTCGCGGTGATCGGTTGTGGGGGACAGGGCGGTTCAGACCTGGGCAACATGGCAGGCGAGGACATCGTAGCACTGTGCGATGTCGATGACCGTCGTGCTGCAGGAAGTTTCGCCAAATTCCCCAACGCCAAGCGCTTCAAGGATTTCAGGCAGATGTTTGATACAATGGCCAAGGAAATCGACGCCGTGCTCGTGGCCACGCCAGATCATACCCACGCCGTGGCTTCACTGGCGGCCATCGGCCATGGCAAGCATGTGTATTGTGAGAAGCCACTCGCGCACACGATTGCCGAAGTGCGTGCGATGCGGAAAGCAGCACTGGAGGCGAAGGTGATCACGCAAGTGGGCAATCAAGGCCACTCCTCGGACAGCATTCGATTGTTTGTCGAGATGGTGCAGAGCGGTGCCATCGGCAAGGTATCGGAAATCCACTCCGGCTGTGATGCCTTCAAAGATGTGTATTGCGTGATCCGCGATCAGCAGAAGCATTTGTCCGAAAAACCCGAAGTGCCCAAGGAACTCGACTGGGAACTCTGGCAGGGGCCATCCGGACCACGTGCGTATCATTCAGCCTATCTTCCGTTCAACTGGCGCGGCTTCTCAGCGTATGGCAGTGGCTGCATTGGCGACTGGATTTGCCACGTGGTCGATCCTTCTTTCTGGGCGCTCGATCTCGGCATGCCCACGGCTATCACGGCAGAAACAAAGGGCTACGACCCAATCCAGCACGCCGAGTATTACCCACAGGGATCACGCATCACCTTTGAGTTTGCCGCCAAGGGTGATCGCGGCCCGGTAAAGCTCATCTGGCACGATGGAGACTTCAGCATTCCGCAGCCGGAAGAACTGGCGCAGGACAATCGCAAAGTCGTCGGCACCGGCGCTGTGGTGATCGGTGATCAAGGCAAGATCATGCATGGCTCACACGGCGCAGGCGGCGTCCGCTTGATCCCTGAAGCACGTATGAAGGACTACAAAGCGCCAGAGCGCACCATCCCACGTGTCGATAAAGGTCATCACCAGAATGATTGGCTCAATGCCATCCGTGAAGGCCGCCCAGCAGGCTCCAGCTTTGAATACGGCGGAGCGCTCAGCGAGATCGGCTTGCTCGGTATGATTGCAATCCGTCGCTCAGGCACACGCCTCGAATGGGACGGCGCTGCGATGAAGTTCAAGAACGATGAACAGGCCAATGCGTTGCTCACGCCGCAGTATCGCACCGGCTGGAAAATGTAGCATAGCCTTTCCAGACTGTGCCCAATCGATTCACAATCACCAAGATGAAAGCCGTCCTCTCCTTTCTTGCCTTAGTTTCATTGGCACTTGCCGCCGATAAACCAGCTCTTCCCACGGCGCATACCACGCGCAACATCGAAGGCTGGAACGTGCGCGTGGATGACCGCCTGCTGAAAGGCGAGTCGGCAGCTCTAGGCGAGCGTGCCTTAAAGTTGCTCAATGCACGACTTGTCGCGATCACCATCGTGGTGCCGGAGCCAGCACTGGCAAAGTTGCGCGCCGTGACCATTGAGATGGATCTCGACTATGGTCCACTTGGTGCCATGCAGTATCATCCTGGAGCTGGTTGGCTCAAGGACAACGGTTACAGCGCGGACCTCGTGAAGTGCGTTCACATCCCGAAGGTTGAGAGCTTTCTCTCGCCCTTTGAGAATCACCGAATGCCTTGGGTCGTCCTTCACGAGCTCGCACATGCTTATCACGATCAAGTGCTCGACTTTGATGAGCCGCGCGTCACCGCTGCGTGGAAGAAATTTTGCGACAGCGGCAAATACAAGTCCGTACTGACCAGTCCCGGCCACATGCGGGAGCACTACGGCCTCACCAATCAGAAAGAGTTCTTCGCGGAGATGACCGAGAGCTATTTCGGCTCGAACGACTTCTACCCATTCGTCGCAGGAGATCTCAAACAAGCCGAGCCCGAAATTTTCGACCTCATGGCTGAGATATGGGGACCGCTACCGGGTAACACCAAGAAAAGAATCACCGCCAAGCCTTGACTCTTGGTTACTGATCGATCTCGAAGATTGTCAGGCTGCCGACATAATCACGCGCTTTAGAAGCGTAGTAGTTGGCTACCCTGCTCACTTCATTCCGCCATGACCGTCGCGAATCGCGCTCACATCTTCTCCATCCCTTTGGCATTCATTGCCACGGCCATGTGTCCATTGGCAATGGCAGCAGATGCTCTGCCTGCTCTTTCGCCTGAGCACACGGCTTTCTTTGAGTCCAAAATCCGCCCGGTGCTGGCGGAGCATTGTTATGGCTGCCATTCGGTGCAGGCACAGGAGAAGGGCAAACTGAAGGCGGGCCTTTTTGTGGATAGCCAGCAGGGACTCATGAGCGGTGGGGAAACTGGACCCGCTTTGCTGCCTGGCAAGCCACTCGAGAGCTTGCTGATCAAAGTCATCCGCCATGAGATCAAGGATGCTGAAATGCCGCCCAAGGGCAAACTGCCCGAGAGCGTCATCGCTGATCTCACCAAATGGATCGAGATGGGTGCACCTGATCCTAGGCTGGCTGCGGCACCCGTGGCCAAAGCAAAGCGCACCATTGATGTCGCATCGGGAAAAGATTGGTGGGCATTCAAGTCTTTGACTCAGCCTAACCTGCCAGCAGTGAAGAATGCTGCCTGGGTACACACACCCGTCGATGCGTTCATCCTGGCGAAGCAAGAAGCTGCTGGACTCACAGCGAACAACGTCGCGAGCAAAGAGAAGCTGTTACGCCGAGTGACCTTTGACCTCACGGGTCTGGCGCCGACACCAGAGGAACGCGCCGCGTTCTTGAATGACACCAGCTCCGAGGCTTACTCGAAGCTGATCGATCGCCTGCTGGATAGCCCCAAGTATGGTGAGCGTTGGGGCCGTCATTGGCTGGATGTGGTGCGTTTTGCCGAGAGCGGCGGCTATGAGTTCGATGGATTCCGTCCTGGGGCCTACCATTATCGCGACTGGGTCATCAAGGCGATGAACAATGACATGCCGTATGATGAATTCGTGCGCATGCAGCTCGCGGGCGACCAGATCAAGCCTGGCGAGTATGAAGGTGC
>JANOBP010000727.1:0-43861 GCA_031411715.1 Verrucomicrobiaceae bacterium | reverse complement strand
GCCATCGACGACGCGAAGCGCGACACACCGCATCAAAACGTCGAAGTGTGGAACTACACCGAGGCAAACCTCGTCGAGCCCTTCCTCAAGGGCGGCCAGTGCCTCACCAACGACATCCTCCCGCAGGTGGATGTCGATTTCGTCAGCTACTCCTGCTACGACAGCCTCCAGCGCGGCATCCGCGACGATCTCCACGCCACGCTCAACCACATCGAGTCGAAGCTGAAGCCCAAGCCCGGCATCCCCGGCAAACGCGTCTTCATCGGCGAATACGGCTTCCCCGCGCGACGCTACTCGCCGGAGGTGCAAAACAAAAAGAGCATCGAAACCATGATCGCCGCCATCGAATGGGGCTGCCCCTTCGTGCTCTACTGGGAACTCTACGACAACGAAGGCACACCCGAAAAGCCCGGTGGCTTCTGGCTCATCAACGAAAAGAACGAGAAGCAGCCCATCTGGCACACCCACCAGCGATACTTCGAATGGGCGAGGAAACAGAAGCCGTCGTCGGAGAAATCATTTCGCGTCGAGGCATTGAAATATTTGCGACAAGAACAGGCCAAAAGCCCATGATCCTCCATGCGCAGCTTCCTGCTCCTCTTTTCGTCATTCGTCCTTCTGCATTCGTCATTCGCGGCGGAGCCGCAGCTTCTCGCGCATTACATGCCGTGGTATGCTACGAAGGATGTCAGCGGAGAATGGGGCTGGCATTGGGCGATGGGGCACTTTGATCCCGATCAAAAGCGCTGGGATGATCAGCGGAAAATCGCCTCGCATGACTACCCGCTGATCGGGCCCTATGACTCGGGCGATGATCACGCTTTGGAATGTCAGGTGCTGCTCATGAAGATCGCAGGCCTCGATGGTATCATCATCGACTGGTATGGCACCAGCGACATCCACGATAACGCCGTCAACCATCGCCACACTCAGAAGCTCATCCCTTGGCTGAAGAAGGCCGGATTGAAGTTCGCCATCTGCTACGAAGATCAGGCCGTCAAAACGCTCAAGAACGGTGAAGACGTGAAACAGGCCCAAAAAGATCTCGAATGGGCCGAGGAGCATTGGTTTGGCGACGGCAGCTATGTGAAGCATGAAGGTCGTCCGGTGCTGCTTGTCTTCGGACCGCAGCATTTGAAGTGGAAGTTCGACCTCAAGGCCAAACCGCTCGTGTTTGGCCTCGCGCACCTCGCCAAGCCAAACGGCCTTGAAGGCGTCTTCGCCTGGCCACCCGTCAGCGGCGGCAAATCGCTCTCGCCCGCGCAGTGGAAGAAGGAACTCGGCCTCATCTATGCCCGTCATGGAAAAGTCATCGCCACGGCTTTCCCCGGTTTCAAAGACATTTATAAGCAAGCCGGCGTGCATGACAGTTACGGCAGCATCTCATCACGCAATGGCCAGACGCTGACGGAATCCCTCGATCTCGCGCTCAAAAGCAAAGCGCCCATCATCCAGATCGCGACGTGGAATGACTACGGCGAGGGCACCGTCATTGAGCCGACACTCAGCAACGGCTACCGCTATCTCGAGGCGCTGCCCAAATGCGGCAGCAAGGCCGATCTGCGCCTGCCCGTGGTGCTCTACCAACTCCGCAAACGCGGCGGCGATGCCAAAGCGCTCGATCAAGCCGCCGAGCACCTCTTTTCATCGCGATTCATCGAAGCAGAGGCACTCTTGGCGAAAATCAGCCGTGAAATTGGCCGACAAGTCATCGACGGCGGCTACCACCTCACCACCGACCTGCTCTACCGCGAAGAAAAGGGCCTCAGCGCCGAGCAAAACCAGCGTTGCAGGCTCGATGTGTATGCGCCGGCCACGAAGAAGCCATTCTCCACCGTCATCTGGTTTCACGGCGGTGGTTTGACGCAAGGTGAGCGCTCCATCCCGCTGCCGCTGCGCAATCAAGGCATCGCCGTCGTCGCTGCGAACTACCGCCTCAGCCCCGGCGTGAAGTCGCCCGTCTTCATCGAGGACGCGGCCGCCGCCATCGCGTGGACCTTCAAACACATCGCCGATTTCGGCGGTGATCCGCAGCGCATCTTCGTCAGCGGGCACAGCGCTGGTGCCTACCTCACGCTCATGTGCGGTCTCGATAAGAAATGGCTCGCCGCTCATGACCTCGATGCCGATCAAATCGCCGGCCTCATCCCGCTCAGTCCGCAAGTCATCACTCATTATACGATCCGCGAGGAACGCGGCATCGACGAAAAGCAGCCGATCATCGACGACCTCGCGCCGCTGTTTCACGTCCGCAAAGACTCCCCGCCCATCCTTCTCATCACCGGAGACCGCGAAAAGGAACTCATGGGCCGCTACGAAGAGTGCGCCTACTTCTGGCGCATGATGAAACTCGTCGGGCACACTGAAATAACTCTGCATGAGATGGGCGGCTTTGATCACGGCAAGATGCCTGAGCCTGCGTTTCCGCTGCTGCTGAAGTTCATGGAGGAACCATCCGCCAAAACCAAGAAGGAGTAACCCGCCAATCTCCACGACTTTGAAAACGCTATTCATCCTCGCCATGCTTTTGTCATCTGCACTTCAAGCCGCTGAAGAAGACCTCAAGGCACCACCCGCAGTCACGGCCAAAGCCTGGGCCATCAGTGATGCCAAGACCGGCGAGATCCTGTGGCACAATAACGCCGATGAAACGCGCAAAGCCGCAAGCACGGCGAAAGTCATGTGCGCCTATACCGTGCTTCGATTGGCCGAGAAAGAGACCGCAATCCTTGATGAGTGGCTCACTGTCACCGAGTTGGCAGGGACCACCACTGGATCCACAGCGGAACTGAAACCCGGCGAGCAAGTTCAGGTCAAAGACGCGCTCCTCGGCATGCTGTTGCCTTCTGGCAACGACGCAGGCAATGCGCTGGCCGAGCATTTTCACGCACGACTTGCGCCACCCGATGAAGCGATGCTGAAAGCAGGTCTCAACAATCCTCTGCTGACGACGCGCTCCAACTTCATCGCCGAAATGAACCGCAACGCGCGCGAGATTGGCATGAAGGCCACCCTATACCGCTCCTCTTTCGGTGATGGAGGCACGGAGGATGACCGCACCACCAACGCTCGGGATCTTTCCAGGCTGGCATTCATCGCCATGCAAATGCCCGCGTTTCGTCAGGCCGTAGCCACCCGCCGACATGAAGCCATCGTGAAAAAAGCCGACGGCACCACACGTCTGGCCGTGTGGGAAAACTCCAACGCGCTCCTCGCCCTCGACCTCGGCTACGATGGCATCAAAACCGGTATCACCAACCAAGCCGGACATTGCATGATCGCCAGCGGCCAGCGCGGTGAAGATAGACTCCATGTCGTCGTCCTCGGTTCCACCTCTGAGGAAGCCCGCTACGTCGATGTGCGGAATCTCTTCCGCTGGGCGTGGTCACAGCGGTAGCTGTCGAATCACTCTTTTTCGAACAACAACCGCAAGCTATTCAGGCAAACCAGCACCGTGCTGCCTTCGTGTGTTAAAACACCCAGACTCAATGGCACAATGCCAAATAGAGACGCCACGGCCATGATGATCACGCTGCCGAGCGAGATGAAAATGTTCTGCCTGATGATCAGGCGTGCGGACTGGCTAATGCGGCGTGCTGAAAGCAGTTTTTCAATCTTATCCTGCATTAAAACGACATCGCTTTGCTCCAAGGCAGCATCGCTACCGCGTGCGCCCATCGCCACGGAAACGTAAGCAGCGGCTAGACTCGGCGCATCGTTCACTCCATCACCAATCATGGCCACTTTATGGCCAGCGAGGGTCAGTTCTCGAATCGCCGCCACTTTATCTTCGGGATGCAAACCCGCACGCACTTCGGCGATGCCGAGTTTTTCACCCACTTCGCTCGCAGCAGCGCGGCGGTCACCGGTGAGCATGATGGTGCGCACACCATCCGCAGCGAGCTTCTTTAAAACGGCATGACTGCCGGCTCGGATTTCATCTTTGAGCAACACGCGACCCACGATCTGCTCATGAAGCACCCACACCTCACTAAAGCCAAGCGGCGCATCCGGCACCTGCGCCAGCACTTCTCCCAGTGGGCTGTCTTTTACCAACTCACGCCGGCCCACATAGCTCAGACCTCCCTCGGTGCGACCGCGCAGCCCCTGACCAGTGATGGATTGAAACTCTGCCAATTTTTCCGCTACGATGCCTTGTGCCTGGCCGTGCTGAGTGATGGCGCGCGCGATGGGATGATTGGAATTGGCCTCCAAACTCACCGCGATGCGTAAAACATCATCCTCGCGACCTGCGGGGAAGCTTTCGATCTTGATGACCTTCAATTTGCCCTCGGTAAGCGTGCCGGTCTTATCCATGGCAATGACATCGACTTCCGCGAGTTTCTCAATCGCTGCACCGCCACGGAACAAGACACCGCGCCGTGCTCCCCAGGCAATGGCGGCCAAAATGGCCGATGGGATCGACAAAACGAGTGCGCATGGGCTCATGACAACCAGCAGCGTCATCGCACGATAAAAAGCTGATTTCGTCACCGAGCTGTTTTCGAAAGGCGGGATGCTAAAACCCAGCCACCACACGAAAAACATCACAGCAACGATGCTGAGGGTCAGAATCGTGTAGCGAGTGCCAAAGCGGTCCGTGAAGCGCTGACTCGGTGCACGCATGTGCTGTGCGGTTTGGATCAGCGAGATGATTTTTGCCAACGCGCTCTGTGTCGCAGGTTTGTCCACACGCACTTGGACCATGCCCCACAAGTTAAGCGTGCCGCCAAAAATGGCCGCGCCGGATTCCTTCGTGATCGGCAGCGCCTCACCGGTCAGCGTTGATTCATCCACCGCCGTGGTTCCTGAAATGACGGTGCCATCAACAGCGAAAAGCTCGTCCGGCTTGACGACGATCACTTCACCCACCCGCAAGCCGCTCACGGCGCGGTCTTCCAAGGCACCATCAGGCAGCAACACATGCGCCAACTTCGGCGCCGCTTTGGTCAGCGCATTGATCTCACGATGCGTGCGATACATCACAAAATGCTCCAGCGCGCCCGAAGTGGAGAACAGGAACAGTAGCAGCGCGCCTTCCTCCCAAGCGCCAATCGCCACGGCACCTGCAGCGACGGCAAGCATCAGAAAATGAACATCCAATCGCCGCTCCAAGATATTTTCCCACGCATCCTTCGCCGCATCCCAACCACCAGCGATCAGTGAAATGGCGAACAGCATCGGTTGCTGAAAAATATAGCCCGCCACGAGCGCCAGACCACAGATCGTCGCCTGCAGGGCAAGTGCACGCCATTCCTCATCACTGTCCTGCTCCATCTCATCAGGCTCAGGCCAGTCAAAGTCACGCCACTTCCAGAAACTTGGAGCAGTAGGGCATGAGGGCTTCTCCAATAGCAACGCGCCATCTTTCCGCTGCACATCCAGCATTCCCATGTGCGCAGGAACGACATCCGTCGGCTTCAACCAGCGCGCATCGACAGCACGCAGCACCTCGGTGAGCTTGGCTTGCAGCATCTCTGCATCCACGCGGCCGAGCGTGGCCATTTCGACTCGCTTCGAGTCTGGATTGAGCCTGATGGCCTCCACCGCTGGCTCAGTGAGCAAAAAATCAGCCAGCGCATCCATCCAGGTGGATGAAGTGGGCGGGGCGGCGTGTGAGTGAGGCATGCGGTGCCATACTGGGAAGCAAGAGACGTGACAACTTGATCTTCATCACGCATGATCTGCGAATGATTCGCAGTCTCATCGCTGGATCGATCCGTGTGCTCTCAGGTTCCGTGGCCCGCTGGCAGGGTTGCGCGCCGGAACCGTTGCAGCGCGTCTATTTTGCCAATCATACCAGCAACCTCGATGGGCCTGTGCTTTGGGCTTCCCTGCCCCCGCACATGCGTGTGCTCACCCGGATGATTGGGGCCAAGGATTACTGGTCGGTTGGTCGAGTTCGACCCTTTCTCGCCCACCACGTCTTTAATGCAGTTCTCATTGAGCGCAAAAAGCCAACCCCTGAATGCAATCCACTGGATGACATGATCAACGCTCTCGGTGAGCGCCACTCGCTGATCATCTTCCCTGAAGGCAGCCGTCATAACGCGCCTGAGCCGCAACCCTTCAAGCCTGGGCTTTACCATCTCTCGAAAAAACGCCCTGATGTCGATCTCGTGCCAGTCTGGATGGAGAACCTCAACCGCATCCTGCCCAAAGGTGAAATCCTGCCAGTGCCCATGCTCGGCAGTGTCACCTTCGGCGAGCCGATCCGACTGAATGAGGGAGAAGCCAAACTGGATTTCCTCGCACGTGCGAGGACGGCCGTCATGAGCCTGCGTCAACACTAACGAATATGCCATTCAGCAACGATCCCGCACTCCTCTATCTCTTCGGCGGCACGCTGGGGCTGCTCGTCATCTCATCCATCATCGGCTTCATTCTGGCAAAACGAGCCAGAACAGATGCCTCAAAGGCAACGATGGCCAATCTGAATGCACGCACGAATGCATGGTGGATGATGGTGGTGATATTTGCGGGTGCGCTGGCGGTAGGGCCATTGGGGGTCACGGTATTGTTCGGATTGATTTCGTTCATGGCGCTGCGGGAGTTCATCACGCTCACGCCAACCAAGCCTGGGGATCACCGCATGCTGTTCTGGGTGTTCTTCATCATCACGCCGCTGCATTACTACTTCCTGGCGACGGAATGGTTCGGAATGTTCACGATTTTGATTCCAGTCTATGCGTTTCTCTTTGTGCCGATGCGCACGGCGCTAGCGGGGGACTGCGACCGTTTCCTTGAGCGTACGGCAAAAACGCAGTGGGGACTCATGGTGTGTGTTTACTGTATCAGTCACGCGCCGGCCTTGCTGGTGCTCATGCGCATCCCCGGCTTTGAGGGACAGAACGCGAAGCTGCTCTTCTGGTTCGTGGCGATCGTCGAATTGAGCGATGTGATGCAGTATGTGTGGGGTAAACTCTGTGGCAGGCACAAGATCGCCCCAAATGTGAGTCCGAGCAAAACGTGGGAAGGCTTGCTGGGAGGTGGTGTGACGACCGTGTGCATCGGCGCAGCACTGTGGAAGGTCACGCCCTTTTCACCTTTGCAGGCAGCGGGTATGGCGCTGCTGGTTGTGTTCATGGGCTTCGCTGGCGGCTTGGTGATGTCAGCCATCAAGCGCGACCGTGGCGTGAAGGACTGGGGCACCGCCATTGGCGGGCACGGTGGCATGATGGACCGCATGGACTCCCTCAGTTTTGCTGCGCCGGTTTTTTTCCATGTCACCGGCTACATCTGGGGCGTGTGATCAGTTTTTCGGATCGTCGTAAATACTGCCGGGATAATTTCCCCGGCTCATGGAGCCGCCAACGCCCTTCATGCTGCTTCCCACGCCACTCAGGCTAGGCATGACGGAGCTACCACCGCCAACGCCACCCGCTGCATTGAAGTTGTTCAAAGCAGACTGATACGAAGCATCACCACCCGAACCCGCTCCCATATTTGGCACGCCCAGCGAAACCGGCGCATCTGGTGTGGGGATGCCCATGGATTTGCGCTGGCTCTCCGCCATGTTATGCGACTGCCAGGCCAGTGAGTGTGCAAAGGACACGACACGGTCTTCCAGCTTCGCCAGTTCAGCGTTGTATTGATCATTGGTTAGGATGCCAGTTTGACGTTGCTCTGCCAGACTCATATATTCCTGAGAAAGGCCGCGGCGGGCAGTCAGTTTAAAGTTTTCCATCTGCGCCTCTGTGGGAATAGAGTCCATTGTCGATGAAGCGCATGAGGCCAGCATGGCACAGGCAGTGATGGCGAGAAGCGTGGAGAAAGTCGAATGCATGGTGACAGGTTAGGTGGAGTGGTTGTCTTTTCAAATCAAAGCATGATTGCTTACCAGACACCCCCGCGCACTCTCCTGCTCAAAATCTCATGATCCCATTTTCAGATATCGGCAACCTCCTGGCTGGTCCTAGCGGCATCCAGGAGCTTATGGACGACTGCGGTGAAGCGCTCACCACGCACCCGGACATGCGGATGCTCGGCGGCGGGCAGCCAGCTGCCATCCCACAGGTGCAACAGCTCTGGCGGCAAAGATTGAGCGAGATGCTGGATGACGGCTCCATCGACCGCACGCTGCTGAATTATGATGCTCCAGGCGGCAATCCGCTCTTTCGCGAAGCCATGGCCACCTTTCTACACCGCGAATGTGGCTGGCAGGTTACGCGCGAGAACATCGTGGTCGTGCCCAGCAGCCAGAGCGCGTGCTTTTGGCTCTTCAATCTTCTTGCCGGCCAAACTGGCACCACCAAGCGCCGCATTCTCTTCCCGCTGCTGCCAGAATACATCGGCTACGCCAATCAGGCCCTCGTCGCTGGCCAGTTCACGGCCTGTTTGCCTCGGATTGTCGAAACCGCGCCTCATGAGATCAAATACCATGTCGATTTCGACCGCCTGCGCATCACGCCCGACATCGCCGCCATGTGTGTGAGTTGCCCGACGAATCCGACTGGCAATGTGCTCACACAGAATGAGTTCGACAGCCTCCACGCCATCTGCGACGCGCATGGCATCCCGCTCATCATCGACAACGCTTACGGTCACCCTTTCCCCGGCGTCATTCACAACGGCTTCCAGCCCAAGTGGCAGCCCGGCATGATCTTCAGCATCAGCATGAGCAAAGTCGGCCTTCCCGGCGTGCGTAATGCCATCGTCGTCGCCGATGCACCCATCGCCAAGGCCTTATCGAATATGAACGCCATTGTCTCCCTCGCGAACGGCAACCTCGGCCAGTCCATCCTCACGCCGCTACTCAAAGACGACACGCTCATCAAACTCGGCCGCGATGTGATTCGCCCATTCTATCGCGAGCGCTCCGATGCCGCGAAGGCCATCCTCGCCAACGCGCTCGGTGATCGCGTGCCATGGGCACTGCATGCACAGGAGGGCGCCTTCTTCCTCTGGCTTTGGATCAAAGGCCTTCCCATCCCTGCCGCCGAGCTCTATCGCCGACTCAAAGCGCGTAAAGTCCTCGTCATTCCCGGCCACTACTTCGCTTTCGGCCTCGACCAACCCTGGCAACACCCGCACGAGTGCCTGCGCCTCACCTACTCGCAGCCAGAGCACATCGTGCGTGAAGGCTTGGAAATCATTGCCGATGAAATCATCCGCAGTTTCTGAGCCCTTTGCTGCCTTCATGCAGCGCGCGCTGTTTGATCCGCAGCGCGGCTACTACAGCCGTCACATTAAAACCGTCGGTGCGCGGGGAGACTTCAGCACTTCTGCCACGCTTTCACCAGCGCTTGGCAAAGGTGTTGCCACTTGGCTCAAGGGCGAGTCCAAGCTCAATCCTCGAGTGCGCCACATCATCGAGATTGGTGCGGGTGACGGCTCGCTGATGCGACGGGTGCGCCGCTCGCTTGGCGTGTGGAATCGTTGGCGCTTCCAGTTTCACATCGTCGAAACCTCACCCGTGCTACACCATCAACAGCAGCGTCTCCTTGGCACCAAAACTCACTGGCATGACGATCTTGAAACGGCGCTCGCTGCTGCGAATGGCAAGGCCTTCATCTACCACAACGAATTGCTCGACGCCTTCCCTGCGGTGCTTGTTGAGTGGCAAAATGGCCAGTGGCAAGAAGTTTGGTTGCCAGAGCAACTCCAGCCTTTGTCGCTCGATCCCGCTCCATTCAGCGCTTTGGGTCACCTTTCGTTCCAAAACGGCCAGCGCTGCGAAATTCACGCCAGCGTGCGCTCCTGGCTGCAAAACTGGCTCCCACACTGGAAGAATGGCTCCATGCTCACCATCGACTACGGCGATCTATTCCCGCAACTTTACCACCGCCGCCCCAAGGGCACGTTGCGCGGCTATTTCATGCATCAGCGACTCTACTGGCCCGAATTGCTGGCCAATCCCGGCCGACAAGACATCACCGCTGACATCAACTTCACCGACTACCGCAGTTGGATGGGCGAATTCGGCTGCGAAGAGGCATCGTTTCAAACCATGGCCCATTTTTTGCCCTCAGATGGCTCGCAGCTCACCGATTTGGATGGAGCGGGCACCGCATTCAAATGCCTCGTTCATCGCAAGATCTGAGTCTTCTATGGATTGACCTTCTGCACCGCAAGATCCACCGTGCTGCCAACTTTCAGCATCCGAATGAAGATTAGACTCGATTTCATGGCTAGATGAGCGCGATGGCCCGCAGTTTGTTTCACACCGCGCGTTGCATCGCCGCCCGCTTTGTTCATCTTCAGGCTCCATGCCACAATCCGACATCGTCCGCCCAGGAACTCTTGAAAAAGCGCTCAAGATCAATCTCGCCAAGACCATTTATGGCACCTTTGCCGAGATCGGCGCCGGGCAGGAGGTGGCGAACTGGTTCTTCCGCGCCGGCGGTGCCTCAGGGACTGTGGCCAAGACCATGTCTGCTTACGATATGCTCATTAGCGACGAGATTTACGGCAAGTGCAGCCGCTACGTCTCACGCCAGCGTATGTGCTCCATGTTGGATCACGAGTTTCCCATGCTCGTGAAGCGTCTCGATGCACAGCGCGGGACCAGCACCAGCTTTTTTACCTTGGCAAATACCGTCCGCGCCCGTGCCTATAGCGATACAAATCAAGAGTGCCATGGCTGGATGGGCCTGCGCTTTCAAACGGAGCCCTGTGGCCCCAGTAACGACATTCAGCTCCATGTCCGACTGCTCGACGACTCCAGCGCCCGCCAAGCCGAAGCGCTCGGCATCCTAGGTGTCAATCTCCTGTACGCCGCCTTCCACTTGCGGGATTCGATGTCCACCTTTCTGCAGAGCCTGCTCGACGATCTAAGCCGCAAGCGCGTCGAAATCGACATGATCGACTTCAGCGGCATCGCCTTTGTTACTTCCGATTATCAAGACCGTCTCGTCGCGCTCAAACTCGTCCGCCTCGGTTTGGCTGATGCGGCTTTATTCGGTGCCAATGGCGAAATCTGGCAGGCCTCTGACGTGCTTTACAAAAAGTCGGTGTTCCTGAAACGCGGCAGCTTCGATCCCATCACCAAACTCAATCTCGACATGATCGAGCGCGGTCAGGCCGCCTTCCAAGCCGACTTTGGTGACGCCGCACGTGATAACATCGAGATCCTCGAAATCACCATGCATAACCTCCTCGCCTCAGGTTGTGAGGTGCCAGACAGTGAATTCCTCGAACGTGCCGATGTTCTCCAGGCGCTCGGGAAAAACGTGCTTATCTCCAAATATCCCGAATTTCATCGCGTCAGCAGCTTCCTCGCTCGCCACACGCAGAAGCCCATCGCCATCGTTTTGGGGCAGCCACTATTTCAGGAACTGTTCAATGAGCGCTGGTGCTCGGACCTCGAAGGCGGTCTGCTCGAAGCCTTTGGCCGCCTTTTCAAAAACCAAGTCCGACTCTATGTCTATCCCATGGGGGATCCGATGACCGGTCATTTAAAGGGCGCGGCTGACTCCTCCATCTCGCCTGAGCAAAAGCACCTGCTGCGCTACCTCGTCGAAACCAACAACGTCCGCCCCATCACCATGCCGTTGCAGGACTTCCACTTCCAAACAAGTGCTGCCGTGCGCAACATGATCCAGCAAGGTGAGGCGGGCTGGGAATCACTCGTGCCCGACATCGTGCTCAAGCAGGGGCCGTGGAAGGCGATGGCGCGGCCGGTGATGTGAGGAGTGCCTCTCTGCCGCCACTCTTACAGTTTCATCGCTGCCAATGCGGTGCCAAGGCGATGACATTCCTTCCGCAATGTCTCAAGTATTCCACGTGCGCCAAAGAGATCTCTTGATTGGGCCACATGGCAGAGGTGGGAGGCAGCCTCAACGGCACGATCGGCCGCATAGACGCCTAGCATGCCTTTCAGGGAATGCGCCGCTTCATAAAGCGCTTCTGCATCGCCAGCAGCCAGCGCTTGTGTGGCCGCCAGGAGAAATTTTCCTGAGTCCTCTGGATAAATCTTGATCAATTCACCAGCCAACGCGGCATCGCCAGCCGAAGCGCGGAATTCCTCAATATTGAAAGCTGGGAAGACGCGCTTTTTGGGCCTCTTATCAGAATCTGTATCCGTACGTGGCTTGGCCACGGCACGTCCATCAGCGTAGCGCTCAACGGCACGCAGGAGTTCGACTGCATGCACTGGCTTGGACACATAACCATCCATCCCGGATCTCAGGCACTGCTCACGGTCTCCTTTCAATGCATTGGCTGTCATGGCGATGATTGGCACGTGACCACCGATTCGCGCTTCGATCTGCCTGATGGTTGCCGTGGCTTGGTAGCCATTCATTTCTGGCATATGAACGTCCATGAGGATCGCGTCGAATTTCTCGCACCGCACAGCTTCGATCGCTTCCCGACCATTCTCCACGACTTTGACAGAATGCCCGCGCTCCTCGAGAAATTTGGATGCGACCAGTTGATTCACACGACCATCCTCCACCACGAGTACATTCATCAGGCGAACAACGGGTGGAAGAGGGGGGGAGGCATTCGCTCGTGGCGGTAATTCAGCCCCACTTGCAGTGCCAAATAATGTGGTGAAGTGGAACGTGCTACCTTGGTCGATTTCGCTCTCCACCCAGATGCGACCATTCATCATCTCGACAAGATCACGGCAAATGGCCAATCCCAATCCCGTGCCGCCGTAGCGGCGAGTCATGGTAGTTTCCGCCTGAGTGAAGGCCTCAAAAATCCGCCCCTGTACCTCTGGCGCGATGCCGATACCCGTATCTTGAATCTCAAAATGCAATCGAGTGCCTTCCGGCTCATGGGACTCAATGCGCGCGGTTACCCGGATGCTGCCCCGGTCAGTGAACTTGATCGCATTGCCCACCAGATTGATCATAATCTGCCGTAGCCGCCCATCATCTCCCATCAGCACTTGTGGGACATCCTCGGCCACCTCATGGGTCAGCGTCAGCTTCTTCTGCATGGCCCTCACTCCCAGCGCCTGCAGCGTATCAGCGATGGTGTCCCGCAGATTGAAGTCCTGCGCATCGATCTCCATCTTTCCCGCTTCGATCTTGGAGAAGTCCAACACATCATTGAGAAGCGAGAGCAGGCTTTCTGCCGAGTCCTTCAACATCACCAAATACTCCTGCTGCGTCGCCCCCATTTTCATCTTCAGCAGCAGTTCACTCATGCCGATGATGCCATTCATCGGAGTGCGAATTTCATGAGACATATTGGCCAGGAAGGCGCTTTTAGCACGGTTGGCGGCCTCTGCGGCAAGTCGGGCTTGGCGCAGTTGCTCCTCCGCCTGCTTCTGCTCCGTCACATCCGTATGTGAGCCAGCCATGCGGTAGGGATTACCCTCCTCATCACGCAGTGCCCGGCCACGTGCCAGTATCCAGCGCCACGTGCCATCTTTGTGGTGAAAGCGGAACTCCACGGCATAGCGCTCACTTTTGCCATCCAGATACTCCTGCAAGGCAGTGAGCACGCGCTGATGGTCCTCCGGATGGAGCAACGATTCAAAGGCAGCAAAAGTACTCTCCAGTTCCGAGTCCTCGTAGCCAACCATGTTCTTCCAGCGTGGCGAGAAGAAGACCTTGTTGGTGCGGATGTCCCAGTCCCAGATGCCGTCATTCGTGCCGCGCACTGCCAAAGCAAAGCGTTCCTGACTCTGAGCAAGTGCGCGGTTGGACTCTTTCTGCTCGGTAATGTCCGTGATCGAACCCGCCATGCGATAGGGCCGTCCTTTACCGTCATGCAAGGCGCTACCACGCGCGCGGAACCAACGATACGCGCCATCTTTGCACTTGAGGCGGTACTCCACATCATAAGGCAGCTGCTGCTCCAGATGCGCCTTGATGGCTGCCATGGTCGGTGCGTGATCTTCCAAGTGCAGGCGGATTTCAAACTCGGAGAACAGATTATCCATCTCACCGTCTTCATAACCGAGCAGTTGTTTGAAGCGTGGAGCAAAGTAAACCACATTGGACTTTATGTCCCAATCCCAGATACCGTCGCTAGTCCCTCGAGCTGCCAGCGCAAGACGCTCCTCGCTTTCGGCCAACTCCCGCATCACATCTTGCGGTGGATTCGGCAACCGCGCACGGCAGGAATGCAACATCGCCTCCAACTCCTGAATTTGAAGTCGCAGTTCATGCTCGGTTTCAGCCGTAGTGTCGAGTGCGTCGGCCATGTGGTTGGAGATCCTGCCGCTAAGATGAACCGCAAATGCGCCGCTGTCGAACAGCCTTCCTTGCACGTTTGACTATTTTATCGGCGTTTCTCCTGTTCTCATGAACCGCCGCCACCTCCTCACTACCCTCGCCGCCGCTCCATTGGCGTCCTTTGCCGCCGAATCCAAGCTCCGCGTCGCCATCATCGGCCACACTGGTCGCGGCAACTACGGCCACGGACTCGACACCATGTGGAAGGCCATCCCAGCGACCGAAATCGTCGCCATAGCCGACGCAGATGCCAAAGGACTCGAAGTGGAAATCAAAAAACTCGGCGTGGGCAAAGGGTTCGCTGATTACAAAGTCATGCTGGCCGAGATCAAGCCTGACATTGTCGCCATCGGTCCCCGCCACATCGACCAGCATCGCGACATGCTACTCGCGGCGATTCAAAATGGCGCAAAGGGCATCTACATCGAAAAACCCTTCGTCCGTAGCCTTGCCGAGGCCGATGAAGTCCTCGCCGCTGCCGAAAAAACAGGCACCAAGATCGCCATTGCCCACCGCAACCGCTACCACCCCGTACTGCCCATTGTGGCCAAAATGATCGCTGATGGAGTCATCGGCCGCGTGCTGGAGATGCGCGGGCGCGGCAAGGAAGACCCGCGTGGCGGCAGTCTCGACATGTGGGTGCTCGGCTCGCACGTCATGAATGTCGCTACTTACTTTGGAGGCGCTCCGCGCGCCTGCACGGCAGGTGTTTACCAAGTTGGCAAGCCAGTCACCAAGGGAGATGTCAAAGACGGCGACGAAGGCATCGGACCGCTTGCGGGTGACGAGATCCACGCGCGCTTCGAAATGGAGAACGGTGTGCCTTTCTTCTTCGACAGCATCAAGGACGCACGCCTGAAAAAGCCCGCCTACGATGATCCGGCCTCGTTTGGCCTTCAAATCTTCGGCAACGAGGGCGTGATCGACTTCCGCATGGATCAGGAGCCCTTCGCGTGGATTCAAACCGGCAAGGATGCGCGTCGGCCCGTGCTGGAAGACAAAGACATCGCCAAAAAAGTCTCCAGCCACGAGTTCTCCGGTCTCGACCTCATCGCTGCCATCGCCGGAAACCGCGCACCGCTTTGTGATGCCATACAGGGCCGTCAAATCATCGAAATGATTAGCTCCGTCTTCGAATCGCATCGCCTCAATGGCCAGCGAGTGACTTTCCCGCTGCAAACTCGCGTCAATCCGCTCTCACTCCTGTGAAAACAACGCTGCTCATCCAAAACGGCACACTCATCTTGCCTGACCGCCTCATTGCCAATGGCAGCGTGCTCTGTGAGCGCGGCAAAATCACCGCGCTGGGTCAGAAAGTCCGCGCACCGAAAACCGCGAGCATCATCGATGCGCGCGGCGGCTACATAAGCCCAGGCTTCATCGACATCCATGTCCACGGTGGTGCAGGTGCCGACTTCATGGATGGCACCACCGATGCCGTACGCACGGCTCTCATGGCCCACGCCCGCCACGGCACCACCACCATCTTTCCAACCACCACCACCGGCGCCCCGCAGCAGATTCAGCGCATGCTCGACGCCTGCCGCGGCGTCCGCAGCACATGGATGCCCGCGCATGGCTCTCGTATTGCTGGCGTGCATCTCTACGGGCCATACTTCGCTGAGGACAAAGTCGGCTGCCACAGCATCGAAGGCCGCCGCTCACCCGCTGCCGCTGAATACACACCCTATTTTCACGATAGCCTCGTGCGTATCGCCACCTGTGCCGCCGAATTGCCCGGTTCGGTCGAATTCTACCGCGCCGCAAAGAAAAAACGCTGTCTCATCACCTGCGGCCACTCCAATGCGAGCTGGGCCGAGATGGCGGCCGCCTATAGCGCAGGCATGCGGCACGTTGATCACTTCTGGTGTGCCATGAGCAGTGTCGTCTCGCTACGCTCACGCTTTGGCACCCCTATGCAGGCCAGCATGGAGCAATTTGTCCTCGCCACGCCCGGCATGAGCACTGAGGTCATCGCCGACGGCCATCATCTTTCCCCTGAGTTGCTCGACTTCGCCTATAAGATGAAAGGAGCCGCGCGCCTCTGCCTCGTCACCGACTCCAATCGCGCACTCGACCTCCCACCCGGCCGCTACCGTTTTGGGCCAAAAGAAGATGGGTCTTGGTTTGAAAGCGATGGCAAGGTCGGTCGCAGCGGCGGCAGTCTGGCCAGCGCTTGCGTCGGCCTGGACCACATGGTGCGGCACATGAAGAAAAGTACGACCGCCACACTTCCCGAAGTCATCCGCATGGCCACTTTGACACCCGCCGAGCGCACCGGCATCTCCAAAACTTGCGGCAGCCTCCAACTTGGCAAGCGTGCAGATGTCATCGTGCTAAACCGCAAGCTTGAGGTTAAGCGAAAGATCATCGGCGGGATCGAGCTCGCTTAATGAGCCTAATCACACTTTTTCTGCTTTCCCCTGCAAAAAGCCCGCCAGTGCATTCGCCGTAGCAAAACGATCTCGACTCAACTCAGCCGGGCTGATGCTTATACTGAAGCGCTCCTCGATTTGCAGCAGCAGTTGCATCATCGCCATCGAATCAAGCCCGAGGGCAAAAAGGTCTGCATCGGGTGTGATCGGTTCTTCTGGGTCCAGAATGTGTTCCGAGGTCAGCAGGTCGATCACAAGTTCCGTGGTAATATTTGGCGGCATGCCGGATAAAGCTGGAGCCACCGCGAAGGTCAAGGACTCACAAGGGCTTGATGCTCTCACTGCACTGCCTATGGGAAAGACGTGAGCATTGAACCCAAATACCATTTTGCTTCTGATAACACGTCCGGCATCTGCCCGGAGGCCTGGCTGGCCCTTGAGGAGGCCAATCAGGGCTACCAACCGAGTTATGGCGCAGACACCATCACCGCCGAGGCTTGCGAATCCTTCAGAAAGTTCTTTGAGACGGATTGTGACGTTTATTTCGTCTTCAACGGCACGGCGGCCAATTCACTGGCTCTGGCCACGCTTTGCCGCAGCTATAACAGCATCATCACCGCACATGAGGCTCACGTGGAGACGGATGAATGTGGTGCGCCGGAGTTTTTTAGTCATGGCTCCAAAATTCTGCTCGCACGCAGTCCACTGGGAAAATTGGACCCCACTGATGTCGAGCGCATTGCCACCAGCCGAAACGATCTGCATTTCCCGAAGCCGCGGGCATTGAGCATCAGCCAAAGCACGGAACTCGGCACGGTCTATCGCCCCGGTGAGATCGCCGGCCTTGGCGCGCTAGCCAAACAGCATGGTCTTGCCATTCATATGGATGGAGCACGGTTTTTCAACGCGCTGGCGGGTCAAAACTGTGCGCCCGCCGACATCACCTGGCGTGCAGGCGTCGATGTCCTTTGCTGCGGTGGCACCAAGCTCGGCATGGCCGTCACGGAGGCTGTGGTGTTCTTCAACAAGGAGTTGTCGCAGGATTTTCAATACCGTTGCAAACAGGCCGGGCAGCTCTGCTCTAAAATGCGATTCATCTCCGCGCAGTGGCTGCGCATGTTGAACAACGAAACTTGGAAAAGACATGCCACCAGCGCCAACTCCCTCGCCAAGAAGCTGGCCGACGCTCTTGGCCACCTCCCTGGTGTGCAGATCCTCTACCCCGTCGATGCCAATGCCGTCTTCGCCAAACTTCCGGATAGAATGAAGGCGGGGCTCAAAGAGCAAGGCTGGGTCTTCTACAGCTTCATCGGCGGTGGCTCCCGCCTCATGTGCTCATGGCGCACCACCGCAGCTGATGTGGAAGCATTCGCGGCCGATGCGGCACGATTCGCTTAAATTGCGCCACCCATTCTTACGCGATGCCATATCCAGCACGATACGCTTCATGGATGATGGCGTTGGCTTCCGGTGTGTTGGGTGATTGAGGGCTTTGGTGTCCCATTCGACTCGCTTACTGAAACGAACGGCGAGTAGACCGACGAGGATTCCGTGAAGTGCAGCGGCTTTAGCAAACTGACGGCGAGATAACACGGGCTTGAAGTCATATGGAAGCAACTGGGGGCATTGTGAAGCTCTTGCGAGACACTTGCCTGCGAGACCGTTAAACAAGACATGAAACGACCTTGGAGAGATGTCTCGGTGCCGCTGCGTGATGGGATGATTCATTGGCCTGGCGATCCTGAATGTAAAATCATCCGTATCCACCGCATGGAGGATGGTGCCGTGTGCAATCTGACTCACTTGAGCATGAGCGCGCATACTGGCACCCATATGGACGCCCCACGTCATTTTGTCGCTGATGGCATGACGATGGAGCAGATGCCGTTGGAGGCCGGCATAGGTCGATGCCGAGTGTTTGTGATCGATAGTGAGGATCAAATCACGGCGGATGATCTTCGTCAGTGCAAGATTGCTCGTGGCCAGCGGGTGCTTTTCAAGACAAGGAACTCGACTCGGAGTTGGGAGATGAGCGAGTTCGACAAGGACTTCATTTCCATCCGCGCAGACGCCGCACAATATCTCGTCGATCAGGGCGTCATGACGGTGGGTGTGGACTACCTGAGCATCGGTGGCTACGGCAAGGATGTGGTGGAAACACACCGCATCATGCTCGGCGCAGGCATTTGGGTCATCGAGGGTCTGAACCTCTCGAATATCAACCCCGGCTTCTACGAGATAATCTGCATGCCACTTAAAATCGAGGGTGCGGACGGTGCCCCGTGTCGGGTCGCGCTCCGCTAAGGGTTACGCACGCGGATGAGAGGCATCATAGACCTCCTTCATGCGTTGTGTCGAAACATGAGTGTAAATCTGAGTCGTGGAGAGGCTGGCGTGACCGAGGAGGCTTTGGACGCTACGGAGGTCGGCACCGTTGTTCAAAAGGTGGGTGGCAAAGCTGTGGCGGAATTTGTGCGGAGTCATGTGGACAGCCAGACCAGACTGCCGCCAGTATTTCTGCACGACATTGCTCACCGCCAGGATGGTCATGCGTTGGCCGACGCGGCTCATGAAGAGAGGCCCTTGATGCACGCCTGCTTTCTGGCGATAGCGCTGGATGGCCACCAGCGCCGTGCTGCCGACTGGACAGAGGCGCTCTTTACGGCCTTTGCCAAAAACGCGGACGATTTCGCTGAAGGTGTCGATGTCCTCCACGTTCAGACCCGCTAGCTCGCTCAATCGCATGCCAGTCGAGTAAAAAAGCTCCAAAATGGCGGCGTCACGCTCACCAGCCCACACCAGAGACTGCTTGGTTTTGGGCGACTTCAGCGGCAGCGCCAGCATCTCGTCGATTTGGGTGACGGTGAAGACCACCGGCAGTTTTTTCTCGAGTTTTGGTAGTTGGACATCGAGCAACGGATTGTGCTTCCAACCTCGACGCCGGCAGAGCCATTTGAAGAAACTGCGCAGTGCGGCGAATTGCAGCCGAATCGTAGCGCGACCACGCTCTTGCTTCATCAAATGGAAAAGAAAGGCACGAAAGTCATCAGCCGTGAGCTCAGCCCAGCCTTTAAAGGGGACACGCCACTCGCGGAACTGCCGCAGGGCCAGTTCGTAGTTCGCTAATGTGCGGGAAGAGCTGCGGCGCTCTGCATCCATAAAGTGGAGGAAGCCCTCGGCGAGGTCGTCGGACGTTTCGGCTACTGAAATTTCATCGGGCATGTTGCAAGCAAGGCGAAATTTTGAGTTCCTCCAAGGAGAATCCTGTTTTACACCTATGCACACGCACCATTCTCCGCCCCGACACTTTTTCACCACATGTTTCCCCGAATTTTTGATCGCTATCTTGGCCGCCAGATCGGCATGGCGACATTGATTGGGGTCGTGCTGCTCAGTGGTCTGATGGTGCTTGGGAATGTTTACAAAATGCTCGATCAGTTGCTGGGGAACTCTGAAGTGCCAGCATCGCTCGTGTTGGAGTTTGTGGCGATGGTAATTCCCTTCTCCCTGACCTTCACCATTCCGTGGGCTTTCTTGACGGGCATCCTACTGACCTTTGGCAGGCTTTCGGCAGATAATGAGCTGGTCTCTCTCCGCATGACGGGTATGTCGATGCCCCGCATTTGTCTGCCGGTCTTTGTGCTGGCGATCCTGCTCAGTGGCGTGTGTCTATGGGTGAATGTCGATCTTGCTCCAGCAGCCAAGAACCGCATGAAGCGGCTGTTTTATCGTGTGGTGGTGGAAAATCCGGAGACGCTGTTTCAGGAAGGCCAGGTGCTGGATAAAATGCCCGGCATGCGCATCTACACCGGCAAGCGAAACGGCAAGGAGATGACCGACCTGCACATCATGATGCTCGATAGTGTAACGGGCAATTCATACATTCGTGCCGAAAGCGCCACACTGTATTCGGAGAAAGACTCGCCCGATATCATGCTCAACCTCCACAGCACCAATCTGGAGCAAGCCACGGCTGGCGATGCCGCCAAGACGAATGCCAACGCGTTTGGTGAGTCGTGGATGAATTTCTCTCTCGCCAAACTGAAGGAGGACAAGGTGCGCGTGAATGCGAGCATGAAGACGACCGCCGCACTGCTAGACGAGGTCAATTCCTGGAAGGACCAAGATGGCGCGGATCTGACCGTCGTTCAGCGCTCCCTATCCTACACGGAGCTGAGCAAGCGCTTCAGCTTCTCGCTCGCATCGATCACCTTTGCTCTGGTGGCTATCCCGCTTGGCGTGACGGCACAGCGCCGAGAAACGACGATGGGATTCGTGATAGGCTTGGGTGTCGCGTTGGTTTATATGACCTTCATCATCACTGGAGACGCGCTCAATGATAAACCCGGCGCCATGCCGCATCTCATCATGTGGGTGCCCAATGTTCTCTTTCTTGGGCTTGGTGCGTGGCTGTTTCGACGACTGAGTCGTCGCTAGATCTGGTCAGCCTGCCTGCTTCGCGGGATCAAAGTAGATACGCACGTCAGCATCCTTGATGCCCAAGATGTCCTGCGCGCGTTTGAGTGCATTGCGTGTGCTCAGATTGGGATTGGCGTGACTGGCGAGGAAAATATTCTCACGTCCAATTACTTCCACCAAGCCTGCGTCTTTGATCACACGATAGACATCCTTCATCACACCGCTGATGATGAGATCCCGTCCGTCCGCACGCAGCACGCGCAACAGTTCCTCCATTGCCATGACACTCGTGGCGTCGAGGTGGCGGGCATTTTTCAGGCGTAGGACGATGATGCGTAAATTCGGGTCCGCGCAGGTGCGCTGGATCTGGGTGCGAAACAACTCCGCAGCGCCAAAAAACAAGTCACCTTCGACATGGACGATGGAAATGGCTGGGTGCTGTCGCGCTGCTCGGGACGCCTCTGCCAGATTTCCCTCCGCATTGAATCCATACTCGACCAGTGATGGCCGACTGGCCTTTCGCAGATACAAAATCACCGAAATACCAACCCCCAGGAAGATCGCCACATGAAGCGGCAGCATGTAAGTGGCGGTGAGAGTGACCACAAATGTGATGGCATCCGAGTGGGTGGCATTCATGCAGATGCGGATTTGTCGCATATTGAAAAGAGAGAGCGCCACGCACACCACTAAGGTCGCCAGTGCGGCACGTGGCACGTGTGCCACTGCCGATCCGAGCGTGAGAGCACCAATGAGGCAAAAAAAGCCGCTCCACATACTGGCAAAGGCCGTGCGTGCGCCACTGAGGTAGTTCAGGGCCGATCGCGTGAGCGAACCAGACGCCGGCATACCGCTCAGATAAGCGCAGGCCAGATTTGCCGCACCAAGACTCAGCATGTCTTGATTTTGATCCACTCGCTGCCCGCTGCGGCTTGCTAGCGTTCGCGCCATCACGCTGGTCTCCATCGTGGCAAGGAAAGCAATGGCCAAGGCCAGTCCGAAGAGCCTGCTTGAGTCCGTGAGAGCATTGGAAGAGACAAAATCAGGAAACACCGGCAACAACTCACGCCAAGTGAAGGTCGCGTCCTTGAACGTCTCCACATCAACTCCAAAACCTCTGAGCGCCCAAAAGAGAAATGAAACAGCAACAATGGTAATCGCGAAAATCGGCCAGCGTGGCTTCAGCCGATTCAAAGTGACGTAAATAGCCAGGGTCGCAGCAGCGCATGCAATGCTGCTCCATTGCGCCGCCCCAATGCCTGTGATGATTCGATAGAGATGCCCGGGCAGTGTGATGGCATGCTGCCTACCCGCATTGAGTGCCTCGGCAGAAATGCCCAACAACATTGGCAACTGGCTCACCGTGATCAGCATGGCCGCACCCGTGACATAGGCGACCACTACCGTGCGGCTGATATACTGGGTCAGATCCGCAACACGCAGAAACGCACCCGCCAGCAGCAACGCCGCCGTCATAAAGACCAGCAGCGGCATCATCGTCATGCGGTCCAACTGCGGATAGGCTGCAAAGTATGAAAAGACCATGAACGCAGTCGCATTCGTCGGCCCCAACATGGTATGACGTGAGCTGGACAAAATCGGCGCGATCATGGCCGCCACCGCCGAGCAGGTGATGCCATAATGCAGCGGCAGGCCCGCGATCAACGCGTAGGCCATGCCCTGCGGGATCGCCAGCATCGTCGTCGTCGCTCCCGCGCGCAGATCCGCCATGAACGACCGCTTCCCATAACCGAGTAGCGCCCGCCGCAGAGGCAGCGGATCCAGCGCACTGTCCGAAATCACCGTGCGCATCAGCACCATGACTCCGCGCGCGTGGTGACGCGCACTGTTGAGCCAGGTGCTGAGCGCATTCATAGGATCAGACCGCCGCTGGTGCCTCAAACCACCGCCCGTGCTCTTTGATCAGGTCAATCAACCGCTCCACAGCCTCACCCTCAGGAATGTTGAACTTCACCGCCGTCTTGCCGACGTAGAGATTGATCTTCTCAGGCGCGCCACCGACGTAGCCAAAATCCGCATCCGCCATCTCGCCCGGCCCATTGACGATGCAGCCCATGACGGCAATGCGCACGCCTTTGAGATGCCCCGTGGCCGCGCGGATCTTCTGCGTGGTGGTTTGCAGATTGAACAAGGTGCGACCGCAACTCGGGCAGGCCACATAGTCCGTCTTGAAGATGCGCACGCCGGCTGCTTGCAAAATGTTGTAACTGATGCGCAACGACTGCCCTGGAGCCTCCTCACCATTCACGATCACCGCGTCACCGATGCCGTCACACAGCAGCGAGCCGATGTTCGTCGCGGCAATGAGCAAATTTTCCTCAAAATCACCCACGACCGATTGGAAGCCGTCTTTGAGCAAAATGGGGTGCCTGGCATCGATTTTGGCCGCCAGCAGCCGGTACGCATGAATCGGGTGCAAATCGACGCCATCCGCCACCGTGACCAGTTTCGCCTCCGTGGCCGCATTGAGGCTCGAAATGGCCGTTTCATCACGTGGATCGACCGCCACGGCCCCGCTGCTCTCCATGACGATTTCCGGCTTATAATCGCCCAGCTTGTCGATCTTGTGCGCCACCGCATCCCACTTCGTCTGGGTCGTAAACACTGGCACCGTGGCACCTGCGCCGATTTCGATGCCATTCACACTGATTCTCTCACTTGGGCGACGGCTGTAACTGAAGGGATCATAGCTGCCTTGCGGCGTCTCTCCTGCCAATCCGCAATCCGCAATCCGCAATCCGCAATCGACCAGCTTCTGCGCCACCGGGATCTCGAAAATCGAGTCCTCCGTCAGCGACACACGGATCGTGTCGCCAATGCCATCCGCCAGCAGCGAGCCGATGCCGATGGCACTTTTGATGCGCCCGTCCTCTCCATCACCAGCTTCAGTCACACCAAGATGGATCGGATAATTCCAGTCGGAGCCCAGTTGATTCAAGTGCGCCACCAGCAATCGATAGGCCTCAATCATCACCTTCGGGTTGCTGGCCTTCATCGAGAACAGAAAGTTGTGGTAACCCTGCGCGCGAGCGATGCGGGCAAACTCCAGCGCGCTCTCCACCATCCCCAGTGGCGTGTCGCCATGGCGGTTCATGATGCGGTCGCTGAGGCTGCCGTGATTGGTGCCAATGCGCATCGCGCGGCCCAGACGGAGGCATTCCTTCACCAGCGGCACAAACTGCTCCTCCATGTAAGCCACTTCGGCAGCATATTGCTCGTCCGTGTACTCTTTGACCGCGAACTTCTTCTTGTCCGCGTAGTTGCCCGGATTCACGCGCACTTTTTCCACCCACTTCACCGCCTCCATCGCTGCATCCGGCTTGAAATGAATGTCGGCCACCAGCGGCACATCACAACCGGCCGCGCGGATGCCATCGCGAATATGCTGCAGGTTTTCCGCGATCACCCGAGTCTGCGCCGTCACACGGACGATCTGGCACCCTGCTTCAGCGAGGCCCAGCGCCTCCTTCACACAAGCAGCAGCATCCCGCGTGTCACTCGTGAGCATGCTCTGCACCACCACCGGTGCGCCGCCACCGATTTGAACTTTGCCAACCTGCACCGCACGCGTCTCGCGGCGCTGGTAATGATAGAGATCGGGACAGTAACGAAGCAAAGGTGAAGACATGGCCCCCAAGAAAGACCATTGCACGCCCGGCGCAAACGAGAAGCTGCTCAATACTCAATAGCTCAACCAAGAACTCAGCCACTTCTCCGTCGCGGCCAAGGTCATGCCTTTGCGGGCGGCGTAGTCTTCGATCTGGTCTTTGCCGAGGTCGGTGGAGATGCCGAAGTAGCGGGCTTGGGGGTGATTGAAGTAAAGACCGCTGACGCTGGCACCGGGGTGCATGGCGTAGCTTTCGGTTAGCTCGCAGCCGGTGTTTTCGGTGGCGTTGAGAATGGCGAACAAGGTCTTTTTCTCCGTGTGATCCGGCTGAGCGGGATAACCGGGCGCTGGACGGATACCGCGATACTTTTCGCGAATGAGTTCCTCGTTGGTGAGGTCGCCGGGCTTCTCGATGCCGCACTGGAACCGCGATTGCTGATGCAACCACTCGGCGAAGGCTTCGGCGAAGCGATCCGCGAGTGCCTTCACGATGATGCTGGAATACGGATCGTTCGCGTCGTCGTAGGTTTTGGCATACTCATCGCCGCCGTGGATGGTGACGGCGAATCCACCGATGTAGTCGGTGCGTCCACTGTCCTTCGGCGCGATGAAGTCGGCGAGGGCGTAGTTCGGCGTGTCCTTCTTGATCTGCTGCTGCCGGAGCGTGTGCAAAGCGGTGCCATTGGCGAGAACGACGTCGTCACCGACGCTGTTCGCTTCAAAGAAACCGACGACGCCCTTGGGTGTGAAGCGCTTTTCTTTGATGATAATGTCGAGCAGGTGATTGGCGTCGGTATAAAGCTTGGCAGCTTCGGCTTCGGCACCGTCCTTCTTCTCCTTATCGTCCCAGGCGCTGGAGAAAGTTTGCTCCTTTGAGTTCCAGCGGCCACGCAGCTCCCAAGTGTGGAAGAAAGGCGACCAGTCGATGAAGCGGCGGAGTTCTTCGAGGGAGGGCAAGATCGTCTCCACGCCCAATTTCTTGGGCTTGGCGATTTCGACCGTGTTCCAATCGCAGGTGAACTTGTTCGCCCGAGCGGCGTCGATGCTGAGGATGTCGCGTGCCTTCTTCTGGCCATATTTGGCACGCATTTCGTCGTGCCGTGTCTCGTTTTGAGCCACGAAGGCCGCTTTGTGTTCCTCGCTGATCAAGGAAGTCGTCACCGGCACAGAACGTGAGGCGTCCAGCACATGCACCACGGGGCCGGAGTAATGCGGGGCGATCTTGATCGCGGTATGCGCGGCGCTGGTGGTGGCACCGCCGATGAGCAGCGGCACCGTAAAGCCTAAGCGCTCCATTTCGGAGGCGACGTGAGTCATTTCATCGAGCGACGGCGTGATCAGGCCGGACAGACCGATGACATCCGCACCGATCTCCTTGGCCTTCTCTAAAATCTTGTCGCACGAGACCATGACGCCGAGGTCGGTGACTTCGAAGCCATTACACGCGAGCACCACGCCAACGATGTTCTTGCCGATGTCATGCACGTCCCCTTTGACGGTGGCGATGAGAAACTTGCCGCCGCCTTGTTGCGCGGCCTCGACGGGGATCAGATCGGCGGCAGTTAGTCCTTCTTGGGAGCTGCCTGATACTGAACTGGCTCCTCGCGGAGAATCGACGTCTGACGTGATGCGTTGTCCAGAGATCGAAGTGTCGCTTCGTTGATCTCGTTGAATAGACGTGCCGTCTCCGAGTCGAGTTTTGGCGAGAAATTGCGCCAAGATCCTTTCAAGGCTGGTTCGGTCTGTGCAGTGTTCATGGAGTGTTTCTTTGAGTTGAGTTTCGCCGCTAGTGAGGAGTTCATCAATGGATTTATAGAGACGTTGATGCAGCCAATCGAGATCACGGATCGCCGCATGCCCGTGCGACGAGTTGTCGAAAACGAAGACTTGGAAGCCTGGTTGGTCGGCAAACTCCTCAATCAATGCCAACGTTGTGCGCGGGGCCTGATAGTGGCCTCTCACAGCACGTGGCAACGGCACGATTCGCCCGGTGCCTTCGAGAGAACGCATCACCATGTTTCGAACGGCGAGCAACCAAGGAGCATGAATGAATCGAACCTCTACCCTACAGCTAGCAGCAAAAGCTGCGCGGAAGTGCTCGCGGCTGCGAGCGTGATTTTGCAAGGTGCCATCCATTACCAGAATGAGACGTGGATCGTCAGGCATCTGCTGGGTAGCAGTGGTCTTTCCGCTGCCCTGGCCACCAGCGTTGAAGACGATCACATCACCCGGCTTGGACATTGAAACGACCTTTGCAAACATCCAATCAACGAACGCACCCGCAGGCTCCAAGGTGGCAACGCTCCATGCTTGCCTGCTCTCGCGACTCTTCGCGTAGTCGGCGCTAAGTTCCTGAACGGTGTTGCGATCCAACACGATGCCATAGCGCCGCTTGTGTTCTACGAGTGAACCTTCCAAATCAGCCGCGAGTTGGGCTGCGAACTTCACTTCCATGCGACGCTCCTCGACCGACAAACCTGGATACGGCCTGTAGCTGAAACCCTCGACCAAGGTCACCTCGCCATTGCTGGCGAGCGCTTCGACCGTCAACTCAGCGGCGCGGACCAAGAGTTCGCGTTCGAGCTTCTTTTTGGCCTTTTCGGCCTCCATGACCGGTGTGAGCACGGCGACGCTTTGTTTCATCACGCGGGCGGACTTCACCACCTGGGGAAGGAACATTTTGCCTTCGCCAAAGAGATCGCCGACGACCTTCATGCCGTCCATGAGTGGGCCTTCGATGACCTTGAGAGGCACGCTGTATTTGACGAGCGCTTCTTCGGTGTCGGGGATGATGAAATCGGTGATGCCTCGGAGCAGCGCGTGCTCCAGACGCTTTTCGACGCTGGCTTCACGCCAGGAGAGATCGACTTCGGCACGCTTGGCACCGGCAACGCCTTTGAACTGCTCCGCAAACTCGACGAGCGCTTCGGTGGCACCTGGGTTGCGATTCAGAAGCACGTCCTCGACTTTGGTGAGCATGTCCTTCGGGATATCCTCATACACTTCGAGCATCCCGGCATTCACGATGCCCATGTCCATGCCAGCTTTGATGGCGTGGAAGAGGAAGGCGCTGTGCATGGCCTCGCGCACTTTGTTGTTGCCGCGGAAGCTGAAGCTGATGTTGCTGACGCCACCGCTGACCTTCGCACCGGGGAGGTTCTGTTTGATCCAGCGTGTCGCGTTGATGAAGTCGAGCGCGTAGTTGTTGTGCTCCTCCATGCCGGTGGCGACGGTGAGGATGTTCGGATCAAAGATGATGTCCTGCGGGTTGAACTCGACCTCATCGACGAGGATGCGGTAAGCGCGTTCGCAGATGCGGATCTTCTCTTCGTAAGTCGCCGCTTGGCCTTTCTCATCAAAAGCCATGACGACTGCCGCTGCGCCGTAGCGCTTGATCGCACGGGCGCGTTCGCGGAAGGCTTCTTCGCCTTCCTTCATCGAGATCGAGTTCGCGATGCCCTTGCCTTGCAGCATCTTCAGACCAGCCTCGACGACCTCCCACTTCGACGAATCGACCATGATGGGCACTTTCGTCACCTCGGGCTCGGTTTGCAGCAAGGCGAGAAATTGAGTCATCATCTCGACGCCGTCGATGAGGCCTTCGTCCATGCACACGTCGATGACGTTGGCTCCATTTTCGACCTGCTGGCGTGCGACGCTGACCGCTTCCTCCAGCTTGCCTTCTTTGATGAGCTTCGCGAATTTCGGCGAGCCAGCCACGTTCGTGCGCTCGCCGATCATGAGGTAATTCGCCAGCTTCGTGTGATTGTAGGCCATCGTGCCGGACAAACGCATGATCGGCTCAGGATTAGGCACATGACGCGGCTCGATGCCCTTCACGGCCTTGGCGATGGCTTCGATATGCGCCGGCGTGTTGCCGCAGCAGCCGCCCATGATGTTGATGAAGCCCGACTTGGCAAAATCCGTCGCGAATTCGGCCATGTGATGCGGCAGCAAGTCAAAGCCCGTCGGTGCGAGCGCATTTGGCAGACCTGCATTCGGATAAGCCGACACAAAGCAGCCCGCTTTCGCTGCGAGCTCCTCAATGTAAGGCCGCATCTCGTCCGGCCCCGCTGAGCAGTTCATACCGATGCTCAGAGGCTTCACATGCATCATCGCATTGAGATAGGCCTCCACGTCCTGTGCGGAAACCAGCGTGCGGCCTTTCACCATCGCAGCGGAGATCTGGACTGGCAGTTCGACTTTGTCCTTCTCAAACACTTCCTGGATGGCAAACAGCGCCGCCTTCGCGTTCAGCGAGTCGAAGATCGTCTCCACGAGCAGCGTGTCACTTCCACCCGCGATCAAAGCGCGGATTTGGTGCATGTAGGCCTGCTTCACCTGATCAAACGTGATCGGACGAAACGCCGGATCATCCGCATCCACCTGGAAATTAAGCGACACTGTCATCGGCCCGATCGCACCAGCCACGTAGCGCTTCACGCCCGTGTCATTTGCCACGCGGTCCGCCCATTTCCGGCACTGCTGCGCCGACATGAAATTGATGTCCCAAGCGACTTCATTCACATAGGCATTCTCGATCACGCCTTGATAAAACTCCGGGTCCTTCCGCCCCCCATGATCACGCGGATCCTCGATGAACAGATCGCTCTGCGCCACCGAAGTCGCCCCGAAGGTATTCGTCTCAATGATGTCCGCCCCGGCTTCTAAGAAGCGGCGATGAATGTCCTCAATGATCTCTGGCTTCGTGATGCTCAGGATGTCGCCGTTGTTAAGCAGATCCTTCTCGTTCTTGGCAAAGCGAGTGCCACGAGCAGCAGTCTCGTCGAGCACTCCCTTGGCTTTATACTCACGAATCGTCGTGCCCATCGCCCCATCGATCACCAGAATGCGCTGGCGCATGGCGGCTTCGAGTTCAGTGCGGTAATTAGGTCTGGAAGGCATGGCCGAAACTAGCGCCCTAGCTGGGCAGGTCAACCTTCATATCAACGCATCATGATTTGAGTATATGTGCATTTACTTGCCAACTATAAGCCCTATTTTTGTCAGTGCATCATTGGCTTCTCGCTGCAGTTCCACCTCCGTGCGGCCATCGAGGAGGAGGTTCATGTGGATGAAGCCGAGGCGCTCGGTGAGGTAGTCGGGATGTGACGGCACGGGGCGAGTCGGGGGCTTGAGGTAGTTTGGGAATTCGATTCGGCCATCTGCCAGCTTTTTGACCTCCGGCTTTTTCATGAACTCCTCCATTGCGGCTTGGTAGGCCTCAAATTCTTTGATGAAAGCGGTGTGGCGCGGATGCTCCGCACGCACAGCGGCGAGAAACTTCAGTAAGCGTGTGCCTTTTCCGTCACCATCGACGTGCATGAAGTAATACGTCAGCAGCATGGAGCTGTGGTAGAAGCCGACCTGCGGAACAGGATTGGTCGGCGGCATCATGAAGAAGGTATTGCCTTCTCTCTTCTGGGGCGCTGCGGGAGGACGGAGGATGTTCACGATGGTATCGAGAGGTGGGCCACTGAAGCGGTATTTGCCAGTGAGTCGGTCCTTGTTGTAGCGCAGCACGTTGGAGAGCAGGTCGCTGTGGCGGAAGGTTCCAGACTTGTAAGGAATGCATTCCACATACTCTGCACTGCCCTCAATAATCCACTTCGGCAGCAGCGGTAGGATGTCGTGCATCATCATGTGCGTGATCTCATGCACGAGGGTTTTGAGTTCGAAGTTATCATCGCGGACATAGCCATTGGTGCCGAGTTTGAGGCCCAGGCTTTCGAGTGGGACTTTGAAGACACGTTCGGCCCGCACATAGACGCCGCCGCTGCCTACTGGACCACCTGCAGCGTGATACATATCCATCGTTTGGTAAAGCTGAGCGCGGAAAAAGCCGTCCACAGGCTGTGCCTGCACGCCAAAGGGGCTCTGGCTGAGCAATTCATAAGTCCCTTCGAAAACACGGGCCACATCCTTCATCACGGCAGCAGTCAGCTTGTCCTGCGCGTTCAGCACATACTCAAATCGGCGGGAGCGGTAGAGATGCCTGCCGGGTTTTGACTTCTGCTCGACGTAGTCGGCATTCGTGAGGCCATCTGGTGCTGTGAGTGTGCCGGGCCAACTGGCTTTGCTCAAAATGGGTGCCGCAGGTGCAGCTGAAGTCGTTGGGGCCGAGAACGCCGGATCGACGAGTGAGGTGATGTTCAGCACGACATAACTCTGATCATCGGGAGAGAGGTTCTTGATCGGAACGCGGAGCGTTTTGCCTGCTGCGGTCTGCAAAAGCACATCACCACCGTCAAAGCCGCGCAGTGTGGCCTGTGTCTGATTTCCCTGCGCATCCGTCCATGGACGTGGTTCAGCGGAAAAGGCCGTCGTGATCAGCAGGAGGCAAAAAAGAGCCGTTTTCATTCGGTGGCGAGTTTGGCGGAAATTTCAGCAGCTACTGCTGCGGGTGCTTTTTGCTCCAAAAGCAGCGGAAGGAGCAGCCATGGCAATTGATCACCATCTTCATACTCATGCGGCGGTGTGGGTGCATCAGGCACATGCGTTCCGGCGGGGAAGCGATAACTGCCATCGGCATTCTTTTGCGCGCCGGGCAGCTTTTTAAGCTCCTCCCAGTCGGCATGGTACTTTTTGTTCGCCACATCAAAGGCGTCCCACTTTGGCCGGTCTTCCATGGCCTGACGCAGCATTTTCGTGAGTTGCTGCGCGCGCCGACCATCGGCGAGGCGTGTGAAATAGTGAGCGGCGGCCAGCGCATGCTCCTTGGAGAATGAATCACGCGGCGCTGGTATGAAAAGCTTCTCCGCATCGGCAGCGCTGACCCTGGTGACCTTTCGGAGCACTGCTGGAACGTCTGCACACCATGCCGTGCCGCCCACCGTCGGGATTTCGGCGACGCAGTCCGCCAGTGCATCCGGGAGCCACGGCGGCACGAGGCCGATGACATCACGCGTGAGCATGTAGGAGGTGTATTCCTTTAAATGACGGCCTGCACCGGGGCTCTCATCACGCACCCATTCGCCGCCGATCTGCTGCAAGCCCGCTGCGCCGAGTGGGATGCGCAGCACGCCTTCGCTATCAAAGATGTTCCGTTCTTTGTCGATCTCACTCTGCGGCAGCAGATGAATCTCAAAGCGCCCATCATGCCTCGGCGTGGCCAGCACACCCCAAGGCGCGACGCGAAAGATCTCATGCATCACCTCACAGGCCTCTGCGAGGTCGCGCATCGTCGCTGCAGTCAGTTTTTCCGCGCAGCGAAAGGAGAAGTGCTTGGAGTGAAAGCCACCGCTGATTTCCGTGATCGAGCAGTGCGTCGGGTCGGTCGAAAGTGGCTTGCCCCAGCCAGCACCGGCTTTTTGTGCCGCATTCAGGGCCGGCATGGCATCCAGCACGAGACCACTTATCCGCGCGGCGACGAATTGGCGATCCGCGCTGGAAAACTGCGCCAGAGGGAAAGCCGCCGTGCGTCCATCCGGTGCCATGAGCATCACATTAGGCCCATCAATGCCACGAAGCTCCGCCTGAAACTTCATCGCCGTGCCACCCTCACGCGTCCACTCACGCCCGAGGGCGGGTGTGAGCAGAGCGAGTGGTATGAGCGCTATCAGAGTGGCGCGCATCTTATCCAATATGAAGGCCACTTACTTCAGTAGTTTCGCGACCTTCTCCTCCAGGCCATTGCGCGCGGCGGTGTCGATCACCATGCCTTTTTGATCCACCAGCCACATGGCGGGGATGGAGTTGATGCCGTAGTTTGAAGAGATCTCATTCTTCCAGCCCTTGCCGTCGAAGAACTGCGGCCAGTCCATGCCTTTTTCCTTCACGAAGGATTCCAACTTCTCTTTGTCCGAATCGAGAGAGATGCCGACGATTTCAAAGCCTTTCGGATGCAGCTCCTTGTAGGCTTTCAGTACGTTTGGCAGCTCCGCTACACAGGGTCCACACCAAGTGGCCCAGAAGTCGATGAGCACCACTTTGCCGCGCATCTTGGATACATCGACCTCGCGACCATCCACGGCGGTGAATTTCAGATCGAGTGGCTTGGATTTCAGTTCTGCGGTGGCTTTGATTTTTTTGAGGGCTTTCTCGGCGGCGGTTTTGTTCTCACTGTTAGCTTCCGGTGCTTTGACGAGAGCCTCGAGTTCAGCGGTGAGGTTTTCAAAAGCAGGTGCACCCACCGTGTCGCGCGACTTCTCGACCTGGCTGTTGAAGACAACAGCTGTCCAGCGCGTTGGGTTCTTGTCGGATGCTTTCATTGCAGCAGCATACGCATCGTCGAAGTTCTTGAGGCCCGCTTTGAAGTTGGCAAATGCCTCCTCGCGAGATTTGGGCTTCTCTTTGGGCTTCTTGATCGCCTCAATGGCGTCCTCAACTTTTTTCCACTCGGCGTCGCCAGTTGCAGCGATGAGTGATGACGAAATGGTCAGGACAAGAGTCGTGACCCCGATTTGGAGAAGGCGGTGTGCATTCATGGTGACAGCCTAAACGGGACCAAGACCGGCTGGCAATCTTTTAGGCGAAGATTTCTGCCACAGCCTTCCATCAGCCTCGGTATAAGCGCTCACCAAGCAACAGACCAAGGCGCTAGGTGGCTACGGCCTGCGAAGGCCGCGCACCAAGGCGTTGCAAGCCTGCCACAGGGACTCGGCGTCTGGGCCGGCAAAGGATGTGTCCAGAGTGCCCACCGCAATGGTGTTACTATTGGAGCCCCCGATGGCGTTGCCTATGGCACTGCTCAGCTCGGGATAGTTCGGTGACGAGGTCTTATCGCTGCTGAAAAACCCAAGTACCATGAATACTCTGCGCACCAAACGGGGTCGTGACGGGAAGGCCGCGATCAAGAAAATTTCGAAAGTACTGAAACCTTTCTTGAAGAAGCCGACGCCCCGAAATCTTGAACGTCGTAATTTTGTCACGCAGTTGCAGCCTGCCCCCCATCACCCAGCCTTGCGGGGATTCGATGGGAAGGATCGCCCTCGTGATGGCAAGGGTCTCCCCCAGCGAGGTGGTGTGATTTGGTCAAAGCGATGCCGTCCTGTGCTTTCGATCCGTTCTTGGCAAATTGTCGTTGCTCGCCAGAATCCGAATCCATGATCGCCGCACCAATCATCAAGACACCGCATGAGCTCCGATTCGGATGAGAGGCGGTTTTGTCAAAAGATGCCGCGTGACCCCGTTCCCCCGCCCCTGAGTTCCATGTGTCGAGAGGCGAGAAGTATGATCCAAGGTTGTGCCATTGGTTCTTTCGAATGAAAGGTGATAATTTTTGACACACGAGTTCTTGCTGCTCTGGTTTCTTTCCGGGTCTTAGCAGGCCGACAGTGAATCCCCAAACCATTAAAAATCCGATATATGATGAAAAACACGCTCCTCTTTTTCCCGCTCATAATACTGGCACTATCCTCGTGTGCTACTTCCACAGAGAAAGCCTCCCCCAAGGCGGTCAAAAGCGGGATGACAAAGGAGCAAATCAAGAGCACCCTCGGAACGCCGGGCTATAAATACACTGTCAATGAACAGGAAACATGGATTTACACGCTGGCCAATCCAGTGACCGGCCAGGTCAAGTCCACAGCCCTCAACTTGGTTCCCGTAGCCGGACCTGTGATCAGTTACCTTGCCAACCGCACCCCGAACACCGAGCCGGCGAAACAGGCGATTACTTTTGACAAGGATGACAAGGTTATTCGGATCGAGGAAGCCAAGGAAGCCACACCTGCGAAAGCAGAAAAGACCAGCACCAAAGGATAACCGCAGAGATTCTCCTGAGACAGCTTTCCTGGGCTTGATCCAGGAAAGTTGTTAGCAGTTCTGAATTCGTCCATCTGCCTGGAGCGCCTGCCACATGCCGAACAAGGGCCAGAACCACGGCTACGGCTGCATCGGCACCGGCGTTTATAGGAGACCGGCGTGATTGAGAAGGACATCAACATGACCCGCTTCTGGCAGAACAAAGAAATCGTCTCGAGCGAAGGTATCAAGGAATGCACCTCGTCATCAAGGAGGATCACGGTCTGCACGCGCACAAGCTTCCTGACCCCGCCATCCCTCCCGGCGATCCCTCCGCGCCCTTTTCCACGCCTTCGCCTGCCTCCGCCTCCATGAACCCGCCGCCAAATGAAGCCAGTCCACCGCCCGAATCCCGCGTGATCATCTGGACAAGCCACGAAAAAATCATCCTCCACGCCCGCGGCCTCCAAAAGGCGGCCCTCTTCTCCAGCGAGCCGCTCTTCCTCGAAGAAGAGCACCTCGTCTCGCGGTGAGCGAGGGTTCAGGCCAGCATGCGTTCAGCTCCTGGCCCAGATGGAGCGCATCGTTTCAGCATTCACCTTCTCGTCAAAAATGGCCCGGACAGGTATCTCAAAGCCTGCGATAACATCGCTGCTGAGCTGCCCTTCCTTCATGGCGGTCACAGGAGGATAGATGTCCCCGACGAGGTGGTAAAACTCGACGGTTTCGGCCACAGCATCGACAATCCAGTATTCCTTCACGCCGTGGAGCGCGTAGTCGGTGAACTTGATGCCCCGATCCCGCTTCTCGGTGGAGGGCGAGAGCACCTCGACGATGAGGTCGGGGATGGGAAATTTCAGCGTGTCAGGACTGATGAGGCCGAGCTTTGCCGTGCCGAAGAACATGATGTCCGGCTCGTAATCGTTGCGAGGGAAGCAGGTCATGGCCTTTTCGATGTGAACGACTCCGAGGTGATGGACGCGGGCGTGGGCGCTCATCAGGTCATAAAGCTGTTTCGTCGCCAGCAGGTGCCGGTTGAGGGCTGGGGAATGCATGATGGCCTCGCCCTGAATGAACTCCCATTTGTGCTCCGGCGTGATGTCGGCGTAGAACTTCTCCCGCAGTTTGCGCTCGTTTGCCAACGCATGCTGCGCCTGCTCGATCAACTCGGGCAGGTCGGGAGACTCCAGCATGGAATGAAGGACAGCGGCGCTCATGTCGTGATCATGTACCAGTCTGCAAATGCTGTAAAGGGAGCACCCGTGGCGGGATCAGGCAAAAATGTCCGTCACAGCCTTTCCTTTGCCGTCTTCGGTGACGTAGAAGGGCCGGCCTTCGATCTCGAACTCGGTCTTTGGGCTGATGCCCATGGCGGTCATGATCGTGGCGTGCAGGTCCATGACGCTGACGGGATTCTTGGTGGCGATGAGCGGGCGTTCGTCGGCGGTTTCGCCGTAGAGGAAGCCTTTCTTCACGCCGCCGCCGAAGGTCATGACACTGGTGCCGCCGGTGAAGTGGCGGTGCAGGCCGTAGTGCTTCATTTCGCTGAGTGTATCGACTTTGAAAGTGGTCTGATCGTTCGCGTTGGAGCCGGGCTTGCCTTCCATGAGTGCATCACGGCTGAACTCGCTGGCGATGACGATGAGCGTGCGATCCAGCAATCCTTTGGCCTCCAAGTCACGCACGAGTTGTGAGATGGGGCGGTCGATTTCCTTGTGCATGGCGTCCACGGTGGTGTGGCCGTCTTTATGCGTGTCCCATTGGAAAAACGGCACGTATTCAGTCGTGACCTCGACAAAGCGTGTGCCAGCCTCAATCAAGCGACGCGCGAGCAAACATCCACGACCGAAGCGGCCGGTGTCATACTTGGCGTAGCTCTCCTTCGGCTCCAGCGTGATGTCGAAGGCCTCGCGCTCCCTCGCGCTGAGCAGGCGATACGCATTGTCCATGCTGCGCAGCATAGATTCCTGCTGGTAATCGCTCATGAAGTCACGCTGCGGACTTTGATCGACGAGTTTGCGGAATAGGCGGTCGCGATTGGCAAAGCGATTGGCGTCCATGCCCTTCGGTGGTTTCACCGACTGCGCGGCTTCTTCGGGATACGGCAGATTCATGGGCCCGAACTCGCTACCGAAGAATCCAGCCGTGGTGAAGGCCTTCAGCTCCTCACTTTCGCCCACGCCTTCGAGACGCTGACCGATGTTGATGAACGCGGGCATCACGCTGTTGCGTGGCCCGAGCACCTTCGCCATCCAGGAGCCAATGTGCGGGCAGGCGACTGTCTGTGGCGGCACGTAGCCGGTGTGCCAGTGGTATTGATGCCGCGAGTGCAAAATGCTGCCGAGATCCGGCTGCACCGCACTGCGGATGAGCGCGCCGCGATCCATGACCTGCGCGATGTTTTCTAGGCCCTGACAGATTTTGAGGCCATCGACAGCCGTGTTGATCGCAGGAAAGGTGCTGAGCATCCGCTTCACCTCGAGACCCTTTTCGAACGGCAGATAGCCCTTTGGATCGAAGGTGTCCGGCGCCGCCATACCGCCTGCCATCCACAAAAGAATGCATGCATCAGCCTTGGCAGGCGGGTGCGTGACTTTGTCGCCAGATTTTGCCCAGATCGCTTTCGGTGCACCCGTCATCCACGCCGCCGTACTGGCAGCAGCGAGCTTCTTGATGAAATCGCGGCGGACGAGGTGTTCGGGAAGGCTTGGGTCAATATCCATGAGTGAAGAACGCTACATGAGGGCCGTCTTTCGCGAAAGTCCGCGAAGTGAAAAAGCCGTCTGGCCTCTCTTTCGAAGATTGAACCCAAGATTCAGCCATTGACGCGCGTGTAGCCATCGCCAACTCCATCATCCGTGTCCCAAGCTCTTCACATCATCATCTTTTTACTGCTACCGCTCGTCGTGGCGGTGGCGGTGACCTTGAAGAGGCTGCCTGAGCCCCAGGCGCTGGCTCAGGCGGTGCTGCGGTTGTGTGTGGGCATCACCAAAGGCGTGCTACTGGTGATTCCATTACTGGAAACCCTCAAACTGGTGCTGCGCGGCGGCCCGGAGAATCTGGGTCTTGGAATGGCTTGGGTGGGCTTTCTTTCCTGCATGCTCTTCTTTGCCTTCGTGTTCAGTTGTGGAGCTGACATCGTTGTCGGAATACGTGCCATTTTGAAATTTCCACCCGTGGAAAAGCAGCCAGCAAGCCTGCTTTCGAAGCGCGGGATTGCCACGCTGCTTATCCTATCATTGATCCTCATCCTGATCGTAACCGGGTCTCCAGCACACGTCTGGCAGATTGTGAAAGCGATGTTTGCTCCACCCAAGGCCACGATCGCCAGCTTGTTCCAAACTGCGCGGGTGTTGTCGAACTTCCATGTGGTGACGTTCGTTGCTGGGCTTGCGGTGTTCATCGGGGTGCCGACGACGCGTGACTTTCTGCGTGTGGTGACTCCGCGGAAGGCTGTGGCTTGCCTGGCGGGCTTTGCCGTGGCTTTGGCGATGCTTTGGACCCGACTCCCACTCTTCTCATGAAACCGGAGGCCCCACCCATCGATCCCAAGAAGCGCTCCGCCGTGCCGCCACCGGAGGTTTTGAGCGTGTCTGGCTCACGAATGGTTTTGCGTGTCTTTTTGGCGATGCTGATCGTGCCAGTGCTGTTCCAGCTCGTAGGCACGAATTATCTCACGGCGGGAGTGCGCAGCGTGACGCAATGGGTGCTCACGCATGTCCTGAATGAAGGAAACCGCAGTGTGTTTCTCGGGCATGATGGCTGGCTGTTTGAGCAGCGTGAGCTTGACCGCATCGTCGATCTCAAGCGCGCACATGAGCCAGCAAGCCCGTCTTTAACCACGTTCGCTGATGATTTGAAGAAGCGTGGCATTCCGCTGGTTTTGGTGGCGGTACCGGAGCGCGTCACGATTTATCCCGACAAAGTGCGCGGCTCCAAATACCGCGATGCGGTGCGCTCCACGGGAGAAAAGGCCAGGCTTGATGCGCTGCGGACAAGCGGCGTCGAGGTGCTGGATGTCACGGAGTTGCTGTGGAAGCTGCGTGATGAAAAAAGGAGGGACGTTTTCTTCGCACATGACAGCAACTGGACACCCGAGGCCATGAAAGCCGTGGCGCTCCAGATTGAGAAACACCTGCGTGAGAAGCACCGTGCGCTCACCAGCGAGGAGACGCCGCTGATCAAAGTCACCGTCGTTCCCAATGAGGAAGCTGGCAATCTCTCCCGCCAGCTGGACCCACTGATGCCACAGTACCAGCTCGGAATGGAAAAGACGGATCTCGTTTCCGTCGAAGGCATCGAGCTGGATGAAAAATCTCCGGTGCTTTTGATGGGCACCGAGCTGACGGCTGCCCTTGGCGATGCGAGTGATTTCATCACCCAGCTCGGCCTGCTGCTCTGCCGCCCGATTGATTTCGCACTTTGGCCTGCGCCCAATTCCAAGGTGGAGGGCAAGCAACTCGTCGTGCTGGTGCTGGCGATGTCGGAGATCCTGCCATGAAGATCCTGCTGCACCTCATCTTTGGTGGCGTGTTCGTCTATGCTGGAACCGTGAAGGCATGGAATCCCCAGGCGTTTCTGGACGATGTGCGCAGCTTTGACATGCTGCCTGACCCGCTCGCCGCATGGTTGGCCATGGGTTTGCCGTGGTTGGAGATTTTCGCGGGACTGGCCGTGATCACGGGCGTGATGCGCGGTGGCGGCCTGCTGATCCTCAATGGTGCCTTGCTGAGCTTTCTCGGTGGCATCGGCATCGCATGGTATCGCGGCATCGACATCCGCTGTGGCTGCTTCGGCGCATCCACAGCGACGTCAAACTACATCGAGCTGATCATTCGGGACCTTGTGCTGCTCTTGCTCGGCTTGTATTTGCTTTTCCGCCGTCCGCTGGCGACTAACCGCCTATCGCTACCCAGCTAAACTCCACCGCATAGACGCGAGTCGAGGACCAAGTCGAGATCACGGCCTGAAAGCCAAATTCGGTGATGAATGCCGTCTTCAGCGTGATCCTGCCAGCGTCACGCTGATCGATGTCAAAACCCGTCAGCCCGAGATGCACCACCGGAGCAGCCATGAACGGCGCTGCAAAGGCCACATCGACGGTGAAAGTGCGCACGTCCTCCGGATCGAAATCCGGGGCATCAGCGAGGTTCCAGCCATCGGTCAGGACGCCGACGCCGACATTGGCAGAGAGAATATTCCAAGGGACAGAAGATGAATACATGTGGAGTGATTCATAGAGCACCAATCGGGCCGAGAAAGCGTCGATCTCTTCACAAACCAACTCTCACATGCACTCCAATCTCCTCCATGAAACCGAACGCTTCCTGCATGAGCAGATTCCCCTGACTCAGGCCATGGGAGTGAGGCTGGAGAGCTACGACGGATTGCAACTCGTGCTCACGGCACCGCTGGAGCCCAATCACAATCATCTCGGCACTGCTTTTGGCGGCAGCTTGAGTGCGCTGGCCACCTTGACCGGCTACGCCATGCTTTGGCTGCAACTGGGAGATCGTCAGGCGCACATCGTCATTCGTGAGAGCACCATCCGCTATAGGCATCCTGTGCGCGGCATGCTCCGGGCTGTCTGCCAGCGGCCGGATGAGGCCTTACTGAGCCAGTTTCGCGCCGACTACGCCGCGACTGGCAAAGCCAAGGTCAAGCTGCAGGTCCACATCATCCACGCAGATCAAATCTGCGTCGAGTTTGAAGGCGAGTTCGTGGCCATTCGCTGAGCTCGACCGCATTGGCAGCGCGCAGCAAAATGAGCCCCTCAAGCCATCCACGGGTTGCAGAAGCGGCGACTACCGGCACTATGGCCGCCCCATGAATAAATTGGACGAAATCATCGCTCACAAGCACATCGAGATTCAGAGCCTGCTACCCCGCGCAGAGAAGCTCCGTGCCGCTGCGCTGCTGCGCAATGATGTGCGCTCGCTTTACGATGCCCTGCGCGCGGATCAGACGCGCCTCAGCATCATCGCCGAGGTGAAGCGCGCCTCGCCATCCGCAGGCACCATTGCGGCGGAGTTTGATCCGCTCACCATCGCCCGTGGCTATGAAAAAGCCGGTGCCAGCGCCATCTCCGTGCTTACCGATGAAAAATACTTCCAGGGTCGGCTGGAGTACCTCACGCTGATTCGTGAGCAAGTGGACATCCCTTGCCTGCGGAAAGATTTCATCGTGCATGAAGCGCAGATCTTTGAAGCCGTCGTGGCCGGTGCGGATGCCATCTTGCTCATTGTCGCCGCGCTGGATCAAGCCACACTGGTGCATCTGCTGGAGGTTGCGCAGACCTTTCAGCTCGACGCCTTGGTCGAGGTTCACAATCTGGCCGAGCTTGAGCGCGCCCTGGAGACCGACGCACGCATCATTGGCGTGAACAACCGCAACCTGAAGGCCTTCACCGTCGATCTCGGCACCACCGAGGAGTTAGCCGAGGAAGTGCCCGACGACATCGTGCTCGTGGCCGAAAGCGGCATCAAAACCCCTGCCGATGCCCTGCGCCTCGCCGAAGCCGGTGCCGATTCACTTCTCGTCGGAGAGACGCTCATGCGCAGTCAAAACATCATGGTCGATCTCGCCGCGCTACGCGTGGGCACTCTGCCGCGCGAGTGAGTCCATGAAGAGTGAACCCACAGGCCTGCCCATGGCATTGGCCGACCAATCCATTTGGGAAAATGAGCGATTTATTTTTGTTGGCCAGTTGCAACCTTGACCCCGCTTTCACGCTCGATGGATCCATTTACCGCTAAATATTGCTTCGTGGACGATGCTGGAAACTCCTTCAAGGCGGGACTGGCCGACGATCAGAACGATACATTCCGATATGTTCTGTTTGAGCGGTTGAAAGCACCAACGCCGCAAGATCTCAAGTTTGGCTTTGAAGCGCCGCACTTTGAAATCGATGACCAAGGTAACAGCGGATATGGGCTTCTGGAGAAGATCGTTTTGGCCGACGGCAAACTAACTATCTGGCCTAATGCCGAAGGCAAAAGGGTCCTTCGACTGAAAGGCTCCCTCCAGGTCCTCATTTCTCCTGACGCTGACTTAAAGGGATTTGAGGCGGTGATGAAACCAATCTTTGGTGAAACTAGATTTATTGTCCGGAGTTAGGCTTCGGCCACCTTAGCAAACCCGTTTCCTGCAGACAAAAAACAACACTGAAAGATTATCGTCCACGCCATGAGCATGTTGAAGATTTTTACCATTGGCTTTGTCGTTTTAATTGATGCCTGTTCGCTAAATCATAGTGGATTCAAGCAAGAGACTATTTCGCTCTCTCAGTGGTTGTTAAATCATAGGGGTGCAGAGTTTCTGCGGCAGCAACAACTCGCCTCGAATCATATGAGCGAACAGCCAAAAGGATTTGCAACGTGGGAGCCGGGAAGGAGCAGTTTATTTGAAATATTGGATGCCCCTGCCGACCACGGCTGGATTCCCAAGTACATATTGGTAAGCCCATCGATTACCCTAAAACAGTTGTGCGATGAGGTTGCTGTAGCAACCGCAGATCGAGGGATTCTAGATCGCACCGTGACAGTGGTTTCAAAAAAGAATGAGCCATCCAAATGACCTGGGGCAGGTGGTGCGCGTGGGCACCCTGCCGCGCGACTGAGTGACTCAGGCATTCGACGAACCGTCCCGTGTGTGTGGCATAATCCGCGTCGTGATAATGATCCGCAGCGGCCTGAGTATGAGAGATTGCAGACAGCCCCCGTTGACAGCCAGCGCCTCACTTTGTCACCTCGGTGACTTGGCTGGCAGCATCTGCTGCTTGATCAGGCCACTCAGCCCATTGAACTCGGGGTCTTTGTGGATGAGCGTGGCATCCTGGCTCTGTGCGAGTGATGCCACAAAGGCATCTGCGAAGGAGATTCGATGAGCGGCCTTGAGCTTGGCAGAAGCCGCGCAAACCGTGTCATCCGAATGTTGCCATGACACAGGCCACGCTTTCACTTTGGCCAGCACGCTGGCGGCGGCCTCCGCGCCTTGTTCCTGAATCGTGATGTATTCGACCTCAGTGAGTGTCACGAACGAAGCATGCACGGCGATTACACCTGCCTTGGCATCGAGCAGGCAATTTTCCACGACATCAGCCCCAGCCTCGTCCTCCAGCAGCGTGAAGAACGCCGAGGTGTCCAGCACCACGACCTCAGCCACGGCGACGCTCCTCCTGGCGATGCTTCATTAGGGCCTCGGTCAAGTGGGTGCCAGCCAACATGCCTCGCGCCGAGCGAATGGGATCAGCCGTTATTGCAGATGGCTCCGCTGTCTTGAACCAAACCAAAACATGACCGCACACCTCCTGCCGCTCATCAGGTGGCAACGCTTGAATCTGGCTCAGGATGGCTTGGCTGCGTGTGCTCATGCCTGATTCTAGCCTGCGGCGTTTCTGCCGTCAATCACGGAGCCTGGAGCCTGTGGCGTCGTTCATGGAGGCTTCAAAGCCCACACGCGGTTTAGCTACTGGGCTACTGCTGCAAAGCCGACGCCCGCGCCCCGGACTGCGCGCCATTCCAGGCAGCGTGCGCCCACCGGACTGCGCCCGGTCCGCACCGCCCACCAGTCCAAGTGCCGAAAAGCGGGCCAAACACCCTGAGGAGCGCCATCCGCGCTCCCGTCCGTCCAGCCCGCGCTCCCAGCGCACTTTCCGCGCTCCTGGGACGCCAGTCGCCGCCCCCAGGGTTCCAAGCGCCGCCCCTGGGATTCCAGCCACCGCTCCCGGCACGCCAGCGGTCACACTCTCCGTCCAGTCCGCGCTCCCGTCCATCCAGCCCGCGCTCCGCTCCACCTGGACGGCACTCCTCTCCAGCCAGTCCGCGCTCCGCGTGCAAACACCCGAAACCCAGGAATCCGGCCAAAATCCCGGGATTCTGGCAAAAATCCCAAGAATCTGGCCCGTGAGCAGGGTTACAAGACAGATGCCTAGCATAGGACTGGCATCTTTTACTCTTTTACTCGCATCAAAGGGTCAGGGGTTGATAGTTGACAGAATACTCAGTTTGTCACGAATCGACTCCTGACCCTTTCATGCAAAGAAATTAAGAAGTATATTCCGTTCAAATGAGCTTCCTGAGATTCATTTTGAGAAATGCGATAGCTTGGATAGTCGCTTGTTTGCTGTTTGTTTTAACAATCGGCACAATTGATTTTTTCTTTGGCCCTCAAAATTTATCCGCATATGCTCTCCTTATTGGATGGCTGACATGCGGAGCTTTGTTTTATTCCCTAACGTTTTTACAGCCCAAAAAATGAACCCGCGAGTCAACTAATGGCAGTGGCTGTGCCAACCCATTTGGGAAAATGAAATCCAGAAAGCTTCTCTGCACTCAATGCTTCCATATCGAAGCAGCACGTCGGAGTGCCGCTAACCTGCGCTTGCGATTTGGTTTTGTCAGCCAGTTGCAGCCTCCAAGCGTTTCCCATGATATAGGTTTTTGGAATAGTTTCACTCCGGGTAAGACCATTAACCCAGTGTTCAAATGAAAATTCGCGTTATTATCCTGTCCTCGCTGGTTCTATTAATTTCGGGATGTTTTCGCTCAGGCTACTCTGGAGAAGAATTCACTCGGCGAGAAATAAATGCTTCGTTAGCAATGCTAAGTTCGGTTCTGACG
>JANOBP010000726.1:0-3189 GCA_031411715.1 Verrucomicrobiaceae bacterium | reverse complement strand
CGGTGAGGCACCACTTAGTGAGATGCGGAAGAGTGGGCCGTCATAGACTTCACCGGGCAGCAGAATGCCGGGAACGTTGGCAAAGAAGGCATTGCTCGAAAGCGCGGTGTCACTTTGCGGATCAGCGGTGAAGGTGGCGCTGAGATCATTGAGGAAAAGTCGCTCGGTATCGCTGGTGTTCGTCAAAGTGCCGTAAAATAAGACCTCAGCACCTACTGAGGCGGGCTGAGCAGGAGGATTGATCGTCAGCGTCAGTCCAGCGAAAGTCGCTTGTGTGAACATGAGCATGACCGTCAGGCATTTCATGGCGCAGCCTCCCCGACGGCGAAGAGAATGGCATTCTCGATGACATAGACCGTGCCATCCACTCCGATGACCGATGGCGTGTAGGCCTCACCGAGGCCGGGTGTGAGTGTCAGTGGCTCGACCAGCGTGTTCGTGTGAAAATCCCAGCGATAAATTTTGCCATCCTCGTTGTGGACGATGGCGGAATGCTTTGCTGGATCAATGGCCACCGTGTTGACACACCATTCACGCACGGCGTTTGGAGAGCCGGGATAGTCATGATCCGGCGTGGGTCCAGCCACCGTGAGGATTTCCTTCATCACCGCTACGCCAGAGACAGGATCGGTCATCGTGTCATTCGGGTCCAGTACGGCCAATTTATTGACACCATCACCACCGGCACCCGCGTAATGATTGTACTTCGACAGCAGCAAATATTTCGACGTGCCCACATACGACGGCACCAGCGAGGCCTTCACTACCGATGGCGTATGATCCCAGCCAAAGGCCCCAAACGGCTTCGTCTGCGTCAGTGTCTTGTCATAGTGCCGCAACCAGCCTCGGTAATGATTGCTGCCCCATGAATGCTCGAACACCCCAAAATATACATCGCCATCCGGCCCCACCATCGGCGAGGCCGTGCCGTCATCTAGCATGCGTGCATCATTCAGCGCATTGAGTCCGTCCTTCAGCCGAATTTTGCCCGTGGTGGCTAGCGTGCGGCTGTTAAGAGCCAAGAGATAACCGAAGGTGCTTCCATCACGCACAGCGACATACAGAGTCTTGTGATCATTGCTCAAAGCCGGGGCCAGATTGTGCGGTAGTCGCTGGATCGCTGCATCATTCGCTGCATCACTCGCACTGACCCATGAGCCCGTGCCGTCTTCGGCGATACGGGCGATCCCGCTTTGCAAGGCGGGGCTTGTGGTGCCCGTGACAATGAAACCGAAGAAAATATTGCCATAGCGATCCGTCGTGATCGGCGTGTTGATTTTCACGTTCGCGTTAAATGTCGCGGTGTCGGCCTCGTAGTTCGCCAGGCCATAAAATACCAGCTTTCCCGTCGCCCCAGCCGTCGCATCCGGTGTGTCGCGATATTTCACTGTCCCACCCGCGTCTGCAAAACACAGTCGATTCTTCGGCGTGAGTGCCAGGCAGTAATGCGGCACCCAATTACGAGTCGGAAGAGAGTACGCCGTCGTCTCCGTCCACTTGAGCACTCCATTCGAGCCATCACGTCCCTCCACACGGAATCCATCCTGCGCGCCCGTCTTCACGGGCATGATCACCGTATTGGCCCGCGTGATCAATGGCGACCCATAGTGCGCCAGCAACGACGTTCCACTATATTGAGGCATCAAGTCCACCGCTGCCTGCCAGCGGATTTGCTTCAGCGCTTTCGAAGCCACGGATGACACGCCCGTGTGCTGCCCATCATGCCCATGCCCACTCCACGGCAGCGCGATGCTCTGCGCCTGTGCGTTGATGCACAGCAGAGAGGTCATGAGATAAAGGCGCGGCAACATGCTGTAGTTCACCAAATTTTACGACAAAGGTCAACACAAGTGATCACATTAGCAGCACCTTCCCAGCCTCCGGGTCAAACTCGCCTTCCCACTTCGCCACTACCAGCATGGCGACGGTGTTGCCGATGAGATTGGTGATGGCACGCGCTTCGGACATGAAGCGGTCAATGCCGAGGATGAGTGCAAGCCCGGCGACGGGAATGGTATGCGTCGATGCCAGCGTGGCCGCGAGGGTGATGAATCCACCTCCAGTGACTGCCGCTGCACCTTTCGAGGTCAGCAGCAGGATGGCCAGGATGCCCAGTTCCTGCCACAGCGTCAGATGCGTGTCCGTGGCCTGCGCGACGAAGAGCGCGGCCATGGTTAGATAAATGCTGGTGCCGTCGAGATTGAAGGAATAGCCCGCTGGCAGCACGATGCCCACCACACCCTTCGAGCAGCCTGTGCTCTCCATCTTGCGCATCAAACCCGGCAAAGCAGCCTCCGATGATGAGGTGCCCAGAGTCAGCAGCAGCTCTTCCTTGATGTGCCTGAGCACCTTCCACAGGCTAAAGCCGTTAAATCGAGCAATGAGTCCCAGCACGACGAATATAAATAGCGTGCAGGTCAAATACACACAGGCCATGAGCAGCGCCAGCCGCCCGAGCGCACTGAAGCCATACTTACCCACGGTGAAAGCCATCGCACCAAAGGCTGCAATGGGCGCGGCCTTCGTCACAATACTGACGATGCCAAAAAACATCTGCGCCACCGTATGCAGCAGATCAGTGGCCGGTTTCCCGCGCTCACCGAGCTGTGCCAGTGCGATCCCCGCTAAAATGGCGATGAACAGCACCTGCAGGATCTCACCTTCCGCAAAGGCGCTGATAAAGGTCTTCGGGATGACGTGCATCAGATGCGACACGACCGTCTGCTTCTCCGCCGATTGCTTGTAGGTGTCCAACTTGGCCGAATCCGCCTGACTGACCGAGATTTCCGTCGGATTGACATGCATGCCCGTGCCTGGCTCCACCACCTTGGCCACGACGAGGCCAATGATCAGCGCCAGCGTCGTCACCACCTCAAAATACAGCAGCGCCTTCCACCCCACGCTGCCCAACTTCTTCAAATCCCCCATGCTGGCGATGCCATGCACCACCGTGCAAAAGATGATCGGCGCGATGAGCATCTTCACCGCATTCACAAACGCCATCCCCAGCGGCTCCAATTCCGCTCCAAGTTCCGGTCGCACGATCCCCAGCAAAACGCCGAGCACGATGCCAATGAGCACCTGAATGTAGAGACTTTTAAGCCATTTCATAGCCGCCGATGCTGGCAGGTCTGGTGCAAAAGCCAAGAGGCTTTCTTGCACCCGCAGCGTGGCGTGCTAGCCTCGCAT
>JANOBP010000725.1:0-3346 GCA_031411715.1 Verrucomicrobiaceae bacterium | reverse complement strand
GCTCCGTGGTGGCAAAGATGAACTTCACATGCGCCGGCGGCTCCTCCAGCGTCTTCAGCAGCGCATTGAAGGCCCCTGTCGTCAGCATGTGGACCTCGACGATGTAATAGATCTTGTAGCGGCAGTGCGCCGGGGCGAATTTCACGTTATCCCGCAGCTCACGCACCTGCTCCACGCCATTGTTGCTCGCGCCGTCGATCTCCAGCACGTCCATGCAGCGTCCCTCGGCGATTTCGATGCACAGCGGATCATTCGGATCGAAGTCCACGCTCGGCCCCTCCTTGCAGCACAGCGCTTTGGCAAAAATGCGCGCCGTACTCGTCTTCCCCGTCCCACGCGGCCCCACAAACAGGTAAGCATGCGCCAACCGGTTCTGCGCGATGGCATTTCTCAGCGTCCTCACGACATGCTCCTGTCCCAGGACATCCTGAAACGACTGCGGGCGGTATTTGCGGGCAAAAACTTGGTAACTCACGATTTCGAGGCTAGCGAACCGCCCTCAGGAAGCGAACACATTTTCCTCCCGTGCGCATTTAGCCGTCATGCTGCTCCTCATGCACCTCTGCTGCGGCTCTATCCCACTTTGCAACGACTGCAGCCCGCTGTGCAGCTGCCGCAGCCAGTGCAGTGGTCCGCACCGTGAAATTTGGCAGGCGTGGGCGCTTGGTGTCTTGCAGTAGTCACATGCCACACCACGGCCCGGGAAAGACCGTTGTGTGTATGGCGGGAAACGGGTGCCACCTGCATAGGCTGCTGATTTCAGCAGAAAAGCCATGGGGCGGGCTTACTCCACCATCTTCGGGACTTCGGCGTCTGGCGGAAGGTCGGGCAGCGGGGGCGGGAGGTTGTCGATGATGTTGAGCAGGGGGACGCCGCGCTCGACGGACTGATCCAGACGGAAGAAGAGCTGCGGGCTGCTGCGCATCTTGACGCGCTTGTAGAGGTCACGCTGGATGAAGGCGCGCTCTTTGGTGAGCTTTTCTATGACGGCGGCCTGCTGGTGAGGCTTGCCGATGACGCCGACATAGACAAAGCACTGGCGCATGTCGTCGGTGGGCTTGGCGTCATGCACGGTGACGAGGCAGCCGTCGAAGCTGTAGTTGCGCTCGAGGATCGTGCTGATCTCCCGGCGCATCAATTCGCGGACTTTTTGGACTCTCAGGCTCATGGTGCGCTACTCAGAGCTTTTGGGCGATTTTTTCGAGTTCGTAACACTCGATGACGTCGTTTTCTTCGTAGTCGCTGAAGCCGGAGAGCTTGATGCCGCACTCGAGGCCATTGCGGACCTCACCGACCTCGTCGGTAAAGCGGCGCAGGGTCTCGAAGCCGCCGTCATAGACGGCCTGGCCATCACGCAGCACGCGGGCGCGCTGTTTGCGCAACATGACGCCGTCGGTGACGACGGAACCACCGACGAAGCCTTTGTTGACCTTGAACACCTGCTTGACGCGGGCGTGGCCGACGACCTTTTCACGAGTGATCGGATCGAGGAGGCCTTCCATGGCGTCTTTGACCTGATCGATGAGTTCGTAGATGATGGAGTAGAGCTTGATCTGGACGCCTTCACGCTTGGCGACGGTGAGGGCTTTGTTCTCCACTTTGACGTTGAAGCCGATGATGATGGCGTCAGAGGCGGAGCAGAGCAGGACGTCGGACTCGTTGATTGAGCCAGCTTCGGCGTGGAGGATGTCGAGGTTGATCTTGTCGCTCTTGATGTCGCGAAGGCACTTGGTGATGGCTTCGATGGAGCCCTGCACGTCGGTCTTGATGACGACCTTGAGAGCTTTTTTGTTACCTTCCTCAATGCTGGCGAAAAGGTGCTCCAAGGTGGAGCGGCGTGGGACGGTGAGCTTCTTGGTGCGGATCTCTTCAAGGCGCTCCTCGCTGAGTTTTTTCACCACGCGCTCGCTTTCCATGACCACGACTTCGTCGCCGACGTGTGGCATGTCACTGAAGCCGATGACCTCGGTGGGCATGCCCGGGAGGACGGCTTGAATGGGTTTACCGTGGTCGTCGATGAGGGCTTTGATCTTGCCCCAATAAGGACCGCAGATGAAGGGCTGGCCGACTTTAAGCGTGCCCTGACGGACGATGACGGTGGCCACGGGGCCTTTACCAGCGATCATGGAGGACTCGATGACGGTGGCGCGTGCGCTGGCCTTTGGGTCGGCTTTGAGCTCGAGCACTTCGGCCTGGAGGGCCATGGTTTCGAGCAAGTTATCAAGTCCGAGGCCGCTGCGCGCGGAAACCTCCATGCATTCGATTTCACCACCCCAGTCAACCGGGGCGAGGCCGATCTCCTGAAGCTGACCTTTGACGCGCATGACGTTGGCCGTGGGCAGATCACACTTATTGATGGCGATCATGAGCTGCACTTTGGCCGCCTTGGCGTGCGAGAGTGCTTCTTTGGTCTGCGGCATGATGCCGTCATCAGCAGCGATGATGAGAACGACGATGTCGGTCACATTGGCACCGCGGGCGCGCATGGCCGAGAAGGCGGCGTGACCTGGTGTGTCGATGAAAGTGATGGGCTTGCCGCCGTGGTAGATGCAGTAGGCACCGATGTGCTGCGTGATGCCGCCAGCCTCGCCGGCGGTGACTTGTGTTTTGCGCAGGGCGTCGAGCAGGGATGTTTTACCATGGTCAACGTGCCCCATGAAGGTGATGATGGGCGCGCGGAGCTCGAGCTTGTCTTGCTCGACCTCTTCCACGACCTGAGCGACTGGCTCAACGATCACTTCTTCGACCTTGTGAACGCCGCCGCCTTTTTCGCGTTTCTCACGCTCAAGCTTGAAGCCGTGTTTTTCGCAAATTTTCTCCGCGATTTCGATATCAATAGCCTTGTCCGCGCTGGCGAAGACCTTGAAGGCAATGAGGTCGGAAATGATCTTGAAGGACTTCAGCCCCATTTTTTCGGCGAGGTCTTTGACGACGATCGGCGGCTTCAAATGGATGATTTTCTCGCCTGTCTCACTGAGTTCAAATTCTGCGGCGACTGGCTCAGCAATCGGCGCTGGTGGCGGCACATCGGGAACGAAAGCCCTGGCTGGCTCTTCGAGCAAGAGGGAGATCGGAGGCAGAGCCGACTGCTGCGTGGCGACGGATGCGGCGGTGCGGATCCGGGGCTTTTTGGGCTTATCGTCGTCCTCAAAAAGGTTCAGCGCTGCCTTTTTCCGGTCATCTAGAGTCACCCTGGGTGGCGCTGCTGGTGGTGGTGGCTCGACCTTCTTGGGCGGAGGCGGTTTGGCCCCAAGACGTGGCAACACGGAGTGCTGCTCTCTATTGACGGTCTTTTTTCCTCTGGGTTTCTCGTCCTCGATCAGCGAGAGCACCTCTTTGCCGATGG
>JANOBP010000724.1:0-3219 GCA_031411715.1 Verrucomicrobiaceae bacterium | reverse complement strand
ACGCACACCGTGGCCATGGTCATCGAAAAAGAGCGCCAGCGTGAAGGCGTGAGCTTTGAGATTTAAAGCGCCGCAGAAGCAGATGCTCAACAGTTCACTGATAAAGGGTTCAATTGTAGATGTCTTTCCGATGCCCGACGTCCACAATCAGGACGATCAATCGCGAATCCTGAATGTCGTAGATAATTCGATATTTTCCCGAACGGATGCGCCAATGACCAGAGTTGCCTTTCATTTTGAGACATCCAGATGGCCTGGGATTTTGTTTTAGTTGCTCAAAAACCACTTGAAGCTGGTTGCTGACGCTCCGAGGCATTTTTTTCAACTCCTTCAAGGCGTTAGGTCGAAACTCCAGATTGTAGTTCATCACTGCCAGCCCATTTCCTTTTTGACTTCCTCCCAGGGAACATTTGGCCCGCCCTCGGCCAACGCGGCATCAGCGCGGGCGTTGTCATAAGCATCTTCCTCTAGATCACGCTTTTGGTCCATCCAGTCCACGAGTTCAAAGAACTGCTTGGTGGGCAGGCTTTCGATGGCTTTTTCAATTTCAAGAACAGTGCTCATGAGCGGAATAATAACCAAATCTCGCTGAGGCTCAAGTGTGAGGCTGGACATTCAAGGGCATGTGAAGTTGTGCTTCTTGGAAGTTGGAAAAAGAGTTCAATTCGCGCGACCCTTCAAAAGCTTGCCGTTTGCGGTGCAGTGGGTCTGCGGCCGGCGATCCAAGTTTCTAGAAGCAGGATGACCAACAGAGTGACGAGAATCCACCACCAGGACTGTTGGCGCTGCTCGGTTTCAGTGGAGGAGAGGCGCTGTTGGTCGGCTTCATCGGGGATGTTTCCGAGGTCGGATGCGGAAGCGAGCTTGATGCCGAAGTCCGAGAGCTTTTGTGGCGCGAGTGGCATGACGCGGGTCTCGTCGGGCGGGAGATTGACGGCGTGCGTTTGAGTGTGTGCGGCACCCTGCACTTTGTAGAGGCCGATTTGCGTGGCGGTGAAGGCTTGGCCGGGCTTGAGGCTGTGCGATTTGTTTTCCGGGTCGGTGATGGTGTAGGAGGAGACCAGATCGAGCGGTAGTGCATCGCCGACGAGGAGTGATGCGGCCGGGTCATGATGGAAGCCGGCGGCGGCCAGCCAACCGTAGAGCAGCGGAACAAATTTGGTGCTGAGGGCGAATTGGCTGTCGCCAGGATGCCAACCGGAAGTGAGCAGGATGAGCGTGCCTTTGCCAATGCTGGCGGTGAGGATGGCGGGATGGCCATTGTCGAAGCTGGCGAGGGTTTCGAGCTTGTTTGATGCGCCGTTTTTAAAGGTGAGATGACGATGATGCCAGAAGCGGAGCTTGGTGAAGTCACGCAGACGTGGATCAGCGAAGGGTGCGAGCAGTGGGTGCGCCGTATTGACCTCGCCGAGCATGCGGTAGTCGTCTGTGGTGTCGTCGGCGATGGTGAGATCGGTGATGCCCGTGAGTGATTTGACAAGCGCCGTATCGGCCTTGGAGCTGAGAACATGCACCAGGAAGCCTCCTGAGTTGAGGAAGGCAGTGAGCGCGGTGTTGGTTTCAACGCTGGTGCTGGCTCCAGCGAGGAAGATCACGTCTGGATTCTGTGCGGGGAGTTTTAGATCGACACTCAAGGCCGGCGCGAGTGTGGCGGTGGCCTGGAGTGCGCGTGAGAGGTAGAAGAGTGATGAGGCGGTGTCGTTTTGAGTGGTGGCATCGCCAAGAAAGTGCAGGCGTACCGTGCGAGGCTGAGGTGGTGCGATGAAGAGTTGGTTGTCGAAGTCGGATTTGTCGCCGGTGAGAGTGAGTGAAGTGGCGTTGGTGGAATTGGGCGGCGCGGTGAGGATGCGTGTGGTTCCAGGTTGAAGCTGAGTGGTAATGGAGTCGGAGGTGGGGCCATTTTTCCAAGCGAGGGTGAAGTCACGCAGGCGCGAGTCGCGTGTGTTACCGAGGCGGACGCGAATCAGCGATGACTGTGCTTGAGCGGTAGATGGGTTTGTTTTTGGAGCAGCATCGACCACATCCGTGGCCGCAAGAGCGAGCGAGAGATTGTCCGGGTTGGCAGGATCAAGCCGGTGGACTTGCAGACGGAGATCGGCAGGCCAGGCGATGGTGCGGAGAGCATCGAGATGCGTGCCCTCTTGCAAATCGGTGATCAGAAGGATGCTTTTTTTAAGCGAGGTGGTGTTGGAATCGAAGAGCGAGATGGCATCGATGAGCGCGCGGTCGAGATGTGTGGCGGCCCACGAAGGCGCATGCGTGGCGAGGCGCGCGGGGAACTCGGTGGTGCGTGAGGCTGGTGTGCTGTGGTCCTCCTCAAAGGTCCATAGCGGTGTGAGCTTTTGATCAAAAACAGCTAAGGCAACACGGTCCGATATTTTAGCCGCATTTGCGGTGCGCTTGGCTTCATCAACAGCACGCTGCCAGAGATCATCTCGGCGCATGGAGGCGCTGCGGTCGATGAGGATGAGCGTGGCCGTGTTAGGTGAGTTGGTGGCGGCGGATTCGCTACGGAGAAAGGGCCGCGCAAACATGAGGGCGAGTAGGATGAGTGCGAGGCAGCGCAGGAGAAGGAGGAGCCAGTTTTCCAGGCGGCGCTTGGAGACGGGCACGGGCGTCTGGGCATCGAGGAAAAGAAGGGAGCTGAATTCGACGCGGTCTTGTGGCGGACGGCGACGCAGGTGCAGAAGAATCGGCGCGATGACGGCCGCAGCACCGAGCAGATAAAATGGAAAGAGCCAGGTCATGAAACGGTGCGTGGTGCGGACGATTTGGATGCCTTCTTATGCTGACGTGCGCTTAGGAAGGTGAAGAGGACTTCTTCAAGTGGCTTGTCAGTTGGGCACCAGTGGTATTCGACGTTGTGGCGGTCACAGCACTGCTGGATGTGCTCGCGGTGAGCGGCGAGACGCTTTAAGTAGGTGTCACGCGCAGCCTGGGGGTCGATGAAGCGCTCGGTGCCGCTTTCGGCATCGCGAAAGTGCGCGGATTTCTCGAAGGCGAAGTCGATCTCGGCACGATCCATGAGATGAAAGAGCACAAGGTCGTGACCCATGGCACCAATGAGCGCGAGTTGCTTCTCCAGGTGCTCAATGGGCGCAAGGAGATCGGTAATGAGACAGATCATGCCGCGCTTGCGGAGAAGATCGGCGAGTTGGCTGATGGAGACGGCGAGCGAGGTGCCCGTGGCTTTGGCGGGGCGCTCCAGTTCCGTAATGA
>JANOBP010000723.1:0-19794 GCA_031411715.1 Verrucomicrobiaceae bacterium | reverse complement strand
CAGCGCCTCATCGAGCGCTTTGTCTTCCTTCGTTTTGGTTCTTCTCATCTATTCCTGTCCTCGGGTTTCCCCCTCCACACAAACTTTCTGACAGGCTCCTTGATCATGGAGAAGATCGCCCGCCACTCTAGGCCGCACCATTCTTTGCGCTCATAGTCGGGACAGAACACCGCGACGATGAGGTCGGCGTGGTCTTTGTAGAGATCGGGCAGGTCCAAGGCGAGATCGGCGTTGGCGAACTCGGCCTCGTGGAACTTGTCATACAAGATGGCGTCCTCGCCAAACTGCTGCGCGAGGATGTGTGCTGCCGCTTTGACAAAGTCCCGCTTTTCGCCCGCAAAGGAGAAGGCGATGCGGAAGCGCCGGGAGGGCAGGGGTGAGTCAGGAGCGGGAGCGGGCATGCTTGGAAAAAGTCTCACGCGCATTCAACACCAGCCCCGCCGCTGCTGGCGAGGGATTTCTTTCCAGAGGTGGGCGCGAAGAAGCGGCGATGGCCGGATGGATTGACGATTGATGAACAAGGATGACTGATGGTTGATGGATGAAGTGATTTCCTTCGTCGAGCGCGCCTCGTCCTTCAAAAATCAACAATCGAATGCTCATCATTCGTCAATCCAAGAGGTTCTCGCCTCTCGTCGATGTTCCTCAATCACAGCGATGCCCACAGACATTTTTGCGCGCACTTCCCGCGCCGCGCGGGGATCACTTACTGGCGCTCCAGGAGGCGGTGCCGCCGGGGATGGTGACGGAGCCTTTGTAGCCTTTGCCGGTGAAGCCGCCGCTGAGCGTGGAGGAGATGGTCACGCGGGTGTCCTTGGCCACCACGGCTCCGCTCATTTTCAGGGAGATGGAACCGGAGCTGAGCTCCACGTCGCCGCTGATGCGGGCGGAGGCCACAGCGGTGTACTTGCCGGAACTGGCGGTCTGGTTGTAGCTGCCAGTGACCTTGGTGCCGGTGACAGTGATGCGGATGACGCCCTTCCCGGCGAGGGAGCCGGTGAAGGTGCCCTGCATGCCGCTCATCTCGGCGATGGCTGCGTCGAGCGCGGGCACGCCGTCACGCTCCAACACGGAGACGAGCCGGTCCACCATGCCGGCATTGGCGGGCAGGCCTTTGGCTTTGAGCTTGCCGATGACGGTCTCGCGCAGCTTGAGGGCGTCGTCGGTGGCACCTTCGCGGGCCTTAGTCTCCTGCTTGGCGGCCTCTTTCTTGGCGGCGGTCTTTTTGCGGTCGCGGTAGGTGCGGGTGGGTGCCTCGGGCGCGGCGGCGGCGAGCTTGGCGGCCTTTTTGCCTTCGAGGACCTTGTTGAGGCGCTTGGCCTCGGTGTAGTCGCCTTTTAAGACACCGTCGGCGGCGAGCTTGGCCCCAACGGGGGACGCGCCGCTCTTGATGAGCTTGTCGTAGATGTCCTTGGAGCGCGCCTCGTTGGTCTGCTGCTCGTTGCGGGCGCTCTTGAGCTGGTCAAAGAGCCCCTTCCCAGCTCCCAAACCTTCGCCGATGGCGTTGCCGAGGTTGGTGCCGGTCTGCTTGGCGGCGTCGTAGGTCATGGCCTTGCCGGCGGCGAACAAACCGCCCGCCAGGGCCTTGCCCTTCATCTCCAGGTAGGGCTTCCAGTCTTTGGCGGAGATCTTTCCGGCCTCGACATCCTTCTTGTATTGCTCAAAAGCATCCTTCCCGGCCTGCGTGCCGATTTCTGCCATGCCGCCGAAGCCGAGGCCGTGCCACAAGGTGCGGCCTGCCAGCTCCGCCTTGTCCTTGGTCCAGCCGACCATGCCTTTCGGGTCGCCTTGTTTCTTGGCCTCCATGTCCTCCTTGGCCTTTCCGTAGCCCTCGTAGATGCCGTAGATGCCGAGGACGAGGCCCGCACGGGAGATCAGCTTGCTCCCTCCGCTGACCTTGGCCTCTGGCTCCACGGTGGTGCTAGGCTTGCTGCTGGCAGAACCGGGCTTGGTCACAGGCTCCACCGGGCCGCGCACGGCCTCCGTCGCCGCTTTCGCCTTGGCGTTGTAATCGGCGATCTCATTGCGGACCTGCTGCGCCTGCGTCTTCAGACCCTTGGCCTCCAAATCGGCGATCTGCGCCTGCTTGGCCTGCACCTCCGCAGCAGCTGCGGTCTTGGATTTGGCCTCGGCGGCCCCCAATATCTCTTGTGAGGCCTTCTTCAAAGCCGCCGCTTCTTCCGGGCTGGTGATCGCGGCGCGCCCGGTTTTGATTTCAGCAAGTGTGTCGAGAATCTTCCCCGGATTTTTGACCCCGTTTTTTGCAGCGATGGCCTCCATCGTTTCCGGGGACAGTCCGGCCGAGTTCGCTGCCTTCATCGTGCCTTTGGCCATGACCTGCCCCTCAGGTGTGCCGCCAACGAGCTTCTCCGGTGCCGCATTCGAGCCGTGCTGGGCTTTCTTCGTGCTATCCAGAGTGGCCAGGTGATCTTTGAGCGGTCCTTTGTTCACAGCTCCTCCGGTTTCGGAAATATAGGTCTCGCCATGCTGCGCGCCCACCTTCACCTGCGCCTGATGGCCCGCGCTGCCGATGCGATCCGCACCCGGTGCCGCATTGACCGTCATGCCAAACTCGGGCGCGGTTTCCATCACTCCGCCACTCACACGCACAGATGTTGGTTTGCCTGTGACCGGGTCCGGTGGGCCTTTGACGCCGATCTCATTGAGGATTTTCGCCGCCTTCTCGGTGGTGCGGTAGCCGCCGCCGCCGTCGAAGTCGCCGTTCATGCCGCGATGGTTCGGATCGGTGATCGAGGTGCCTGCGGTCTGCTTCAATCCGTTGCTCGTGCCCGTCTGGCCGCCCATGACCTCGCGGTTGGCCTGCTTCATCACGCCCTCATGCACCACGTTGCGCTCGGCGGCGATCTGCTTGCTGGTGTTGCGGTGCGCGGCGTTCTCCGCCTCGATCTGCGCGGTCTTGGCCGGACTGTCGGGCAGGCTTTCGAGCTGCTGCTTCGTCGCGTCATGGCGCGCGCATTCCGCCTTCCAATCGGAATCCACCTTGTTCCACTTCTGCTTCAACTCGGAGATGACCTCTTTGCGCACGGCCTGCTCCTGCATGGAGATGCGCTTGTTCTCCGCCAAATGTCTTTGAATCTCCTGCTTCACCTGCGCATCACGCTGCGGGCCGGGCGGCTGCAACTCGAGTGCCTTCTTGCGATACTCAAACTGCTTCTGCTCTGCTGCGCGGCCCGGCAGCTCCGGTTCCGTGGACACCAGCACGTCGCTCTGCTGCGCCCGCGCCGTGACCACACTCAGCATCCAGAATAAAAAGAACTTCTTCATGGCTTCGCTCCTTCCCATTCCGCGACGAGTTTCGCGGCATAAGCATGTTCCGTTGTCCCCGCATCCTCGATCAACACGATGTCCCGCGCCTGCGACAGCGCCGCCTCGCGGTCTCCCATGTAGTCCAGCATCAACGCACGACCGACTGCGAGCGCGGGCACTTCGGGATTGGCCGCATACTGCTCGTCAAAGAAGTCCACGCCGCGAAACCCTTCGTCATTGGCCGCATACAGCGCGCAGAGACGCCCCGCCACCTCCGCTCCCGCCTTTGCGGGATCGTGTTCCAGCGCGTGCTCCAGCGCCGGGATCGCCTCCATATCCCGCTCCTGCTCCGCCAGCATCATACCAAGCTCCAGCCACGCCGCCGCATGCTCAGCATCGACCTCCACGGCCTGCGTGAGCATCTTTTCCGCCATCGCCAGCGCACGTTCATCAAACGTCGCCAGTTCACGATACAACAACCCGGTGAGGAACCAGTGTGCCGCATTTTTTGGCTCCAAAATCGTCGCCGACCGCGCATAAGCCACCGCCTCCTCCAGCGCGGCCTGATCCGGCTCGCGTCGCGGATCATCGAGAATCGCAAACGCACGATCATGCCGCGCCAAGGCGAGCTTCGCGCGATTTTCCGGCGACGCATCCTCCAGCACGACCTTCATCGCTTCCTCGTCGCGCTTCTTGATTTCAGACGGCACCCAAAACGCGACACCCGTGAACGGTTGCGGCCCCAACACCATCGCACGCTCCATGTCCTCCGCCGCGCCCGCCTCATCACCGAGCATCGCTCGTGCCTCCGCGCGGATGCGATACGCCTTCGCTTCGGTGGGCGTGAGTTCCAGGCACTTCGTCGCATCCGCCACCGCCTTATCTGCCTGCCCCATCGCCACCCAGCCTCCGGCACGGTTGCGATAGGCTTTCGCGTGTTTTGGATTCATCTCGATCGCCTTGTTGAAGTCGGCCATCGCCTTCTCCTGCTCGCCGAGATTCAGCCAGGCCTGCCCGCGATTGTTCAAATAGATCGCCTCTGTCGGAATCAGTGTGATTGCCTGATCAAAGCTCGCGATGGCGGCCTCATGCTCGTCGTGATTCAGCAGGAAGAAGCCACGGTTGTTGTGAAACTTCGCGATCTTTGGCATCAACTCCACGGCCTTGTCGAATGCCTCCCGCGCCTGCGCATCCTCGCCCATGTGGTCGAGCGCCGTGGCGCGATTGAACCACGCCGCAGCATGCTGTGGGTTCAATTCGAGAGCCTTGTCCGCATCCGCGAGCCCCTTCTCATACTCGCCGAGACTCACGATCAACTCCGAGCGATAAATATAGGCATCCACATACTTCGGGTCGATCTCCACAGCCTTCGTGCAGTCCTCCACGGCCCGCTCGACCTGTGAGAGCGCATTCAAGGTCATCGCGCGATTGAAACGATGCACCGCATTCTTCGGGTTCAGCTCAATCGCCTTCGTGTAGTCCGCTAGCGCGAGATCACGCCTGCCCTGATTGGCGTAGGCCAGCCCACGATTGTTGTAGGCCACCGAATCCTGCGGCGCGATCTCAATGACCTTGCTGAAGTCCGCGATGGCCCCATCGAGGTCGTTCAGCCGCCAGCGCGCCCGCCCACGACCCATGTAGCCACGCGGATCGCCCGTTTTCTGCCGGATCAGCTTTTCATACGCGACCACCGCCTCCTGCGCCTTTCCAGCACCGAGCAGTTTGTCCGCCGACTGCCAGGCATCCGCCGCACCCGCCAAACGCCTTGCCAAAAGGGCCACCAGGATGATCAGCACAACCCAAAGCACCCTCCGCCAATGGTTGTGACTGCCCAGTTTGTCCGTCGGTGGTGTCTGATTCATGGCTACACCAGCCTACCTTTGCTCCCGCATCTTGCCGTGCGCCCCTTGCGATGCTCACACCGCTTTTTGCGGCCTCCCACCTTGACCTTTGACCACAACATGACCTCTTGAAGGCAAACCATGCTCCTTTCCCTCACCTCACGCATTCTCCGCACCGTCGATCCACTTTGCTTGGCCAAGATCGGCTGGAACTTCGGCTACAAGGGCGCACGCTCCGTCATACTGCACAAGCAGCGCATGAAGCAGGGCCAGTACTTCCCTCCCTTCTTTTACATCTCCATCCTCAACTCCTGCAACCTGCGCTGTCAGGGCTGCTGGGTGGATGTGGATAAGCCGCGCGAGTCGCTGAACCTCGATGAGCTGAACAAGATCGTGAATGATGCGAAGCGGCGCGGGAATGCGTTCTTTGGCATCCTCGGCGGCGAGCCCTTCATGCATCCCGAGTTGTTTGATTTCCTCTCGATGCACCCGGACGCTTACTTCCAGGTCTTCACCAACGGCCAGATGATCACCGAGAAAGCCGCGGAGACGATGCGCAAGCTCGGCAACATCACGCCGCTGGTCAGCATCGAGGGCACGGAGGTCGTCAGCAACGAGCGCCGCGGCAAGACGGATGTGCTGACCCGCACCCTGCGAGGCCTGCAGAACTGCATCGACGCCAAAGTGTTGACCGGTGTGGCCACCAGCCTCTGCAAGACCAACATCGACGACCTGCTGACCGAGACATGGCTGCGCAGGCTCATCGACATGGGCGTGCATTATGCCTGGTATCACACTTACCGCCCAGTGGGGCCGAAGATCAGCGCGGAACTCGCCCTCACGCCGGAGCAGATCACGCAGGTGCGCCGTTTCGTCGTCAACATGCGTGCGAAGATGCCCATCGCCATCGTGGATGCTTATTATGATCACCAGGGCCAGGCACTGTGCCCCATGGCCAACGGCATCAGCCACCACATCAGCCCCACCGGTGCCATCGAGCCCTGCCCGATCATCCAGTTCGCCAAAGAAAGCGTGCGCACCAACGACGACCTCTTTGATGTCTTCACCAAGAGCGAGTTCCTCCGCGACTTCCGCAACATCGCCTCCGCCAACACGCGTGGCTGCATCGTCCTGGAGCGCCCGGACCTGGTGAAGGCCGTCGTCACCAAACACAGCGCCAAAGATTCCACCATTCGCCAAACCGCCATGGCCGAAATCGAAAGCATGACCCCACGCACCAGCCAGTGGCGCGAAGGCGAGGAGATCCCCGAGAAGCACTGGCTGTACTGGCTGGCGAAGAAGTTCTTCTTCAACGACTTCGGGGTGTACAAGGATTTGAAAAAAGGAGGATAGGCCTCCGGCCTGTCGGATGGAGGACGGGCTTCCAGCCTGTCAGCGGACCGAGGCGTCTCGCCTTTGCCGGGGAAAGGCTGGAAGCCTCAAGCCTTTGTCAGGCAGGATGCCTGACCTCCAGTTCAATTGCCGCCGAAGCCCCAGCCTGCATGCTCCCATCTGGGGTGGATGAAACGCTGCCACTGCGCCTCTGGAATGCCGGCCTTGGCTGGATTTCGGCCGATGTAGCGCACGACCTTCCACAGATGCTCGCTGTCACGCACGAGCGTGTCGTAACTCTCAGCCTCCCACACCTCGCCGCCCCGGCCGAGGTGCTTGTTGATCTCTTTGGACGTGAAACTCTTCCACGAATGCGTCAACACGGCGGGATCGAAGCCGACATACGGCCGCGCCAGCACATGCACATGATTGGGCATGATGCAGAAGCACGAGACAAAGCAGCGCTGCTCCTGAAAATGAAGCAGCGCCCGGCTCACGATCTCCGCACACGCGGAATCCCGCAGCCAGCAATCGCCTGCCCCGGCATCCAGCCAGTCATCGACGCGTCGCATCGTCTCGCGATGCAACTCATGCCATGCATTCTCCACGCGCGGTTCCGGGTGCGCCAGCAGCCACGCCTCGCGAAAGCGCTCCAGCTCCCGCAGTTTCTCGGCGGGCAGCGAATCCGCCAGACGAAAGGTGATGAGATACGTCGCCCCTTCCTGCACCCAATGCGGCAGCTTGCGGCGGTACTTGAGGATCGGACGAGTCCAATCCACTGGCTCGAAGTCGGACGGTCCTTCACGAAAGCTCATGCGCCAAGTATGGAGGACGGGCTTCCAGCCTGTCAACCGGAGGATAGGCCTCCGGCCTGTCAGCGGACTGAGGCGTCCCGCCTTAATCAGTAAAAGCTGGAAGCCTCTGTCCTTTGTCAGGCCGGAGGCCTATCCTCCCACCAGCCAAGCCAATTACTTCCCGCCAAACACCGCGACTTCTTTGGCGCTCGTGCCGTCCCAGACGCGGAGGATGCTGTCTTCACCGCCGCCGATGATGGTGCTGCCGTTGGGGGTGCTGGCGGCGGATTGCATGAAGTCGGGCAGCTTGGAAAGGGCGCGGACTTCGGTGCCGTCGTCGTTGACGATGCGCACGAGGTTGTCACCAGCGGAGGTGACGATCTGATTGGTGGCACCGATGAACTGCAATGAAGTGACCTCCTTGGTCCAGCCTTCGATTTTCTTCTTTCGCTCACCCATGATCATGTCCCAGGCACAGACGATGCCATCGGCTCCGGCGGTGGCGAGAACGCGGCCATCGGCGCGGAAGGCCACGCTGGTGACGTAATGCGTGTGGCCTTCAAAAAGGTTCGTCTGCTTGCCAGTGGTGATGTCAGTGACACGCGCGATTTTGTCGGAGGAGCCGGAGGCGAGGAGCTTGCCATTGGGTGAGAAATCGAGGCTGAGCACCACGTCGTCGTGGCGCTCTTTCCACGTTTTGATGACCTTGCCTGTGGCTACATCGAACAGGCTGATGTCGCCGGAGCGTGAAGGCTCACCACCGCCTGTGGCGAGGATTTTGCCATCAGGGCTGAAGCGCACGGCATTCACACGGTCGGCGAAAATGGCGCGGTCTTTGTCGCCACCGAGCACGCGCTCAAGAACCCAGCGGGATGTCGCGCTCGTCGTCGAAGTGGAGCTGTCGGCGCTGCTGGCGAAGAAGGTGCCATTGGCGCTGTGGATCAAAGATGCAGCCGTGGTGGCAGTGCCCGTGACTTGCTCAATGGGAATGCCTGAGGCGACCGCCCAGACATGGAGCGTGCCATCGCTAAAGATAGCGGCGACACGCTGCGCGTCGGCGGAGAATGAGACGGTCAGCGGTTTCAGGCTGCTCTTCGTCAACGCCAGTTTGGCAGCCGCGAGATCCGCCGTGGCCTTATCCTGAGCCTTCTTGGCAGCTGCAATGGCCGCATTGGCAGCGGCGAGGGCTTCGCTGTTCTTTTCTTTGCTCTTGGTGATGCGCTTCAAATCATCTTCCGCATCCTTCACGTTGCTTTGCGCTGCGGAAACGGCGGCGAGAGCGGAGTTCTCGGTCATCGTGACTGGGCCCAACTTTTCCTGTGCGTCTTTGAGTTGCTTTTCCAATGCCCCATCCGGTTTCCCGGCGGTCTCCTTCGCTATCAAGGCAGTCACATCCGTAACCACCTTCTGCGCGGCAGTTTCCGCATCTTGCGCGGCTTTGACGGCCAGTTGCTTCGTCTGCAATGCCTTATTCAAGGAGGCGAGTTTCTCGTTGGCCTTCTTGAGCGGTTCATCGAGGTCTTTGCCGCCTGCTGTGTTGGCATCGGTGATGCGTTTAACTTCGGCTTCGGCAGCTTTGACGTTTGTCTCTGCCGTGGATTGAGCCGCCACTGCGGCCGACTCTGATGCTGAAGTTGCCGCAAGCTTTTCGCGCGCTTGCTTGTGTTGCTTCTGCAAATCCGCTGCCTTGGCAATCAGCACCACCACATCATCCACAACCTTCTGCGCAGTCGCTTTTGCATCTTGAGCTGGCTTCACGGCTTTCTGCTTCTCAGGTAGGACTTTCTTCATCGCGACGATGGCTTCGTTGGCCTTCTTGAGCAGTTCATCGAGCGCTTTGTTTTGCGCTTCGATGCGAGTCACTTCCGTTTTTTGAAAAGCCTGCTCCAAACCTTGTGCAGCAACAATCCAATCCCACGCCGCCATTTGCTGAGTCGTTGCCACGCTGCCGCGCAGTTCAGTGATTGCCTTGCCGGTTTCAGCATCCCAAACACGCAAAGCACCATCCGCACCACCTGTGACGATTTGCTTGCCGTCGCGTGACACGGCGAGGTTGAGTGCGCCGACGTTGGCGATCTCGCGCACGATTTTCGCCGCTGCGATGCTCCACACTCGCACTTTGTTATCTTCACCTGCGGTGATGAGTTGATCCGGTGTCGCACCTGCCGCCATGACCTTGATCGTTCCCGCCGCGCCCTTGAGTTCCTTTGGAGTTGCAAACTCCGCACTTCCCACTGTGGGGATCGTCCACACTCGCACGATTTTGTCTTCACCCGCAGTGGCGATCGCTATGCCATCCTTCGTCCATGCCGTGGCGTAAACACCTGCTACTCCGGCTTTCGTGGTGAGAACTTTTGCATCGATCAAATTCCACACACTGAGCGCCGCATCGACTCCATACACGGCCACCTTGGATGCATCAGGTGAAACACTCAGCAGCTTGATGCCTGACTTGTTCACGTCGGCGATCTTCTGGGTCACTTTGCCACTCACGGCATCCATCACGAGCAACGCGCCTGCTTTATCGGCGCCAATGATCTGCTTGCCATCGTTCGTGACTGCGGACACGACCACGCCGAGTGCCGCGTCGCCTTTACGCGTGGTCGATTTGCCTTTCTCCTGCCGCCAGATTTTCACCTCGCGATAACTGCCGCTCGCCAGTCGTGAGCCATCGGGGCTGAAGGCTAACGACTGAACCAAAGCGCGATGCGCCACGCCGGTCTTTTGAGCTTCATCAACGATCTGCGTCACAAACTGACGCGTGGCCAGATCATAGACAAAAAGCTGGTTTGACCGTCCGCACGCGGCAAGGCGGCCATCCTTGGTCATCGCCACGCTGTAGATCGGATGCACACCGGGGGCCAGCGGTTGCCATGCCACCTGGCGCTCCTGCTGCACGGAGTTTTTCGCGCCTTGATCAATCCACGCCTTGAGGATGGCGATCTCTGCTGGCGTGAGATTCACCGCGCCAGATTTGTTATTCTTCGGCGGCATCTCCAGATCCTCCGTGTGCAAGGAAGCCTGCACGATCAAACTCTCCGCACTCTTCCCCGGCACGACACCCGCACCCGTTTCACCGCCCTTCTTCATCATCTCTGGCGTCTCCATATCGAGATCCGCCTTCGTCGTCGTCTTGTTATGACACGAGATGCAGTTGGCTTTGAGGAATGGATACACATCCCGATAAAAATCGAGATCGGCGGCATGAAGCGTCGTGGCTGCTGATAGAGTCCAGCCTACAAGAATGCAACGTGCGGTAAGTGTTTGGGCGGTTAACATTATTTCTTCGGGGTTGCGGCTACGGAGGCGACTTGAGCGGCTTTGACGGAAATCCGAATGGGCTCGGATACAAGAATATCGAGGATGTCCTTCGGTGCGGCGGCAGCAGTGACGGTCTTCAAGAGTTTCGTGGCGTCGGCCATGGCGACTTCAGCCAACTTTTGTTTCCCTGCGGCGATCTTCGCAGCGTTGGCGACTTCGGCCTTCTCAGCGGCTGGCGCAGTGGTGACTTTACCAGCAAGATTTTTTGCGGCAGCGGTGAGTGTTGTGACTTCCTGTGCAGCTTTCTTGAGCTGTTCATCAGCCACCTTAACCGTGTCTTGGTTGGGGTGATATTTGGTGATGCCGATACCCTTCAATGCGAGTGTGTAATCACCAGGTGGAGTCTTTAATGCCGCAAGATCAAGAACTGCCTCGGATGTGGCGGCTTTGATGGGCACGTCCATCTCCTTCATGCCTCCAAAGAAGGTGCCGTATGCCTTAAATTTAACGGAAGTGCCGTTGAACTCGTTTCTCCATGTGAGCTTGAGCGGGATCTTCAAAATCTCTCCGGCTTTGGCCTCCCATACTTTATCTTCGCTTGCTGCGATGGTAACGGGAGCCTTCTCTGAGTCACTCACCGACACCGGCACGTCAGCCACGAGACGGGATGTCGGGAATTCACTCGGCGCGTATTCCACAGGCCATTCCATGGAGGCGAGAAGGCATGGGCGCGTGACACTGGCACCATTGATCGTTGCACGACCAAACATTTTCGCGATCGCGAACGCGGGCTTGGCATTCTCAGCAGCGGTGATGAAAATCATGCCCTGCACCTTGCCGGCTGGAATCTTGAAACCGCGTGCACTCACACCCGGAGGCAGGCCTTCCATTGCCAGATCGATGTCACCATCGAATCCGTCACGTCTCACGACAACCACCTCAAAAGCCATCGTAGCACCCGCGCGCAAGGCGATAGGCTTGGATATGGTGCCGAAATCATTTTGGCGCAGTTGCATATGCGCAGCCCAGGCGACGAGCTTAAAATCCGGTGCTGCCTGCCGAATAATGAGGCGATAGACGTTGCTAGCGTCACTGCGTGTGCCACCGAACAAATCCCGCAGTTGCAGGCGATACACGCCGCCCTCTTTGATCTCAACTTTGCCCAGCACATCAGGAGATCCAGCATCATATGGCGGGCCATCGTAAGATGAGGCGGGGACATAAATGCCGGGCTTCATCGGGCTAGGGATGTCATAAAGCTCGGCCACGTCCGCGAGAGTCTCCTTGTCGCCAGTCTTGGTGACACGTTGCACGAGAACGAACGGATCAGTGGGCAGACCGAGGCGCTCGGAAGCAACTTCGACCCACCAGGTCTCACCCTTCTTCGCCGAGAACTCAAAGGTATCGACATCAGCCGCTGGGAAAAAACTACCCGCAATATCGCAGGGCAACGTCATCTTCTGTGCCTGCGCAGGCTGATTATTTGGCTCGGTTTCATTCGCCTTCGCCGTTGCGGCCAAGCCTTCCGGTGGCCAAGACATGGAACTCACTGCCGCCGTGGCTGGCTGGCGCGGCACGGGGCCATTGCCCGCAACCTCCTGCAACGCCAACCTGTATAAATGCTGAACTCCTCCTTTGAACGTGAGACTGTGATGCTTGATCAGATAGGTGCCATCCGCAGGCGGCGTGAAATCGAGAGCTCCACCCGTGCGATTTACCAGCAAATCACGTCCTTGAGCATCGGCGATAATCACCACTGAGGTGAGTTTTGAGTCAATCCCTGTCGCTGCACAATCCACGACGACGCGCTTACCCTTCACACCTTGGAATGAATAGAAATCCACTAGCCGCTTGGTGGTCACCGCGTTGCAAACAGAGTTCATTTTCATTGCCATGGCAGTGTCCACCGAGTTGTTTGGCAAACCGCGAGTCACCTCTGGCAGACGACCCACTGAGAAAGCACGCGCCGCCGAAATACCCAGACGCGACAGCACTCTCGCATCATGCACGCCGGCTGGTGCATCCGCCGCAATGGTGACAAGAAATCTGTTCTCCACGGACTTTCCATCCGCACCAACGACTGGTTTTGCGGTGATCTTGGGTGTCGAAAAAAGCAGAGCACTTACTTCTTCAATATTTTCGCCAGTGATGCTGACCTCAACATTCGTGCCAACTTGTCCACCCATCGGCATCACCGTGAGTAACCGAGGCACAGGAAGACAGACTTGTTGAGAGAAACTCGGGGTGACTGGCCCAAAGCCCACCAGACCGAGGGCGAATGGAAGGCCTATTCTTGAAAGCCTGCTTTTTACAGATCCCATCCGAAGCCTTCGATGCGATTGTCGCTGAACGTGAACCATCATTTCTTCGGGGTTGCGGCTGCGGTGGTGACTTGCGCGGCCTTCACCGAAATGCGGATCGGCTCTGAGACGAAAATATCGACGGTGTCTTTGGCTTCAGCTGCGTCCGTGACGGTCTTTAGGCGCTTGGCGGCATCTGCTTTCGCTGTATCGGCGAGTTTCTGTTTTTCAGTGGACAATTTCAAAGCGACAGCATCCGATGCAGCGACTGTCTTCACTGCTGCCGCTGCGGCAGTGGCTTCTTGTTCGGCTTTTTTGAGTGACGCCTCTGCCGTGGGCACGGCGGCTGCGTTGTAGCGGTATTTGGTGATGCCGATGCCATAAAAGGCGATGGTGTAGTCACCGGCCGCTGTCTTCAATGCAGCGAGATCGAGCACCGCATCTTGGGTAGCGGCTTTGAGCGGAAGATCGAACTCCTTCATGCCATCAAAACCAGTGCCGTAGGCCTTCAGCTTGATCGAGGTGCCGTTGAATTCATTGCGCCAGGTGATCTTGAGCGGGATTTTGAGAGTCTCACCGGTTTTGGCTTCCCAGACTTTGTTTTCACTCGCGGTGATGGTGATGGGTGCCAACTCGGAGTCGCTGATACTCACCGGAATGTCTGCCATGAGTCGTGGTGCGGGGATGTCTCCCGTGGCGTCCTTCACCGGCCACTCCACCGATGCAAGACGGCACGGACGAGTTACCGCAGCACCATTGATCGTGGCGCGGCCAAACATCTTCGCGATTGCGAACACGGGCTTGGCATCTCCAGCAGCGCTGATGATCATATGGCCCACGGACTTGCCCGCTGCGATTTTTAAGCCCGCAGCCGTCACTCCTGGAGGCAGACCTTCCATGCCCAAATCGATCTCGCCATCAAAGCCATCGCGGCGGATCACCGCGACCTCAAAGGCCACCGTATTGCCCGCGCGCAGAGCCAGCGGCTTGGAAAGTGCCGCACGGTCGCCATTGCGAAGCGTCATGTGAACGGCCCATGATGCGAGGGCAAAATCAGGCGCGGCTTGGCGCACGATGAGGCGATAGACATTGCCCGCATCACTGCGCGTGCCGCCGAACAAATCCCGCAGTTGCAGGCGATACACACCGTCTTCTTTGATCTCGACTTTGCCCATCACATCGGGAGATCCTGCATCATAAACCGGGCCATCATACGAGTAGCCGTTGCTGGTGACCTTCATCGGACTGGCGATGTCATAAAGCTCGGCCACATCCGTGAGGGTTTCCTTATCACCCGCCTTCGTCACACGTTGAACGAGCACAAAGGGATCTGTGGCCAAACCAAGACGCTCACTGGCGACTTCTACCCACCAGACCTCGCCTTTCTTGGCTGAGAACTCATACGTATCGACATCCGCAGCCGGGAAGAAGCTGCCCGCGACATCCAGCGGTAGCGTGACCTTCTGAGCCTGAACGTGTTGATTGTTTGGCTCGGTCTCGTTGGCCTTCGCGGTCGCTGCAAGGCCCGTCGGCGGCCAAGACATCGAGCTCACCGTCGCCGTGGCTGCCTGACGCGGCGCAGGGCCATCCTGCAGGGCGAGACGATAGAAGTGCTCCGCACCACCTTGGAAGGTGAGGCCATGAACTTTCGCCACATAAGTGCCATCCGCAGGCGGCGTGAAGTCGAGCACACCGCTGGTGCGATTCACCATCAAATCACGTCCTTGAGCATCCGCGATGATGAGCACCGGCGTCAGCTTGGAATCAATACCCACCGAGGCGCAATCCAGCGCCACACGTTTGCCCTTCACTCCTTGAAACGAATAGAAATCCACCGCCCGCTTGGTCATCACCGCGTTGCAGACGGAGTTGGTGGCCAGCGCCAGCGCTGTCTCCAATGTGTTGTTGGGCTTGCTGCGAGTCACCTCGGGCAGCTTGCCCACCGAAAACGCCCGCGCAGACGAGACCCCAAGCCGCGACATCACCCGCGCATCATGCACACCCACCGGCGCATCCGCCGCGATGCTGACGGTAAATTTGTTATCCGTTCCCGTGACAGGCTTCGCCGTGATCTTCGGCGTCGAGAAAAGCAACTCGCGTACGTCTTCAATGCTGTCCCCCGTGATCGTAACCTCCACATTCGTGCCCACCTGTCCGCCCATCGGCGCGACTGTGAGCAAACGTGGAAGTGGCTGAGTAACCTGCTGCGCGAAGGCGGAGGCGTTAATGAGCGAGAAGAGGCAAAAAAGACGGAGTGTCATGACACCAAACCTACGCTCTGAGAGCGATGATCTGTCTATACAGTCACTCATCAGGGCAGATGCTTGGGGTTACCGATCAAAGGGGCATCATTCACCGTCCCCAGACGGTCATTTCCGTGAACCGGCAAGGGCCGCCCGAATAGGCCTTCCCACCCCAAAGTCGAACATACCGCGCTTTGCTACCCGAAGCTGCTATGCCGCGACCGTGATTGGTTTCCATATAGGTCGGATCTGTTCCCTTTCCCTGTCCACTAGAGCCGTCGTCGTCCGAGTTGAAAAGTGTTATCACTTCATGCCTAAAATCTTTGTCATTGGACACTTGCAAGATCACCTCTTCAAAGAGCTCGGAGGTCTGGCGACGACTCAAAGTGCCTTGCCCGTGCCAGAACCAAACATGGTCAATAATGCGTTCGGAGCCGAGATCGATCTGAACCCAACATGGCAATTGATTGAACCAAACTTCATTTTCGCCAGTGTCGCCAGGGAATGCTTCGTCGTCATTGATCCACGCCAATTCGCCCTGAATCGGCGGACTCGATGATGTGACTAGCTTTGCGATCGAAATGATTTCTGTTTCGAGTAGAGCAGAAAATTCCTTGATGGGCGGCGAAGGCCGATGCTCAAAATTCGGCAAAGTACATCCCCATGGCCCAGAAAGGAAAATTGGGTTTGGAAATCTGGGGCGAATCATTTTCATGCCCTTTGGTGCCACCTTTGCAGGCGGTGTTGTCCGGAGAAAAAATCCCCCAATGATTGCCACGGCAAATGTGATCACCAGAAGCTTCCAAGGGTATTTCGGCATCTCCATGAGCATTCAGTGATTATCTGCCGAGGTTTATCGAGCTCACAACCCCATCAGCACCCGCAGCCGATCTTCCACCGTCGCCATCGTCGTCGGCAACACGCTGCCCCAGCGGGTGATGAGGCGGTCCTTGCTGATGGAGCGGACGGCCTCGCAAAGAATCGCGGAGGCATTGGTGAGGCCGCCTTCGGGTGGCTGGACGACGACATGGAAAGGAATGTTTCTCAGCGTGGAGGTTATCGGGATGATCACCACGAGGTCGGCGCGGCTCTGGTTGAAGGGGTCCACGGAAACAACGAGCACGGGCCGATGCCCGGCCTGCTCATGGCCGCGAACGGGGTTAAGATCAGCAAGCCAAATATCGCCTCGTGAGGCAGCGGGTCCGTTGGGCATGAATCAGGGCGCGTAGGGTTGGAGACCGTCGGCGCTGGTGCCGTCGAGATCGTTGATCTCCCGGCGGTAATCGCTGGCCGACGCTGGGTCGGAGGCGAGTGTTTCGTAGGCGGCAGCGGCCTGTGCAAGAAAGCGGTGGCGACGATAAGCCTCCAAGGCTGCGTCAAGCACGACGGTCATGCTGGTGTCAGCCTCGCGGGCGAGTTGAGCGAGAAGGCTGCGACCTGTTTCTGAAATGCGGACGGTGGCTGGCATGGGGCCAGTTTACATTCGTGCATACATTTGTGTCAACACGCGGTCTTGGCTCAATCACGCCGCCGCCGCGCCCTCAACGCGATTCGTTATCCAAGCGGCAATGGTTGCACTCTCAATGGTTGTACAGAAACTCCTTCGTGTTTAGTAGCGCCCACAGCAGGTCTTCGTAGCCGAGGCGTTTGGAGCGTTGGGAGTCGAGGGGCTTGCCTTGGGCGTCGGCACGGGGTTTGGCGACGTGGGTTTCGCTGATGCGGACTTCTTCGGCGTTGGGTTCACGGGAGAAGGCGGCGAGGTAGAGTTCGCGGATGCGCTTGGGTTCGGGCATCTCGGCTTTGGTGATCTGCTCGGCACGACCGCCGGCGGCGGTGAGTTTGGCTTTCACGTCGGCGGCATTCATGAGGTGCAGACTCTGGGCGAGGCTGGAGGATTGCACGCGCTCGCACTCGCACACGCTGGCGCTTTCGGGACGGCCAAAGACTTTGAGGAAGGGCGAACTGCGGGTGTAGCTGTTGTCAGGCAGCGCGATCGCGCGCGTGCCGGCTGGGAGATCGGCGAAGTCGGTTTTACCACCGGTGAGTTGGTCGATGGAGTCGAGCATGACCTCGGCTTGCATGCGTTTCGGGTAGAAGTGGGAGAAGTTCTGGCGATCCACGGCATTGTACTGATTCGGCGTCGAGCTGAGCTGATACGTGTGGCTCTGGGCGATGACGCGCACGACGGCTTTGAGATCGAAGCCGCTGTCGATGAAATGCTTCGCCAGCGCATCGAGCAGTTCGGGATTTGTCGGCGGATTGGTGTCGCGGATGTCGTCTTCAGGTTCAATGAGGCCGCGTTTGAAGAAGTGCTTCCAATAACGATTCACCAACGACTTGGCGAAGAACGGGTTGGTCTTGTCCGCCATCCAATCGACGAGCCTCAAGCGTGGATCCTCGTCGGCTGGAATGTCCAGCGTCGGTGAGCCGAGAGCCGCAGGCTTCACGGGAAGCTTGGTCTTTTTGTTTTCTGTCTGAGCAATGCCGCGCTTGTGGAAAACGAGATCCTCACCGGCTGTCGTGGTCGCTTTACGTCCGACCTGACTGAAGAAAGCGGTCAGGCTGTAGTAGTCCTGCTGGCTCCAGCGCTCGAAGGGATGGTGATGACACTGCGCACACTGCATGCGCACGCCGAGAAAGAGCTGCGCCACGTCTTCCATTTGCAGATAGGGTTCCTTCACGCGCTTGAACCAAGCGACGGCAGGATTTCCCGAGATGGTGCCGGTGGCCGCAAGAACCTGGCGCACGATTTGGTCGTAAGGCGTGTTCGCCAGCAAGCTGTCACGCACCCAGGAATGGAAGGCAAAGTTTGCGGTGATGTCGGAGGCTGCATCACGCCTATTTTTGAGCAACGCGGTCCATTTATTGGCAAAATAGTCCGCGTAATCGGGACTGCTGAGCAGCGACTCGATGGCGCGGTCACGCTTATCAGGTTCTTTGCTGGTGAAGAAGGCCTTCGTCTCATCCACGGTCGGCAGACGGCCTGCGATGTCGAGCGAGACACGGCGGAGGAAGGTCGAGTCATCACAAATCGGCGATGGAGGCACGCCGATCAGTTTCAGGTTCGCGAAGACTGACTGGTCGATGAAATTTTTCGTCGCTGGCAACTGATCCACCGGCGCGCCGAGCGGGATCGACACGCTGAATACGGATACCAGCCCCGAGTAGCGTACCATCACCGCCACGTTGCCGGGAATGTCGAGCGTCTTCACCACGCCATCCTCGGTGGTCTCCGCCATGCTCTTATCATTGGGTTCATAGAGCGCGAGGTGCGTGATCGGCCGTGTGCTGCCATCGGAGTAGCGCGCTGTCACTTTGAGCTGCTGCGCTGTCTTGATCTTCATCGACATGCGCTTTGGCTCGACGTCGATGCCGGTCAGCTTGGGGTCGGCATCGGTGCCGTATGCCATGCCTTCACTGATCCAGCGCACGAGTGCCCGGTAGCCATCTGAATTCGGCTCCAGCTTTTTACCACCTCCGTGAGGCACGATATTGGCCGCTTTTAGTAGCAGCAGGCTTTGCTCCGGCGCTGGCGGAAACACGCGCCGTCCCTTTTCCTCCTTCACGATGTGCTCGTAATCCTCCTGCGGTTCAAAACCCAGCAGTGACAGTCTGAAGCCCCGCTGCCCCGTTCCCGCCTTCGCATGACACGCTCCTGCATTGCAACTCGCCTTCGTGAGGATCGGCACAATGTCATTGGTGAAATTGATCGGACGCGCCGATTCCGCCGCGAGGCTCGAACCAACGAGCATCACAGCCATCCAAGCGGCATGAGCCATAGGAGCAAAGGTGGATTTTTTTTCCATGTTGATCAAACCTACGTCAGTGAAGAGGTGATTTTCGCAACAGATGCTCCGCGATGGCATCCCTGACCCACATGAAAAAGTGAGCGCATACGACACTTTGCTGAAAACGAACTCGCCTGCGCTTCATTCATACCTACCGTACGGGACATGCGTCGCCTCAGCCCCTTTCTCGCCATCACACTGCTTGCCAGCGTGCTTGCCATCCTCCCTGCCAATGCTGCCACCAAGAAAAAGAGCAGCAGCACATCTGCAGCGGGTAAGCCCAATGTCCTTTTCATCATCGCGGATGACCTGCGTGACTACGTCGGCTGGATTGGCGGGCATCCACAGGCCCTTACGCCGAACATGGACCGCCTAGCCAAGCTGGGCATGCGCTTCACCAATGCGCACTGCAATTACGCGCTGTGCAATCCCTCCCGCACCAGTTTGCTCACCGGCATGTTGCCATCCTCCAGCGGCGTCTATGGCAATGAGCAGGATTGGCGTCGCAGTGTGCAAATCGCCGGCAAACCGACGATGCCAGAGCATTTCAAGGCCAGTGGTTATCTCACAGCCGCAGCTGGGAAAATCTTCCATGCCAATCACGGTGGTCCGGAAGGCCGCCTCGTAGGCTGGCATGGTGGCAGACGTGGCTTTGAGCAGGATGCTGCCTGGGATCAGCGCTTCCCGCGCGCCAGTGTGCAGATCCCCGATCTGCCGGTGCATACCGGTCAGAACTTGAACGGCCTCAACATCTGGCATTGGGACTGGGGCACCATTCCTGCCAGCGATGAACAGACAGACGACGGCCAAGTCGCTGGCTTCGCCGCTGATTTCCTCGGTAAAAAGCAGAAGAAGCCCTTTTTCCTCGCCTTGGGCCTCTATCGCCCGCACTCGCCTTGGTATGTGCCGCAGAAGTATTTTGACCTCATCGACAAAAACACGCTTCAACTTCCCGAGGTCAAGGCCGA
>JANOBP010000722.1:0-2725 GCA_031411715.1 Verrucomicrobiaceae bacterium | reverse complement strand
CGCGCAAGGATATTCTTATCAATTTTAGATTTTAATTACTTTATGAGTCTTAAATATGACAATTCGAGACTCAAGAGCATAGTTTGCGGTGCCTTTTCGCTAATTTGAGCCTCATTTTATCAGCCTGAGAGACTCCTTCACGAGCTGCCTCAGTTCTTTCGAAACCAGGCCAGATACTCGCGATTTCCATCCGTGCCTTGGAGGCAGGATTCGACAATTCCCAGCCATTCGTGCTCAGGCTGAGCTTTTATGAAGTTCTCAATTTTATCGCAGGCCTTTTGATGCAGCTCGCTCTCCCGAACAATACCACCTTTACCGACTTCTTCACGTGAGAGCTCAAATTGCGGTTTAACCAGGACAACAGCTTGTCCACCTGGCTTTAGAGCCTTCAGGGCAGCTGGTAGAACTAGAGTGAGTGAAATGAACGATACGTCTGCGACAATGAGGTCCACCTTTTCGCCGATATCCGATTGCTGCATATGACGGACATTGAATTGCTCACGGCATACCACCCGCGGGTCACTGCGCAGTTTCCAAGCGAGCTGATTGGTCCCTACATCAAAGGCGTAAACCTTAACAGCCCCACGTTGGAGCAGGCAGTCTGTAAAACCACCTGTCGAGGCTCCAACGTCCAATGCCGTAAGGCCACTCACATCAATTCCAAAGGCCACGAGAGCGCCTTCCAGCTTTAAACCACCACGCCCGACAAATTTTGGCGGCTGTTTCACCGTGATTTCGTCATCAAACTGAATCTGGAAGCCTGGCTGCGTGACCTTTCTGCCCGCAGTTGTGACCTCGCCCGCCATAATCAGACGTTTTGCCTGCTCACGAGAAGGTGCTAGCCCGCGTCTCACCATCGCTAGATCCAGTCGGTCTCGAGCCATACTTGTATTGCCCTACTTGCTGACCGGCAAAATGAGCTCATCGCCCGGCTCAATGCTGACACCCGGCAAAACAACGGAGGCATCAATGTCCGCCACCGCCTCTGCTTGGTCGATGGTCTCACCGATAGACACTCTCCCGATGACACCATCGTTACGCCTCACGTCAAATTTCTGTCCCTTGGTCAGTTGCTTGTTTTTGCCAGCATCAATGACCACAAAGCCCTGCGTATTCTCAGCCACGATCACCTTGGCCACAGCTGGCATACCAAGAACCTGCTTTTGCATCGGTGTAAGTTGTGCAGGTGCAGCAGAACCGGGGGTGCCAGGCATAAGCCCATGTCCTGCCATCGTGGGCACCTGAGTGCTCGGCGGGATGACTGGCTCCGTGCTTAATGGTGCAAAACGGCTCGGTTGCTGTTTCGGGGTAGCCGCTTCCATGGCTGCAATTCTCTTGCGTTGAAATTCCAACTCCTCGCGCTGCCCTTTCACGGCCTGTTGGCCTTCCCAAGCCAGATAAGCCGTGATGCCGAGTAGGACGGTCATAAGGACCAAAGCAGAATGTGTCAGTTTCATAAGATGAGGCTAGCAGAGCGGTGGGCGTTGCCAAGTGGGTTATCGGACATGGCCTGCCATAGATGTTCCGGATTCACCTCTCTGCAAACGGATGACATGCCCTCGATTTGAAATCAGCCCTCCTTCGAAATGGGGCAAAGGGATGACAAATCCCCCCGTGATTCAGTCCATGCAGGGAAAACCACGATGTTTTTTAGGTTCCCAAATGGTTTAGATATACTTAGGACTTGCTATTTCTATTATTTTCCATAATTTCTTGGTGTTATCAGGTCTATTATCTCCGAAACCTCACATGCTTCCTCTCATCGATCAATTGCTCGCAGATTCAGGCTGCGCCGATCTACCTGCCGTGCGTCAGGCAGTTGAGGAGGCTTGTTTCAATCAAACGTCCTTTGTGGACGCCGTTTTGGACTGCGATGGCGTCCGTGAGCGAGACTTTCTCATGGCACTCGCCAAAACGGTCGGTCTGCCTTGGTGGGAGCCAAAGGATGAAGACCAACCCACCGAGCAAGGTATGCGCCGCATGCTGCCTGCAGAGATCGCACTACGACATCGCCTACTGCCAATTTTCACTGAAGAATCGAAACACGAAGGTGAAACCGCTGCCATCGAGTCAGCACGCACACTCCACATCGCCACCTTTGATCCACTGAGCCTCGTCGCACATCAGCGCGTTGCCGCCAGCCTATCCATGCCCGTCGTTTGGCACGTTGGACAGCGCACACGCATTGTCGAAGGCCTGCAAAAGCTCTACGGCCTCGGCGCAGACACTTTTGAGAAGATCCTGCGCGGCCGTGCCGATTGGGGCGCAGAAGATTTACGCGATGAAGTCACCGTGCTTGACGAACCCGAAGACGAAGAAGCATCTGTCGTGCGTTTTGTGAACCAAATCATCCGCCGCGGCCTTGAGCAGCGTGCCACGGACATTCACGTCGAGCCGCAGCAGGATCGTCTTCGCATCCGCTACCGCATCGATGGTCGTCTTGAGGAACTCGCCGTCCCCGAGAACATCAAATCCCTCCAAGCCTCGGTCATCGCCCGCTTGAAAATCATGGCGCACCTCGACATTGCCGAGAAGCGCCTTCCTCAGGACGGCCGCATCAATCTGGAACTCGACGGCATTGCCATCGACGTCCGCGTCGCCACCATTCCATCGGTAGAAGGAGAAAGCATCAGCCTCCGTCTCCTAGCCCAGCAGCAGGTCACCGTGAATCGCCTCGGACTCACGGATAACATCCGCCCCGTCGTTGATGAACTGCTCAAGCTCC
>JANOBP010000721.1:0-7440 GCA_031411715.1 Verrucomicrobiaceae bacterium | reverse complement strand
GATTTCGGTGTCCTTCCACCAAGCGGATTTGCCGCCTTTGGCCCAGCCGATGCGGTTGCGACCGGCAGCCCAGGGGCTCATGCCCTGGCTCTTGGCCTCGGCGGCGTCGAAGCTGATATGAATAGGATCATTCGGATCGAGACCCACCACGCGATGATCGCGCGCGAACACGGTGGGGATGCGGTCATTGGTGGCGGGGATGCCGAAATACTCGTGGAAGCCGACCTCCAGCGGACCGGGGCGGAGTTCTTGATTGAAGTCAGGCTTTGTCAGGCCAAATCCGAGATGCCATTTGCCGATGAGCGCGGTGCGGTAGCCTGCTTGCTTGAGCAGACCTGGCGCGGTGGTCATGGTGGTGGGAATGAGCAGTGTCGCATCCCCTTTGGCGACGCCTTTGTTCAAACCCTCGGCCGTGTTTCGCCATGAATACTGTCCGGTGATGAGCGAGTAGCGCGTGGGCGTGCAAACGGCGGCTGAGGCGTGGCCATTTTCAAAGCGCTGTCCCTCGCGAGCGAGGCGGTCGATGTTCGGCGTTTTCACCTGCGTGGCCCCGTAGCATCCCGCGTCCCCCCAGCCTACGTCATCGGCGAGGATGACGAGGATGTTGGGCTTGGTGTCGGCGGCGAGCACTGCCGTGAACGGCATGAGCAACAAGGCGACTAAGAGGTTGGCTTTCATAAATAGGGTGGGACATCAACGGTGGTCGATGACAAAAGCTGGCCGCGAGAGCACACCTTTCGACAGCGCGCCGTAGTGATCGGAGCGCCAGAAGTTCTTCAAATCATCCGCTGTGATGAGTTGCAGGCCGGGAGTCGCGACGGCGGGATTGCAGAGGATGTAGAGGTTCTCTTTGGCGATGTAGCCGCAGACGTTCAGCGTGTGCCCGGCGCTGCCGTTGGGGAATTGTGGGCCGATGTATTTGAAATCGACGATCACGGGGCGTCCGGCATCGAGTTCGCTTTTCAGCATGTCGGTGGCTTTGATGAAGCCTTCGTCATCGGGCGTGAAGGTGACGAGCTTCCACTGCTGGCCGATCTTTGCCGATGCATCGAGCAGATGGCCCCAGTCCGTGCCGGTGCCGAGTGGTGATGGACACAGCTTCTTGAAATCCCAGCCGCCGATCTTGCTCCCGTGAAAGCGGGCGAAAATCGCGCACGCAGTGGAGCCGCAGTTGTTATAGCCCTGCTGGATGTGCGGCATCTGCACGAAGGCAAACTTGCCGGGTTCGCTCTTGCGCTTCCGGTAATCGATGAGTTTCAAAAGATCAGCGGCTTGCTGTGCGGACGCGTTGCCGGATGGCTGGGCTGGATGTCCGGTAGCTGTGGTAGGATGCAGCTTCGATGCCTTGGCCCAGTTGGCTTTCGCAGCATCGAGTTCGCCCGCTTGGAACTGCATCTCACCAAGAACCACGAGGCCCGAGGGATCGTTTAACTCTGCTGCCCGCTCGGCAAGCCGACGTGCGAGTACGGTATCGCGCTCGACGCCTTCGCCCGACAGATAAGCCATCGCTGCAACTGCTGCGGCTCGGCCATTGCCTTTCTCCGCTGCCTTCTTCCACCACTCAAGCGCTTTGGGGCAATCCTGCTCCGTGCCCTGTGCACCGAAGTAGCACTGACCGAGATTGAATGCCGCCTGCGCGGATTGATCCGCCGCTTCTTTAAAATAAGCGATCGCGATGGCCGGATTGCGCTTCACCACCGCACCTCGGAGATAAGCGAAGCCAACGAAGTCCATCGCATCCGCATTGCCCGCATCCGCCGCTTTGTGTGCCCACATCAGTGCCTCGGCGTCGTCTTTGGTCACTCCTTTGCCGTCACGAAGTCGAATGGCGAGTTCGATCTGGGCTTTGGCATCACCGCTCTTAGCCCGGCTTTGCAGGTCGGGAATTTCATCGGCGGCTAACGTCGCAATACTCATGAGAAACGTGGCGAGAAGTGTGTGAAGTAGCCTGGGCATAATCCACACATCATCGGGCAGAGGTGGGTTCGGTGTCTTGTCCTTTCTAGCCGTCAAACCATCAAAAGCCGCACAATGAGGAAACGACTGGAAGCTCTCAGGCATGAAGCCGAGTGTATAACGACGTCACCGCATGAAAAAAGCAGCCCCCGCCTTTCCTGAAGCCCTCTCCAAGCTAGGCACCTTGCTCATGGACGCCCGCATGATCGAGCAGGTGGCCGATTTGATGCACGACACGGCTTTTTTTATCAAGGATGCCTCGGGACGTTACCAGGTGGTGAATCAATCGCTCGTCGAGCGGCACGGCTTGAAGCACAAATCTCAAATGCTCGGCCGGCGGCCCTGCGATGTTTGCCCCGGTGACTACGGACGCATTCCCACCGAGCAGGATCAGCAGGTACTGCGCACCGGGCAGCCCATCCTGGAGCGTCTGGAGCTATTCTGGCGCAGACCGAATGTACTCGTCTGGGGACTGACGAGCAAGCTGCCCATCCGTGATGAAAACGGACGCGTGACGGGCCTCATCGGCATCTCGAAAGACCTCGCCGCGCCCGTGAGTCGTGAAGACGTGTCCGCCGAAGTCGCACGTGTGCTGCGCTATCTCGAATCGGCCTACGACGACCCGGTGAGCCCATCCTCCCTCGCTCGCAAAGCAGGCATGTCGGCGGCTCGCTTTGCCCGCATCATCAAGCGCATCCACGGCATCAGCCCCATGCAATTGATCACGAAAACGCGCATCACCGTTGGTTGCCGCTTGCTGCGTGAAACCGATGCCAGCGTCGCCCAGATCGCGCTGAACTGCGGTTTCGCCGATCACAGTGCCTTCACGCGAGCCTTTCGCGCTGTGACTGGCATGTCGCCGACGGAGTATCGGCGGCAGACAGATTGAGCGTGTCGTCTTGCGTGTGTTCTGCACTCAGGCCATGATCGCCCATGATCCGCCCGATCCTCACCTCGCTACTCATCCTTGTCATCGCGACCACTCACGCCGCTGCGGAGGCCGTGCCGGTGAAGATCGTGCCAGGAGTCGGCATCACACGAGGCGGCGAGCCTTACTTTGTGAAAGGTGCGGGTGGCGACAAGCATCTCGATGAACTCGTGGCCACCGGCGGGAACAGCATCCGGACCTGGACCACGAATGGCCTGAGACCGATCCTGGATGCGGCCTAGCAGCGCGGCCTCACTGTTTGCGCGGGCATCTGGCTGGAGCCGGAGTGCAATTGGTTCTCCTACGCGAACGCGGACCACTGCGCTAAACAAACCGCACGCGTGAAGAAAGAGGTGACGGAGTTTCGTGATCACGCCGCGCTGCTTTTTTGGGGCATTGGCAATGAAGCCGAAGGCGATGGCAACAACATGGCTTACTGGATCCAAATGGAGGTGCTCGCAAAGGCCGTGAAGGAACTGGACCCTGCGCACCCCACCTTCACCGCACTCGCTGGCCTTCAACCACTGAAAATCGCGGGACTGAATGCTCTCACACCGAGTCTCGACTTTGTCGGCATTAACACCTACGGCGCACTCACTGGACTGCGCAGCTATCTGGCGGAGCGAAAATGGAAGCGTCCCTGGGTCGTCACCGAATACGGCGCACGCGGCTTTTGGGAAAGCCCCCGCACCTCATGGGACGCGCCCATCGAGCCAACCAGCGGCAACAAGGCGCGAGACATTCGCAAAGGCTACGAAAGTGCCATCAAGCCCGCTGGCGACTGCTGGGGCGGCTACGTTTTCCTCTGGGGCCAAAAGCAAGAAGCCACCTCGACGTGGTTTGGCATCTTCACCGAAACGGGCGAATCCACCGCCGTCTGCGACCTGATGCACGAACTCTGGAAAGGCCAGCCCCCAACGGAGCACGCACCCGATTTGAAGAGCCTCACCAGTGCCGCCGCCAAAAAAGAGATCGCCGCCAAAAGCGAGTTCACCGCCCAAGCCGAAGCCACCGACCCCGATGGCGATCCGCTGACCTATCACTGGACCGTCACCCCTGAGTCCGCAGGTCGGGACGACAAAGGCCGCGAGCGCACAACCAAACCGATGCCGCAATGTGTCGTCAAAGCCGACGCCTCGTCCGCCACCTTCCTCGCTCCTGAGAAGCCCGGAACTTACCGCGTGCATCTCCGCGTCACTGACAGCCGCAAACGCGCCGCTACGGGAAACTTTCCCTTTCAGGTGAAGAAGTAACCGTTAGGACATGATCCATTTGCGGTTTGTCTCACGGCCAATATCTCATTGTTTGAAACACGCTGCTCCGCTAGCCTCAATACTCCATTACCACCCTATGAACTTCGAAACCTTACAGCTTCACGCAGGACAAGAGATTGACCCAACCACTCAGTCCCGCGCCGTGCCGATCTATCAGACGACGGCTTATCAATTCAAGAACTCCGAGCATGGAGCCAAGCTGTTCGCGCTGCAGGAGTTTGGAAACATCTACACGCGCCTCATGAATCCGACGACGGATGTCTTTGAGAAGCGTGTGGCGGCTCTCGAAGGCGGTGCGGCGGCTCTGGCGACGGCGTCCGGTCATTCTGCTCAATTCATCGCCATCAACAACATCGCCACGGTGGGGGATAACTTCGTCACCACCTCTCATCTCTACGGCGGCTCCTACAATCAGTTCAAGAACGCCTTCAAAGGCATCGGCGTCGAAGCACGTTTTGCTGACGGCGTGAAGGTCGAGACTTTCGAACCGCTGATCGATGCCAAGACCAAAGCCATCTATCTGGAAACCATCGGCAATCCTGGTCTTACCGTGCCGGACTTCGAAGCCTTCGTCGCACTCGCGAAGAAGCACGATCTGCCCCTGATCGTGGACAACACCTTCGGCGCTGGCGGCGCCATTTGTCAGCCGCTGAAGCATGGCGCGCATGTCATTGTGGAATCCGCGACGAAGTGGATCGGCGGTCACGGCACCAGCATGGGCGGGGTCATCGTCGATGCAGGCACCTTCAATTGGGGCAACGGCAAGTATCCTCAGTTCACCTCTCCATCGCCAAGTTATCACGGCATGGTACTGAATGACATCTTCGGCATCGGTGGCCCCTTTGGAAACATCCAGTTCATCATCCGCTGCCGCGTTGAAGGCCTGCGCGACTGGGGTCCATGCCAAAGCCCATTCAACTCCTTCATGCTCCTGCAAGGCCTGGAGACGCTCTCCTTGCGAGTCGAACGCACCTGCGAAAACGCTTTGGCGCTTGCCAATTGGCTCACCGCGCATCCCGATGTCGAGTCCGTGAACTATCCCGGCCTCGCCAATCATCCGACACATGCTGCTGCCAAAAAATATCTCACTCGCGGCTTCGGCGGCGTCTTGTCCTTCGTGCTCAAGGGCGACCGTGCCCGCGCTGAGAAGTTCGTGAACAGCCTCAAGCTCATCTCACACCTCGCCAACGTTGGAGATGCCAAAACGCTCATCATCCATCCCGCCTCCACCACACATTCCCAGCTCTCCGCTACTGAGCAAGCCTCAGCCGGCGTGTTGCCCGGCATGTTGCGCATCTCCCTCGGCATCGAGCATATCGACGACATCAAGGCGGACATCACGACAGCACTCAAGGCGTAGGCAGGCACATTCTCAGATATGCCAGCCTAGTGCCCATGCCTGCGCCATGGTTTACAATGATTTTACGGACGACTTGGCAATGAATGCCAAGATGGCGGCATGAAGCTTATCTCTACCCTCGCAGCGTTCGCCCTTGTCTCATCCATCGCTTTTGCCGCCGATCTCGCAGAGGTCAGCAGTCCGCACATCACAGTCACTGGCACAGTCATTACTGAAGTCGTGCCAGACCGAATCGTCTGGTCGCTAGCACTGAAAAACACCGGCCTGGAGCTTGCCAAGGTGGCTGCGAAACACGCCGCCCTCAGCGCAGATGTTCTCAAGGCACTGAAGGAGCTGGGCATTGAGGATAAGGAGGTGCAGACATCGCAAATGGAGTTCGGGGAGAACATGGTCTATCGAGATCGTGACCATGTGAAGGAGGGTTATTTCGCTAGCACGATGATTTCCTTCAAGCTCGCCGATCTGCCCAAGTACAAAGAGGTCTGGCTGCGTCTCGCCTCTATGGATCAAGTTTCCGTTAACAACGTCACCTACGACCACTCGAAACGCATCGAGCTTCAGAAGGAGACGCGCAAGAAAGCCCTGCTAGCCGCCAAGGAGAAGGCGGGCGTCATGGCTGAAACACTCGAAGCCAAGATCGGCGAAGTGCTCGCGATAAGCGAAGACTCGGAAAGCGGTGGCGGCTGGAACAACCGGGCGAACTTGAACAACAGCATCCAGGCGATCTCAGTAGCCGGTGATGGCGACAACGGCAGCTCCATCGCCCCCGGCACGATCCCGATCCGCATGCGCGTGTTGGTGACGTTTCGACTGCTGAATGGCGCGAAGTAAAGTGAGTCTGCCGAACGGGCTCAGGATGGGAAGATTCTTGCTTGCCTGGGTTTTGACGGCGGGCTTGCGGTTTGTGGCTTTGGGTGGCAAAATCAGGCCATGACTGCGACACTGACATTAGATAACTCAGGGAGGCTCCTTCTGCCCGCCCAAATTCTGCGCGTGCTTGGCATGCAGCCCGGAGTTGAAATGAAGGTGGAAGTGACTCCAGGGCGCATCGAGTTACTCGCCGCACAGGAGGACGATGTCCCGGTGATCACCGAGCTGTCAGCGGACGGGAAGCTCGTTTTCCCCGTGGGTCTCAGACCGCCTTCGGCAGAAAAGATCGTCGCTGCCATCAAGGCAGATCGGGAAGACAGGATCAATATGCTCAGCCGCCGATGAGAGTGCTGTGCGACTCTTCCGTGCTCATCGCGGCCTTGCTGCCGACGGAGGATCATCACGCGGCCAGCGCGGCGGTGCTGAACGGAGCCGATACCGTGGTCGTTCATGTTCATGCGCTGAACGAGACCTTTGCCACGCTCACAGGCGGATCGCTTGGCTTTCGAGTGGATGCGGATCTCGCCGCTCGTTTGATTCGGGAGAAGATCGTCGCACGAGCCACGATGATCGTGCTAGATGCAGAGGAAGTCATTCATGCACTGGACAAGGCCCGTGCTCATGGAGTCCGTGGCGGTGGCGTTTATGACTACATGCACTTGGTTGCGGCTCGGAAAGGCAAGGCCGATGCTCTCTACACATTGAACCTCACCGATTTCCAACACCTGCAGCGCGAGGGCGATCCAGAGATTCGGCGCCCGTGACGATCAGCGCATTCACCCCGCGCACCTCGAGGAAAACTCACTCCATAGGTAGCCCCGCACGCGGCACTCTACACCCACAACGCTTCCAGCCGCTTCACGCTCACCGGCTGTACTGTTCCAAGTTCCTGAGCAAAGACCTGCACGCGATACTCTTCCATCATCCAGCGGAAGGTTTCGTGTTGGGATTTGGGGACGTGGGATTGCCAGTGGTCGAAGTCGGTGATGAAGAGGGCTTTGTCGGCGTCTTTGGCGGGGTTGGCGAGGTAGCGTTCGTTGCGGACTTGGATG
>JANOBP010000720.1:0-7474 GCA_031411715.1 Verrucomicrobiaceae bacterium | reverse complement strand
GAGCCGTATGCTTGAGCTTGCCGGTGATTTCGATGCCTACCTTTGTGGTGATGATGCTCTCACCCGCGCGGTCATTCAGAAATCCCTGCCGCGCCTCAAAGTGATCTCCAAATACGGCATCGGCCTCGACAAGATCGACGTGCCCGCCGCCACCGATCTCAAAGTGCCCGTTCTCTTCACCCCTGGCGTCAACCACACCACCGTCGCCGAGCACACGTTCTGTCTGATGCTCGCCGCCGTGCGTAATCTTGTCGTCGAGGCCAATCACGTGGCCGCTGGACGTTGGACGCGCATTACGGGCAATGAAGTTTGCGGCAAGACTCTCGCCATCGTCGGTTTTGGCCGCATCGGCAAAGAAGTCGCGGTCCGCGCCAAAGCTTTTGGCCTGAATGTCATCGGCTACGGCAATTACTGGGACGAGGATTTCGCCCGCTGGTATGACATCAAGCGCGTCGAAAATTTCGACGATGTTCTGCGCCAAGCTGACATCATCTCGCTGCACACGAAGCTCACTGCTGCCACGAAGGGCCTGATCAACGCGAAGAATTTCCCGCTCATCAAAAAGGGTGCCGTCATCGTCAATACCGGCCGCGGCGAACTCGTCGATCTCACGGCGCTTATTGTGGCGCTCAAGTCCAACCAGCTCCTCGCCTACGCCGCCGACGTGCTCGACCAAGAGCCGCCGCCCGCCGATCATCCTCTGCTTGGTTTGCCAAACGTCATTCTCACGCCGCACATCGGCTCCCGCACTCACGAAAGTGTGCAGCGCCAGGCCAGTTGCGCCGTGGAAAATCTCACGCGTTACCTCGCCGGCAAAGAGCCGATCGCGCGCGCCAATCCGTTCTGATTTGCAGTTTCCTTCATCCAACCATCCTTTCCTTCCCACACCATGAGCCTAACCATCAAATCCCGCGAATCCTGTGCTTTCGATCAAATCTCACTCGGCGAAGTCATGCTCCGTCTCGATCCCGGCGAGGGCCGGATCCGCACTGCGCGTCATTTCCAAGCCTGGGAAGGCGGCGGCGAATACAACACCTCACGCGGCCTGAGGAAGTGCTTCGGCTACAAGACCGCCGTTGTCACCGCCTTCGTGGAAAACGAGGTCGGTCATCTTATCGAGGATTTCATCATGCAGGGCGGCGTGGCGACCGACTTCATCAAGTGGCGCGATGACGACGGCATCGGCCGCACTGTCCGCAACGGCCTCAACTTCACCGAACGCGGCTTCGGCATTCGCGGTGCCGTTGGTAATCCTGACCGCGGCAATACCGCAGCCTCGCAGCTCAAGCCCGGCGACATCGACTGGGATCATATCTTCGGCAAACTTGGCGTTCGCTGGTTCCACACGGGTGGTATCTTTGCTGCTCTCTCTGCCACGACCGCTGAACTCACAGTCGAGGCCGTGAAGGCCGCTAACAAGCACGGCACCATCGTCAGCTACGATCTGAATTATCGCCCTTCGCTTTGGAAGACCATCGGCGGCCTGAAGAAGGCGCAGGAGGTCAATCGCGAGATCGCGAAGTATGTGGATGTCATGATCGGCAATGAAGAAGATTTCACCGCATCGCTTGGCTTCGAAGTGAAGGGCCAGGAAACACTCGGCCACATCGAGACCGACGCTTTCAAGGCCATGATCGAGACCGCTGTGAAGGAATTTAGCAACTTCAAGGTTGCTGCGACCACGCTGCGCCACGTCATCACCGCCACCAAGAACGACTGGAGCGCGATCCTCTGGCACGCCGGCAAGTTCCACGAGAGCCGTCAGTATCCGGGCCTCGAAATCCTCGATCGCGTCGGCGGCGGTGACAGCTTCGCCTCCGGCGTGCAGTTTGGTTTCATGGAGTTCAACGACGCCCAGAAGGCGGTCGAATACGGTGCCGCCCACGGCGCTCTCGCCTCTACGACCTCCGGCGACACCTCAATGGCGACCCGTAAGGAAGTCGAAAAGACGATCTCTGGCGGCGGCGCACGTGTCGTGCGTTAATCCCCGGATTCCGTATCAAATCGCTCAAAGAAATACCCGCGATGACGACTCCTCGCCACACCAGCATGGCCACTTTGGCCGAGGGTGGTGACTCGAGGGTGCAGCGCTAGTCTCCCGACTCCGACTTTGATATGCGACTGACTCTTTGGCCTGATCTTCTCAAACAAAGTGCTACACCACCAGCGTGGACTGCGTTGCAGTCGATGGCGGTGTTTGCGGCCAACGGTAGCCTGCCGGACCGTAGCGGTGGATCTCGGCCGGTGAACTCAATCTCGACGTCAAATAACCTGCGCATTCTCACCGAGCTGTTTGGCGGCCTGCAACCCGCGAAAACTTTGGAGATTGGTTTAGCCTTTGGAGCCTCCGCAACGCTGCTTCTCGATTTGCATCGCCAAGCGGGACATGAGGGCGTGTGTCATCATGCCATCGATCCGCTACAGGAGTCGCTTTGGGGCGGGTGTGGCCTCTTACATCTAGAACAGCAGGGGCTGCGTGACGGACTGGATTTGCATGCTTGCGACTCCTCACTGGCCCTGCCACGTCTGCTGGAGCGAGGTGAGCGCTTCGGGCTGATTTACATCGACGGCAGCCACCGTTTTGATGATGTGATGGTGGACTTCTTTTTCGCACACCGCTTGCTGGAGGTGGGTGGAGTGATAGTGCTGGATGATTATAGCGACGTACGCATTGCCAAAGTAGTGCGCTACTTGCGGCGTAATCATGGCAGTGAGTATGATGAGCTTTCGCCTTATGCGATCACTGACCTGAGCAGGGCGTGGATCAAGTCGATCGCGGCCCGACTTCTGGGCCGGCAGCAGACGGTGATTTTTCGCAAAGTCTCTGCTCCCCCGATGGACTGGAGCAAGCCGCTGGTGGACTTTTGAGAAGGCACACTAATCAGCGACGATCTTTGAAGGGTCGGTGATGAGCGGAAGCAACTTGGCAGCAAACTCGCGTGCATCCTGAATGGCATTGAGTTCAGCAAACATGGCATCTGGCCCGCCTGTGTCTTCGAATTGGACGAAGACAGACGCCATGGCCCAACGGTGGTTGATGTCGCGGAAAATAGCGTCGGTGTAGGTCGTGAGGATATGGTCGTAATGACTTGGGCTGGTGGTGTCGTCTGAACCGATGTACCAGTAGAGATCAACACCACGTGTGCGCTTGGGACGACCATCCTCGCCTTTGGAGTCGAAGAAAATGCGCAATGTGGTGGCGTCCAAGTTACGTCCATTTTCCAATGGCACGGTGATGTTGGTGCTTTCGACAATCGTCCAGCCCTGACCAGGAAGGCATATCTCAGGACGGTGCAGGCTGCGCTTGAGATGCCCGCTGAGCACGATGGTGCAGATGACCTGCTGACCGCGGGGGCTTATGTATTGGGCTCGGACGAGTTTGACACCTTCGTCGAGATGTTCTTTTTCAAATGCTAGTACTTCGACTTCGCGGCCCTGATAGTCGCCGACTTCGAGCGGCATCGTTAGCGTGACGCCAGCCTTGGCCACCTGGAAGCGGATGTCTGTCGCTGCACAAATGCCAAGCGTGATGACCACAATGGCGGCTAAGGTCATGAGTTGAGCAAGTGTGCGGCGCGGAAGGGGAATTTGGATACCGCTGATGGCAGCGGAGTTCCGCTGATGGCGTTTGAGATTGGACTTCATTTCCCGGCCTTCCAGCAGCCAGCAGAGGGCGAACATACCCGCCAAAGCGACGCCAAAGACGGCAAAGCCAGCGAAGGTGTGGTAAGGGGACATCTCCTGGTGGTCGCCCACGCGTGCACCCACGGCGAAGTCAGAACCAAACCAGATGCTGCCATAGGCGAGAAGCATGAGTCGCGCGACATTGCCAAGAACAGCCAGCGGCACGGCACAAATGAAGAGGATGAGGCGTGAGCGGACGCTTTTAAGGGCGAGATAACCAAGCAGCGCGGAGATCATCATCAACGCGAAGAGTGAATTGATGCCGCTGCATTTGGCATCGACGTCGAGGCTGAAGGCGGCGCCGCGTTCAAGCTTGCGCACGGGATCAGGAGCAGATTGAAGCGCGGAACCCTCACTCAGCGAAGGAGTGCCCAGCAGGCTAAGCACCTTGCCGGTGACGGAGGCGGTCCTGGGTCTCAGCGGTGAAGCCACAGAATCCTCCAGCGGCTGCATCGGCCAGGTGAAAAACATAAACAGCCACGCAAAGAACAAGGCGCGCATCCATTCCCGACCGGCGATCAGCATGACCATGGCAGCAAGCACGAGTTGAATGGCTAGGAAACCGGGATAGCCCGTGTCAGCCTTGTAACCCATCCAGTAAATGAAAAGGCCAGCGATCAAAATAGGCAGCCCAAGCCAACTCCCACGCCACGGCAGCGCACGCAACTCGGCACGGCGTAACCAAATGAGCATGCCGGTGATCACAGGCACGACGAGGCAGAACTGCCAATCTTTGTATTTGTTCACCCAAACGAACCAGCCCTTCAAGATACTCATCCGATGTCCGAACTCCCACTGTTGGTAAGGCCAGACAACAAAGAGTGCCACGATGGCAATCACTGAAATACCCAAGGCACACTTCCAAAGCATGACGGCACTTGGTTGCCACGCAGCTCGGGTCGATGGATCTGAAACGGACGAGGTGCTGGACGAGTCGGCGGGCATTGTGGGAGTGGCTCAAATGCTGGCCTTGAATACCGGCGCTGGCAAGATTCATCCTGCAACGTTTTGTCATCCATCGAGCGCCTGACCGCACAAGCGAGTTTGCGTTCATATATTGTCTCAAAAATTCAGCGTGACGCCTAGGGCACGGCATCATATCATCGCCGCCCATCTGGCTCCGCCATGCTTACCAATCAAACCATCGACCCAACCAAGCAGCACACACCTGAAAGCAGGCACGTGCTGATCCGTCCCTTCATCCGGGTTTGGGAGTGGTTCGTGCCCTCCTCTGTCGCCGCACGTGACCGCCAGTCGCCCATGGCTCGCATGATCGGCATCTTCTTAGTCGTCAGCGTCAGCATCACTTTGCTGCTTGTCGGCATTTTGTATGCCAAACCCATTCAAGATGCCTGGCAGTCTTCCCAGGCAGAAAGGATGATCGCGGATGCTCGCTACATGATGGAAAATGGCCAGTCCGTTAATGGTTATCTCAAGGCGCAGGAGGCTTTTCACAAGGCTCCGCATAGCGTCGAAGCCATGCGCTTCAATGCCGATATCTTTACCAAGTTTAGGCCGGAGACGGCTCTTTATTTTGGCAAATTAATCCAGGAAAAAGGTGCCGAGAACCTAGAGGACAAGATGCGACGTGTACGTGCCTTGAAAAATCTCAACCGTGACAAAGAAGCCACTGCCGAGCTTGAAAAGTTACTGCGCGTCGAACAGACCAGCGTGCCGCTCATGGTGCTAGCTGAGGAAATGTGGGGGCAGCGGCAGCAAAATGGCGCCTTGTTGAGCATGATGAAGGATTTCTGCAAAAAGAACCCCGAGGATCATGAGTCAGGGCTTCGTCTCGCCAAAGTCCAGATCTCCTCCAATCTTCCCACCGAGGTCTCTAGCGGCATTGATGCCGTCTGGAAGCTTGCTCAGCGTGACGACGCAGTTGGCCTCAAGGCGATCGAGTTCTTTGACGGTCTGCCCACCATTCCCACTGAATACGCCAAGCCATACATTCAGCGGCTCAAAACCCATCCCAAAGGAGATGACCGTCATTACATCGCGGCACTCAAGCACGAAGTCCGCCTCTTCCCTGATCGCAAAAGGGCTATCATTGCGGAAGGAAAGGACAAATTCCGGGATAAAAAGCGCGACGAACTCAATCTCTTTATCCGCTGGCTTGTGGAGGAGGAGCAGTTCCTTGATGTCGTCACATTCCTCACTGAAGAGGACGCTAAAGCCCACGAGGGCCTGCTGGGAAACTACCTCTCCGCTCTCACCATGCTCGGCATGGCTGGGCAACCGGATCGATTCAAGCAAATGGAGCGAATTGTCGAAGATCCAGCCGTCGCCAAGGTGCTGGACACCACCACGCATGCCATGTTCCGGGCCCACCTCGCCTATGTCACCAAGCAACCTTCTGAGGAACTCCGCGCCAAGCTCATCGACGCCATGCATCTCGCTGAGCAGAGTTCCCGTTTCCCCTCACTCCAAAAAATAGCCGAGTATGCCGAGGCGCGCGGTCACTTTGATATCGCTGAGGATGCATACCGCCGCACTGTGCGCACGGCACGTCGAGCCAATACCCAAAGCTCACCTCGAATTGAGCGGGATGCGCTCAAAGGACTCATCAAAGCCTGTGAAAACAACGGTCACTCAGACGCCCTATTCCATGCCTGCCAGGATGCCATCACTCGTTTTCCGGAGGATCCGGACTTTATGGATAGATTTATCTACGCCAGTCTGCTGCTGGGAAATGACGTCGAGACTGGCCTGAACAATGCCAAAAAGCTCCTGCGCACTCAGCCGAAAGACAGCCAACGCCGCCTCGCCGTCGCCTTGGCTCACTGGCGATTGCAAGATAAAGACCAGGCGCTCCAGTTTCTTCAATACATGGACCTCAATGTTCTAACGGAAGGCCAACGCGCTGTTTTTGCCGCCATTGCCTCCAGCGCGGGCTTCGGAGCACAGGCTGTTGATGTCATCAAAGCCATCAATCCGCGCGCCGTCATGTATCCTGAGGAGCGCCGCTGCTACGACCGTGCTTTGAAGCAACCATAAAAAAAGCCGCTTGAAGCGGCTTCTCTTATCCCAAATGGCGGAGCGGACGGGACTTGAACCCGTGACCTCCAACGTGACAGGCTGGCGTTCTAACCAACTGAACTACCGCTCCTTGCCTTTGGTGGGCCACGATTGTAGATGACACTGTCCATCTGGCAAACAGAAATTGCCTTTGCATTCAAAAATTACACCGACAGCCTCCCCACACCATGTTTGTTGACCAAATCAAAATCTACGCCCGCGCTGGCAAAGGCGGCGACGGCAGCGCCCACTTCCACCGAGGTAAATTCCGCCCCAAAGGCGGCCCCGACGGCGGCGATGGAGGAAATGGTGGCAATCTCATTCTCGAAGTCGATCCCAGCACTGACTCCCTGCGCAACTACGTCTTCAATCCCAAGCTTATTGCCGAAGACGGAGCCAAAGGCGGCGCCAACCAGTGCACGGGCCGAAGCGGCAGAGACATCATCTTCAAAGTCCCCAGAGGCACCGTCGTCAGCCGAGTCATTGAGGAGGGAGATCCCGAAACGGGCGAGCCCATCATGCGCTTTGAGCAAGTGGCCGACCTGACTGAGACCGGCAGCCAGTTCATCCTCTGCAAAGGCGGACGCGGCGGCAAAGGCAACGTCCACTTCAAAACCTCCACGCATCAAGCCCCACGTGAGTTCACACCAGGCACACCCGGTGAGGAGGGGAAATTCCACTTTGAACTCCGCAGTATCGCCGACGCTGGCTTTGTCGGCTTCCCCAATGCCGGCAAATCCACGCTGCTCTCCAAACTCAGCGCTGCACGGCC
>JANOBP010000719.1:0-28708 GCA_031411715.1 Verrucomicrobiaceae bacterium | reverse complement strand
GTCGAGGCTTACCGGTGGGTTTGGTGGTGAACAACAACACTACGGCCACCTTTACTGGCACCAACGCATTCGGCTTCACTGCAGCCACCGCGCTTACCTCGACTGGTGCCAATAGTTACACCGTGGCAAACTTTCTTCCAGCTGGGCAACCTTTGTCCTTCAACGGCATCATCACTCATGGTGATACGGCGACCAACCGAACCGGCACTTTTACAGGTACTGGTACGACAAGCCTCAATGGAGTGATCCAAAATCAAGTAACAAACACTCGCACCTTCACCCTGACCAACAACATGGGTGCTTCCGTCCAGTTTGGTCCCGGCACCTTGAACATCGACGGAGCAGGCTCGCCGAATACCTATACTGGCGGCACCAATCTCTCCACCGGCATCTTGAGCCTAAACAAAATAGGCTCCGAGACACCACTGGGTGTCGGTGGCGTATTGAACTTCAACGGCAATGGTTTCCTCCAGAGCACGGTGGCCATGACGGGCGCGGACATTCTCAACACCGGCACCATCACTTTGGGCAGCACCACCACGGCTGTCACCGCCACCATTATCGGTGCTCAGGCCATAGAGTTTGGTGCGGCACTGTTCCAGCAGACGGACGCATCGAGTGTACTCAACGTCAGCAACACTGGAGGTGTGACCTTCACCGGGGCTAGCTTTAACCTCACCACCGCCACCACGGCGCGCAACTTTACCATCACCGGCAACAACGATCTCACCATCAATGGTGTGATTGGCCAAAACCTGACGAACGCCGGTTCCATCGTCAAAAATGGCAGTGGCACACTTAATGTGGGTGGTACTGGTGCTGTGCATACCTTCACGGGGGCGGTCACCGTCAACGCGGGGACCATCAATGCGACCAATAACACGGTGGCAGCCGGCCAGTTCGGTGTAGGGGTTCTGACTCTTGGAGGCGGTTCATTGAATTTCCTCAAGGCAGACGGTTCGACAGCCTCGCAGACCTATGCCAGCACCACCATTACGGCGGCTAACACCTCGGGACTCTCGGTAAATGTTAGCAGTGGTGGATTGACCGTGAATACGGGTGCCATCACCCGTACAGCGGGGACAGGTGGCACGGTGTTGTTTAGCAACTTGGCGGTCGGTGGCGTGATCAATGTAGGCTCCACCACACTGGGTAACTGGGCTGTTTACAACAACTTGGGTGACTACACCATCGCCAATAAGGACGGCAGCAACAACTTGTTACCCGTCACTCTCTCGGTGGACGACAATCCAGCCAATTGGGGGCCGACCCAGCATGTCAGTGACTCGGCTGGATTCAGCGGCAGCTTCACGAATGTGCTGGGCACAGCGGGTGCCAGTTCGGTACGCTTCAATGCAGGCGGCACTTTGAACATCAATGCTGGATCGGCACTGAATATCACCGGCGGCACAGGTTTGCCCGGCGCTATCATCATTGTACCAGCCGCTGCCGCTTCCTCCATCACTGGTGGCGTGCTGACCACCTCTGGCGGTGAATTGATCATCAATCAGTATGCTGCGACCGATTTCACCATCAGCTCGCGCCTTGAAAATGCCTTCAATGGCGGCCTCACCGCTGCTACAACCATGGTTCTGACTAAAACGGGTAGCGGCACGCTGGTGCTCAACAACGCTGGCAACATCTACACCGGCAACACCTACATCAATGAAGGCACCATCAAACTCATGGGTGGCAACGCCATCGGTAACCGTTCCTCGGTCATCATCGCCAACAAGCTCGGAGCCACCTTGGATCTCAATGGCACGGATGAAACCATTGGCACACTCTCCGGGGGCGGTTACCTCGGTGGCGGCGCACCGGCACCAGGTGGCATGATCGGTAATTCGGGTGCAGCTACGGTGGGTGGTTTGATCTCCATCGGCGCAAATACTCTCACCATCAACATGGCGGCAGCGGGTACCTATGCGGGTGCCATCACAGGTTCTGGTGGCCTCGTCGTTCAAGGTGTGTTGCCTTTGGTCAATGCCAACGCTCTGACCCTCAGCTCGGCTACCAATGCCTACAGTGGCACACTGAGCATTAACAGTGCACAAGTCATTCTTGCAGATGGCACGGGGCTCGCGGTGAGCAATGCGGTCGGAAATCTCACCAACGTTGGTGCCATCACCATTCTCAATGGGGGCGGTCTGCATCTCAACAACAACACCGGCCTTACTGCCAATCGCGTCAACGACACGTCTCCCATCATTCTGCAAAACACTCCTCCCAGTGCCACGGTGGCCACGGTGGGTCTCTCCACGGAAAACGATCGAGCAGCCGTCACGGAGCAGTCTCTGCGTCGGGAAAACCTCGGTGCTGTCACTCTTGCGGGCGGTAACAACACGCTCCGTTCCGTCACCAACACCGCCAATGCCAACCCAGTCCTCGCACTCGCCAGCTTGACCCGCACGGCCTCCTCCACACTGACCGTGCTGGGCACAAACTTGGCGTCACCTTTGAACACAACGCGTGGCGATGTGTTGGTCCTCGATGCCAGCACAGTCACAGGCTTGAACCTCATCGGCGGCGGCAGCACCATCAACGGTGCCACGGGAGCGGCCGTGCCGACCATCAGCATCTTGCCATGGGCCAATGGCCAGTCTGTGGGCCTCAGTGTTGCTGCAGGACCACTGGGTAACACCTTCGTCACCTACAGCACTTTTGGTGGCTTCGGGAATGGCTTCCGCGCGCTGGACCTCACCACGGAATACGAGCAGATCGTCGCTGCAGGTGCCGTGACAGCTCTCAATAACGCACGCTACTCCGGTGCAGTCGATTTGACGCTCACAGGCAGCGCACACACCGTCAACGCGCTCCTTGTGGACAATGCCTCCACCACGGGCCTTATCCAATTTAGAGGCGCGGGTGCAGGTGACTCGCTTAATGTCGCCAGTGGTGCCTTCCTCTTCTCCGGTGCGGCCACCCAGCAGCCCATTGAGATCAATGGCTTCGGATCAGGCATCACGACGGGAACCAACGAGTATATCTTCCATCAAAACAACACATCCTCAGGCGGCGTCGCCATCTCCAGCAATCTCACTTCCGCCGCTGGCATCACCAAGTCTGGTCCTGGTTTCCTCAAGCTCACCGGTAACAATAGCAACCTCACGGGCCCCATTGTCATCAATCAGGGCACCCTTGCCATCAGCAGCGCTTCCGCTATCAACAATCAAGCCGTCACTCTTGCAGGTGGTAACCTCGGACTCGTGCTCGATGGTGATGGCACGGTGCGGAATGAAGTGCTTACCGGCCCCACCTTTGCCATCAACATGACCTCTGGCGTCGATAGCGGCATCACGGTGGACCGCCTCGGCAACGGCAGTGCCAATGGCCCGTTGCTCTTCCAAACCGCCGCCAACAAGACCATTCAGAGCGCCGGCACCATCACGGGTCTTGGCAATCAGGTCTTCACCCTGACGAATAACAGCGGATATGGCCTAGACCTCACCGCAGCCACATCGCTGTCAGCCTCAGTGGCTCCGACCATCAATGTGCTCAACGCTTCAGCCTCCAATCAGGTGCAGGGCCTCACCTTCTCTGGTCTGGTATCTGGTGGTGTGCCAGCTGCTACGACCTTGATCAAACAGGGCCTGGGCACCCTGGCCCTAACCGGTGTGAACACCTTCGGCAATGCTTCCACCATTGAGGTGCAAAACGGCGTGCTTTCAGTTCCTAATGCTGGTGCGCTAGGTGCGGCGAATAACATCATCCTTCTCAACCCCAACGTCGGTCTTGTGGCCACGTTCCGTGCGACCGATAACATGTCCCTTGGCGGCGGCGTGGCCCCCACCATCGCCTTTGGCACGCTTAGCACTACGGACGCGCGTCGTATTGAGGTCGCTGGTGGCAAAACGCTAACCCTCAACTCGCCATTCGATGCAACTCTGGCACCCGGTGCTCCTTTGCAGAAGGCGGACAATGGCACACTCACCTTCGGAGCCACCGTCAACAACGCGGGTTACATCGGCAACATCAGCGTCAATGCCGGCGCACTGCTCGTCACCAATGGGGCGCAGCTTGGTGGAGCCACCGTGACGGTCGCCAACATTGCGGGTTCCATCATCGGCTCCGCCTTGCAACTCAGCGGTGCTACCATCACCACTCCGCTGGTCATCAACAACAACGCCAACAGCATCACGGGGGGCATCAACTTTGGTGGTCACTTGCAGGCCGTCAGTGGCGTCAATACCACCACCGGCGTTGTCACCGTGCCATTTGATGCCGTTTTCGGCGCTGACCTCGGTGCCACGCTCAATCTCAGCGGCACCAACAGTCTCACCATCGTCGGCGGTCGCCGTATCATCTTCACCGGCGCGGGGGACATCAATCTGACCACCCCCGTCTCCGGCAACTCCTTTGGCTACGACAAATACGGCACCGGCACGCTCACCATCAGCGCCGCCAATGCCAATACCATCAGCACCAACCCCTTCATCATCCACTCTGGCCCGGTCGTGCTTAATGGTGCTGGTACTCTTGGCGGTGGTGGAGCCTCATCCTTCACGATTGATGCGGGGGGCACGCTGCGGCTCGACAACTCGGCCACCAATATCAACAACCGTGTCAATCCTACTGCCAAGAATGTCACCACTGCAGCGGGCGGCACGATTGATTTTATCGCCAACTCGGCTGGCACTACGGAAACCTTTGGCAATTTGGTCACATCTCACGGTAATGCCACTCTACGCCTGCAAAACACCGCTGATACCGCAGCTGCTGTGCTCACGTTTGGCACACTGACCATCAACGGCGGCTCAATCCTGGCCTTCACCAGTCCGCAGACGCTCAACACCCTCAACCGCATTGCCTTTGGCACGCTGCCAACTCTCACCAACGGCATCATCGCACGCGGTGCTGTTTCCGACGCCTCGGGCCTCAACTTCGCTACCTATAATGGAGCAGTCTTGACCGGCAATATCCAGGCCTTCACAGCTTATTCCGTCAGTGACGGGAGCGGCACTGGCAGCGATCTCAATGCGCTTAATCCCAACGGCGGCACTGCCTACGGCCTCAATGCCTCCCTCGCCGCCAACACCGTCCGCCTCACGGGCGACTCCGTGACCGCCAGCAGCCCGGGCCTCAATCTACGAACCGTCAATGCTCTCAAGCTTGAAGGCGCCGGTGTGGATCTGACCTTCGCCACCGTTGGTGGTAATCAGCTTGCAGTCGCTTCTGGCAACATCCTCGTCACTGGCGGTGGCACCAACATCCTTGGTAATGCCGGTGCGGTGATGAGCTTCGGTGCGACCGTCGGTGCAGGAACGGAAGGTGCCATCATGGTGGCTCCGAGTACGACACTGCAGGTCAATGGTGCCTTTGCCAATGCCCAAAACGTCACCATCGGCCTCGGTGGTGATGTTAGTTTCAACACCCGGCAGTTCTTCAACATTGGAGCCAACTACCTCACCGTCCTCGCTGGCACCACCACGCTCAATGGCGGCGACAACACCCTCTGGCAGGGCGCTCAGGGTGGCACAGCGGGTCAGCATCTCTCCATCGGCGCTGGGGCCACACTCGACCTCGTCGGCAATGATCAAGTCGTCGGTGACCTGCGCACGCCGAACAGCGTCGGCATCGTCGGTGCTGGCGGCACCATCACCTCAGCGGGTGCGGCTACTTTCGTCACCGTTGGCTCAGCCTCGAACTGGGGTGGGCAGATTACGGGTAATATCTTCCTGAACAAGTCGGGCACGGCCGCTGTCGTCTATAACAACGATAACACTTACTCAGGCGGCACGCTTCTTACTGGCGGCACCGTCACTCTGAATGATATGGGCCGCCTCTCCGGCGCTGGTGCCATCGACATCAACTACAGCGTCCTTAGCATTGCCAATAACGCGCTCAACGTCCTTGCTGACCGCGTCAATGACAGTTCCACCATCACCATGCGCGGTGGTAACATCACCCTCACCGGCCGTGACAATGCCGACATCACCGAAACCCTCGGCTTGGTCACCCTCGATCAAGGCATGTCCACCTTCACCGTCGCCAACGGTGCCAACGGCGTGCGCACCACCGAGTTGGCCTTTGGCAACCTCACCCGCAACAACAATGCCACCCTTCTGCACAACACCGCCGGTCAGATGGCCAGCAATACACGCCTCATCATCGCCAATGGCCCGTCACTCCTCACCAACAACATCATTCCCTGGTCCACCAATGGAGCAGACCTCGCGAGTTACATCAATCCGACCGCTGGCAATGGAACCGGCGGTGTTGGCAGCCTTAACAGCGTCGGTTATGCCGGTTATGATGCCATCGCGCTCTCCGCCTCCTCAGCCACGCAGAATGTCCGCCTCAGTTCCGCCTCCTTTGCGGTGCCCAGCAGCACGGCGGGTGCGGACATCTTTGCTGCCAATGGTCTCGCCTATGCCCGCAGCGCGAACAATCAGTCCCTGACCTTCGCTGACAACGCCGACACGTTGAACCTCACCTCCGGTGCCTTTGTCATCTCCGGCAACTTCACCGGCGGCACCATCGGCTCCGCTGTCGGCAATGGCTTCATCACCTCCGGCGGTGCCAATCCAGGTGTCAACCCGCTCTATATCTTCGTCAATCAGGGAGCCACGCAGATCAATTCCTCCATCGTGGACAACGGTGTGGGTCAGACCCGCCTCATTTACTCAGCGTTTAACGCGGTCGTCACTACCTTGGCCGGTGCCAACACTTACACCGGCGGCACTCAGTTCAACGGCGGCGTCTCTCACACGGGTACGCTGGCCCTTGGTGTCGTTGGTGCCAATGGCGCAGGCACCGTGGCAATACCTGCCGGTGATCTCATCATCAACTCCGCCACCGTGCGCCTTGATGCCAACAGCCAGATCCACAACAGCGTCACACCCGTGCTCAACGGCAGTGGTGCCACGCTTGCACTCAACAATTTCAACCAGACACTCGCTGGCCTCACTTATGACAACAACGGCGGAGCAGCCCCAACGGTCACCACTGGCACCGGTATCCTGACATTGACCGGTGGTGTGACCGCCACCTCCTCCAACGTTGGCTCCGTCTCCACACTCGTGGGTAATGTGGATCTCAATGGCACCACCCGCACCTTCAACGTCGCTCCCGTGACCGTCAATGGCTCCACCACCATCGCCCCCATCACGCCCGCACTCAATGTCACCGCCCTGCTCAGCAGCACCACCAACAGCCTCCTCACTGGCATCTCCAAGACCGGCAACGGCGTCCTTCAGCTCTCCGCCACCACCAGCACCTTCGGCGGTGGGGTGAATCTCACCGCAGGCGGCCTCGCCATCGGTGGCAATACCAATGTCATCACGCGTGATGCCATCACCGGTGTCGCTGATCCCTTCGTTAGCGGCCCGCTCGGCACTGGTGCTCTCACCATCGCCGCCGGCACCTTCCTCACCTCCGGCGCGGCCCTCAGCACCGTCAACAACGACTACATCCTCGGTGGCAACAACCTCCGCCTCAACGGCACCAACAGCCTCACCCTCAACGGTGCCACCACACTCAACGCAGGTGTCACCACCATCACCGTGGACACCCCACAGGCCATCCTGACCCTCAACGGCCTCATCAACGGCGGCGTGGGTGATAGCATCGTCAAACTGGGCCTCGGCACGCTTCTTCTCGGCAGCAACAACACCTTCCAGGGCGGCGTCACCGTCAATGCCGGTATCCTCGCGCTCGCCGGAATCAATGCGGGCAGCACCGCACCGATCTTCGCTGGATCCAATGCCACCATTGGCACCGGCGGCCTTCTCGCCCTGCAAAACAGCGGCACCGGCAGCAACGGCATCATCACTTACGCCAACAACGTCATCGCGGGAGCCGTCTCCAATCTTCATGTCGGCAACAACGGCGGCACCAACATCAACAACACCATCGAGCTCGCCAGCCTCACACTCAATGGCGGCAACATCCTCAACGTCTCCAGCGCCAACGGCTACGCCCTCCGCCTCCTCAATGTCGCGGGCGATGTCACAGGCGGTCCCGTGCCGCAGATCAATCCCGCCCTCGGCACCTCGGTCATCATCTTCGCCTACAGCGGTGACAAGCCTGTCAATGTCGGTCAGGGCACGCTGGTCTTCCCCGACCTCGTCACCATCGGCACCAGCACCACGCTGACCAATCCTGTCGTCCTCAATGGCTCCTACCCGCTCGGCGTGCAGAATGCGGTGCTTAGCGGTGCCACCATCACTGCCGCAGGCTTCAACCCCGGCGGATTGAGCGCCAGCTTCGCCAGCCTCGGTGCCGCGCCCGCCGCCACTGTTGGCACACAGGTTGCAGGCATCGGCTTCTCCGGCTCCGGCCTCACCGCCACGGGCCTCACGGACGGCTTCTTTGGTGGCCGTGCCGAGGCCTCCACCAACCAGTTCACCAACTCCGCCGCCGTCTTTAGCGGCTTCCTCCAAATCACCGGCGCGGGCGACTACACCTTCCGCTCCGGCGCAGATGACGGTCAGGCACTCTACATTGATGGCAATGCCATCATCAGCGACGCCTTTGGTCATGCCCTGACCGACGCACCCGCCGTCACCGTGACCCTCTCTGCCGGGTTCCACTCCATCGTCTATAAATCAACCAACTCAGCTGGCACCGGTGGTTTCCGTGTCCTCTACTCCGGTCCGGACACGAGCAATAATTTGCAGTCCATCGCCAGCAGCAAGCTCTACCTCAACAACAGCGCCCCCACCGCCGGCAACAACTACGCTGGTGCTGCCATCATCAACAACGACTACACGCTGGCCGCCGCCACCACTGCCACCATCGACACCTTTGGCACCCAGTTCGGTGCCGTGGCCAATACGCTGGCTTTAGGCGCGGATTCGGTGCTCAATGTCGTCAATGGCACCACCGGCAGCTTCGGCACGGGCTATTTCGGCATCAGCGGCCTCACTACCGTCGGTAGTGGTGCCCTCATCAACACGGGCAACACCGCCAACGGCGGCGCTGGCACGCTGAACTTCATTGGCAACGTCGCGCAGACCGGCACCGGCCTCGTTTCCGGCGTTGGCAGCTCCAATGCCCTCATCAAGACCGGCAGCGGCTCTTTGGTGCTCGGTGGCAACAACACCGCCAGCTTCACCGGCGATCTCGCCATCCAAAACGGCTTCGTGCGGCTGAATAGCGCCGCTGCGCTGCCTGCTGGCCTCACCACCGTCGCCAACAACACCTCCAACGCCACCGTGGGCACTGCGCTGGTCAATTCCACCACCACCAGCGGCTCCGCCACCATCACCGTCTCCAGCACCGCCACCTTGCAGAAAGGCATGGCCGTCAGTGGCACGGGCATCCCGGCTGGGGCCTACATCACCGGCATCGTCAATGGCACAGACTACACCATCTCCGCCCAGGCCACCGCCAGCGGTACGGCCAATGTGACGCTCACCCACTCCACCAGCGCCACCCTCGACCTCAATGGTCAGACCGTCACCGCTGGGAACGTGAACCTCAACGGCTTCGGTGCCACCGTGCTCGCGGCTGCCTCCAATGCCGCCCTTTGGAACAGCAGCAGCGCCGCCGCCAGCTACACCGGCACCCTCACCCTCGGTAGCACGGCCTCCGTCGGTGGGAATGGCAGCTTGACCCTCGGTGTCATCAATTCCGCCGCTGGTTTCACCCTTGTCAAAGAAGGCACCGGCACGCTGAACCTCAACACCGACAACAGCGCCACGCTCCTCGGCCCCATCACCGTCGGCCTCGGCATCGTGAAGCTCGGGCATGCCAATGCGCTGGGTGATGCACTCCAGGGCACCAGCCTCGGCTCCACCGTCTCCGTGGCGAACTCCACCACCGCTGTCGGTAGCAACACGATCACTACCACCAATACGGCGGGTCTGGTCGTCGGTCAGCCCGTCTCAGGCGGCACCATCCCGCTCGGCTCGGTGATCACCAGCATCGTCAGTGGCACCAGCTTCACCATCAGCGGCCTGACCACCGCCGCCGCGACGAATGTCACCGTCGTCACCGCCCCCACTGGCGTCATCGACCTCAACGGCCAGTCCATCGCCGAGCCGCTCACCCTCGCGGGTGCAGGCCGGGTGAATTTCGGCGGCGTGCGCAACACCCTCGGCGGCTTGATCAACACCGCTGCGGGCACCGCAGTCGTCAGCGCGCCGATCACCCTCGGTGGTGCGGCCAGTGTCGGCTCTGACTACATCAATGCCGTCAGCGGCGGTGTGGCGGGTGGCACTATTGTCTTGGGTGGCAATACCAGCGGTGCCTTCCCGCTGACTAAGGTGGGTAGCAACACGCTGCTACTCACGGGTGCCAACACCCAAGCCGGTCTGACCATCAACCTCGGCACAGTGCAGGTCACGGGCTCCGCAGGCCTCGCAGGCTCGGGTGGCAATGTCATCGTCAATGCCGGCCCGGTCAGTGGGATCACCCCGGCCAACACGCTGTTCTTCTTGAACGACATCGGAACCGAGCTCTCCAACCGCGCAGGTGGAGCCACGCGCTCCACGCTGCTCCAGGGCGGCCACTGGCAGATTGATGGTGGCCTTTCTGTCGCCGTTACCGAAGCGGTGAGCACCTTGGTGCTCAATAACACGCACAACCTCATCACGCTCCAAAACTTCGGCGCGAACCTCACCATCAACAGCACCGCCTCCACCAACTCACTAACCAACTCCACCACGGTGCTCAACAGCACCGCAGTGACCGTGAGCAGCACCGCTGGCTTGCAGCCCGGCATGAACATCAGTGGGCCGAATATCCCCGCCGGTGCCTTTGTTGTCTCGGTGAACAGTGGCACCACGCTCACCATCTCCGCCAATGCTACATTAGCCGCCACCAACTCCACCCTCGTCTTCACGGGTGGCACGCTCTCCCGCATGAACGGTGCCACCGCCCTCGTGCGTGGCTCTTCCCTCGGCACCGTGGCCGGACCTACGACGACGAACGTGCTCATCGGCACCGCACCCGCCGTGACCGGCCAAAATGGAGCCAATGCCACCCTCAACCGCGGCATCCTGCCCTGGATCATCGCGGATACCTCCTTTAATGCCGATGGCACCGCTGCCACCGCGCAGTTCGCCGTGTATGACACCACCGCCAACACCGGCCTTCGCCCGCTGGCCGCTGGTGAGATGTCCGCCGCATTCACCACCAACAACAACATCCTCGTCAACAGCGCGCTGAACTCCGGTGCCGCCGCCACGACCCTGACCACGAATTTGGTCAACAGCCTTACCTTTGAAACCGGCGGCAGCCTCGCTGTGAATGCCTTCCGCAACGTCACCATCGACAGTGGCGGTATTTTGGCCAAAGCCAACGCCACCATCACCTCCGCAGGCACCGGTATCGGACGTGGAGCCATCAACGCCGCTGGGAATCGTGAAATGATCATCCACACCTACGGCGCAGGCACCGTGCTCACCATCGAGGCCCCCATCGGCGGCGCAGTCGCCCCCAGCACCGGCGGTCTGACCAAATCTGGCGACGGCACGCTCATCATCGGCCACGCCAACGTCGGCAACGGCTACATCGGCGACACACGCATCAATTTGGGCACCTTGAAGCTCGCCGCCGTCACGCCGGACAACGCCATCTTCTACCGCGCCAGCACTGGCCCCGCCATCAATGCCAGCACCTCCACCGCCGGAGCCAACGCGCTCATTGTGAATGCCGGAGCCACTTTCGACCTCAACGGCCACTCGCAGAACGTCGGGAACCTCTTCAGTGTCGGTACGCTGCCCGGCAGCGGCGGCATCATCACCAATACCGCCGCTGGCGCTGCGGTGAACTTTGTGACAATCGAAGGCACTGCTGCACAGACCTTTGCCGGCCAGATCAATGGTAACCTCAACTTCGTAAAAACCGGAGCCACCGCGCTCATTCTGAACGATAACAACCAGTTCACCGGTAACGCCACCTTCATGGGTAACATCACCGCCCTCGCCGACCAAGGCCGCTTATCCGGCATGGGCGCGGGAGACACCATCAGCATCCGCAACAGCGTCCTACGCTGGGACGACTCCCAAATCCAGGCCATGAGCAACCGCATCGACAGCACGGTGGCCTTCCAGCTCGACGGTGGTGCCTTTGACTTCATCAGTCGTGGTGGTGCCAGCAGCACCGTTGCGCTGGGCAATCTCAGCGTGACCGGTGGCAATGCCCTCATCCGCGTCAATCCAGGCAACGGCACCAGCGGTGTGGCCACCGTGGCCCTCGGCGGCACCTTCAGCCGCGCGGTGGGCTCCAGCATCACCTTCACCGCTGGCAACGGCACCTTGGGCGACAACCCATTCGTCACCGCCACTTCAGCCACGCTGACCACCAACACCGCCGGCATCATCGGTGCCTGGGCCACCGTGGTAACCAATGACGGCACCACCGCCGGAGCCAACGCCGAATTTGCCACTTATGACCCCAACACCGGCATCCGTCAGGTCAACGCTCTGGTGCAGGAAAACATCCTCGCCGGTGCCGCCGTCACGAGCAACATCCGCTTTTCTGGCACGCAGACCGTGGCCGGTGGCGGCCAGACGGTCAATACCCTCACCATGAACGGCGCGGCCTCCACACTCGCCTTCGTAGCAGGCACCGACACACTGACCCTGACCGGCGCAGGCATCCTTTCCGGCACGGACAACGCCGCACGCACCATTGGCTCTGCCACCATCCGTGGCCACCTCACCACCGCTGCCTCGGAGCTCTTCATCCACAACGGTGCCAACACGCTGACCATCCATTCTGAACTCACCGGCAACTACGACCTCGTGCTCGATGCCATGAGCCAGACGGCCAACACGCCGACCATCACGCTCACCAATGCCAACACCTACACCGGCACGACCTACGCCAACGGCCTTGTGCTGAACCTCAGCAACGCCACCGGCTCCGGCAACGCCATCACCGGCAATCTCATCATCACCGGCGGCACCAGCAATGGTACCGACTCTGCGGCGATCGCCAACTCCGCGGTTCGTCACCTCGCCAGCAACCAGATTGCCGACGCTGCGGTCGTCACGGTGCGCGGCGGCTCCCAGCTCGACCTCAACGGCTTCAACGACAGCATCAGCAGCCTCACCTTCCACAGCCAGGGCGGCAACAACGGCGGCAACGGCCCGTTTGTGCAAACTGGAGCCGGTATGCTCACCATCTCGACTGGGAACATCACTGCCACCAATCTGGACGACATCCGCGTCGTCCCCGCCATCGCCGGTAACATCACCCTGCCCGCCACAGCCGCCATCAACGTCGATGCCGTGCTCAACGGCGGCGTCCTCAGCCCCGGCGGCCAGATCAATCAACAAGCAGGCCTTGTCATCAATGCCAGCATTGCTGGCGGTTCCACCTTGGACAAAGGCGGTGCCGGTGCGTTGTTGCTTGGCGGTGTCAGCACCAGCCTCACCACGGTCAACGTCAACGCGGGTTCCCTCATCCTCGGCGCCGGTGCCAACTACCCCAATGCACGCATCGACCTCGATGCTGGCACTATTCTCGACCTGCGTGCCGTCGCCAACCTCCGTGTCGGTAACGTCGTCGGCTCCGGTGTGATCAAAAACTTCCATTGGAACACCGCTGGCACGCTCACCACCGGCGCAGACAACCTGGCGGCCATTTTCAGCGGCTCCATCCTCAGTGATTACACCACCGGCCTGCTCAACGTGACCAAAGTCGGCTCCGCGGACTGGAACCTCACCGCTGACAACAGCGCTAACATCCTGGGCACCCTGCAAGTCAACGCCGGCTCCATTACCCTCGACAGTGCCGCCGCCAAAGTCGGTTTCATCACCACCATCCTGTCCGAAGGCGGCACGCTCAACCTCACCAACACCACCAACGCCCTCGACAACCGCCTTGGCGGCACCACGAGCATTGTAGCGACCGCAGCGGACCGTGTGTTCAGCAACCGCGGTGGTGTGCTCAACTTCACCGGCAATGCTGGCGCTAACGTATCCGAAACGCTCAACACCGTCACCAACCTCGAAGGTGCCAGCGCTTGGAACCTCACCGGCAGCACCAACAACACGGTGATCAACATCGGCACCCTGAGCACTTCCAGCACGACCAATCGTGGCTCCCTCACCCTCAACGCCGGCACCTCACTCTTGGGCGGCACGATTGGCAGCGGCTCCGTCAATGTCGTCGCCACCACAGTCACCATGGTCGGTGGCGCAGGACTCCCTGGTAGCACGAACATGAGCATCCGCCCTGACATGATCGGCATCGACAGTTCAGGCACTGGCCTCGTCACCCATTTGGCTGGCAGCGGCTTCCGCCTGCTCACCGCTGCCGAGCAGCAAAAACTGCCTGGGGCCGCCAGCGGCCTTGGCGAGATTATCACCGGCCTCACAGCCATTGGTAGCGCCGATGTTACTGTGCAGGACTCCACAGGTCTTGAGGTTGGACAAACCCTTTCCGTAGCGGTCAACGGCATCCCTGCTGGAACACCCATCCAAGTCATCAATGGTAACGTCGTCACCTTTGCCACCCCAGCGACCGCCGCTGGTGCCGCGCAGCTCAATTTCGGTGTCGCGGCCGGGGTGAATGCCAGGACAGGTGTGGAGAGTAATCTCTACCAGAATGCCACCGTCAACAGTCTCACACTCAACAGCCCTGGCGGCCTGCTTTCCTCCGGTGGAGGCCTGACAACGGTCAATACCCCCAGCGGCCTCGATTATGGCATCACAGGCACGCTGAATACCCTCACCGTCACCAGCGGTGCCATCCTCGCCAACACTGGCGGTTCATTCCTCAATCAGGGTGCCGTTACTGCTGGCGGTAACTTGCTGCAACTCCACGTCATCGGCACCATGAGCATGAGCGCCACACCGCTGGGCACCGGAGGCATCGTCAAGGATGGTGCGGGCGCTTTGAACTTCAACACACGCAGCTACAACACCGGCGCGACCTTCATTAACGAAGGTGACTTCAACCTCGGTGCCAATCTCGGGGCCAATCCGCTCCTCGTTGTCACCACAGCCACTGTGCCGACGACAGCCGACCTCGTCGTCAATGGTGGCAGCCTCAATCTCAACGGCAACAATCAAGCCGTGCGCCAACTCACTCACACCACGGCCAATGCGCTGCCAAATACTGCTGGCAGCATCATCAACACCTCCGGCACGGCTGCCACCATCTTCACCGCCCAAACAGCGAACACGACATTCGCGGGCACGCTCGGCGGTGTGGGCGGTAACAACCTCAACGTGGATAAATCCGGCAACTTCAGTTGGACGCTCACCGGTGCGCACAGCTACACCGGCACGACCAACGTGCGCGGCGGCACTTTGATCCTCCAGGACAGCGGAGCCATCCTCGGCGGCGGCGCGGTGAACGTGAACTACGCCACCCTCAGCCTCGTCAACAGTGGCCTCTCTCACGTCGCGGCGCGCACGGGTACTTCTGCTCTCAACTTCAGCGGCGGCACGCTCTCCATCACCCCACGGCTCGAAGGCGAGACCACGGTCAATACGGGCACGGTGAATCTCACGGCAGGTCAAAGCGTCGTGGCCTTCCAAGCCCAGACTGGCATCGGTGGCAGTGCCAACCTCGCTGGCACCACACTCACCCGCACCGCCACATCCGGTGCCATGCTCAACATCACCACCGGCACCGGCCAGATTGGCCGTGGCACCTCCGCCACCGCAGGCCAAAGCCCGCAGTGGACACTCACCACGGCTCCCACACTCGCCAGCAACATCGTCGGTGGCTGGGCCATCGGCAACGGTACGGATTTCCTGAGCTATCTCAGCACGCCATCCACGACGGGTGCCGTTGGCTTTGGTCTGTTGGGTGACACGGGCGCTGGCTATGCCGACTACACCACGATCGACACCGATGGCGGCAACTTTGCTGCAACTTCCGCCACCCGCAATGCGCGCTATCAGGGCAACAATCAATACACCCTCAACGCCAACCTAACTCACAACTCCGTCGTCCATGCCGCTGGGGCCAATGGCAATAACATCAGCACCACGCTGTTTGTTGATACCCTCACCCTCACCACTGGTGGCTTCCTGCGCACAGGAAACTTCACCAGTGCCCTCGGTCAGAACGTGGACTTTGGCCGCATCACCTCCTCGGCCAGTGAGTTGTTCCTCTACAACAACCAGAACACCTGGACAATCAACAGCCGCATCACCGGCACCAATAAAGCTGTCTTCTCATCAGGCACAGGCGGCAGTACCATTGTCCTGACCGACGGTGCCTCCAATCTGCAGATCTCCGGCACTACTGCTTCCACGGATCTAGTCACGCTCGCAAGCGGAGTTGGCACCTTCAATGGCCAGACCGTCACCGGCCCTGGCATTCCAGCCAACACCACCATCATCAGCGGCGGCGGCACAACCAACATCCAGCTCTCCAACGCCGCCACGACTTCCGCCATCGCCTTCCTGACCTTCGGCGGCACTGGTGCCGCCACACCTGCTGGCGTCGGCATCACCACGGGCACAAATACCCTCACAGGAGTCACCGCCGCTCAAGCAGCAGCGATGTACATTGGCCAGCCGGTGTTCAGCAACACCGCAGGCATCCCCGCTGGTGCCACCATTAGCAACATCGTCGGCACCACCGTCACCATCTCCGCCAATGCCACGGCTACCGTCGCTGCTGCCGCAGTCGTTGTGGGCACGGCTGGTAATAGCTTCACTGGTGGGGCCGTCGTGAATAATGGCACCACGCTGCAGTTGGTCCCCACCCGCACGGGTGAAGTCGTCATTCCCGCCGCCACCACAGCCTCCTTGGGCCTTGTCATCAATGGAGGTGCCGTCAACTTCGGTGCCAGCACCACCAACTTTGGTCTCATTGCTGCTGCCAATCAGGTCACCGTGAATGGCGCAGGCTCACTCACCTTCCCGAACTACATTGGAAGCCTAGCTTACTCCAACACGCTGGCTGCATTGAACTTCAACGATAACGGCGGCACCGGCACACCCGTTGTGGCCCTCGGCTCCCCATCTGCCGCCAATACCACGCACCGCCTCATCCTCTCCGGCGCTGCTGCCATCACCGCTGTAAGCGATAACATGACCACCACCCCGACCATCAGCGGTGGCTTCACCAATGCCACGCAGTTCTCCTCCCTGGAGTTCAGCAACGCCAGCCCCGTCATCAACGTCACCGGCGCTTCACCACAGGGACTCGCCATTACCTCGATGATCACGCAGAATGCCGGCAACACCAACGCCATCAGCAAAACGGGCGCGGGTGCACTGCTTCTCAGCAGCACGAACAGCAACTGGACCACCGGCTTGGCCCTCAACGGCGGCGCGCTCATCCTCGGTGCCTCAAGCACGCCGAACACCTCTAGCACGGTAGCACTCCCAGTCGCCGTCTCCAATGGTCCAATTGGGGCCAGTGACGGCGTCTCCAATGGCCGCCTCACCATCGCCGCCAACACCACACTCACAACCGACGGCACCGCTCGCACGATCTCCAACCCAGTCACCGTCAGCGGTAACTTCACCGTCGGCGGCACTGGCGCAGGACATAACGTCACGCTCAATGGCGTCGTCACAGCCACCGCCTTGCGCACCATCACCGTCACCAGTCCGCAGGTCACTCTCACCCTTGGCGGTGAGTTCACCGGGGCCGCTGGCGGCCTCAATAAAGCTGGCGACGGCACGCTCGTTCTCGGCAGCACCGGCATCATCAACAGCTACACCGGGGCCACCACCGTCAGCGGCGGCTTGCTCAAATACGGCGTCGCAAATGCCATCCCAATTACCTCCGCAGTCTCTGTTCTAGACGGAGGCACGCTCGACATCAACGGCGGTGGCCCAACGGTCACCATTGGCACTCTCGCCGGCAACTCAAACGTCCTCGGCGGCCTCATTACCACCTCTGCCACCACTGGCAGCGTCACACTCACTCTCGGTGCTGCTGGCAACACGGGCTTTGGTGGTGCCATCACCAACAACGTTGGTTCTACCCTCAATCTCGTGAAGCAGGGAGCCGGAACGCAAACCCTTGGTGGGCCGAACAGCTACAACGGCACCACCCTCATCACCGCTGGCTCCATCACCAGTGCTGCCAATGACGTGATCCCCATCACCAGTGCCGTCACCCTTGCTCCTGCGCTCGCGGCGGGAACTTCCAATTTGAACCTCAACGGTTTCAATAACTCGATCGCCTCGCTCACTATCGCTGGCGCCGACACCAGCGTCTCCACCGTGGCTACCGGTGCTGGCGCGATGACCCTTCTCGGCAATGTGACCTTCAGCACGGGCGGGGGAAACCCCAACGGTGCCACCATCAGCGGCAACATTGTCCTCGGCAGCTTCAATGCCACTCCCGTCACGCGCACCTTTGCTACCGACGACAGCACCAACACCACCACCGAACTCACGGTCAGCGCCAGACTCACCAACGGTGTTAGTGGTTTTGACAACGTCCTCAAGACCAACGCTGGCACGCTCTCTCTCACCGACGCCACCAGCAACTACTCCGGCACCACAACAATCACTGGAGGCACCCTGAGCGCCGCCAAACTGGCTGACGGCGGACTCGACAGCAGCATCGGTAACTCCAACGCCACCGCCTCCAACCTGGTGATCAACAACAGCACCTTTGCCTATGTCGGCAGCACCGCTGACACCACCAATCGAGAGTTCACCATTGGCAACACCTCCGCCACGCTCAATGCCAGCGGCACCAACAATGCCAACCCCGTGAGCTTCACCAGCACCGCCTCCCCGACCTACCTCGGCACCGACACTTCACCCACCCTCACCCTTGGCGGCACCAACACTGGTAGCAACACCCTCGCTGCCAATATTGCCGACAACGGCACCGGCGACACCGCCCTCGTGAAAACCGGCGTCGGCACCTGGGTCCTCAGTGGAGCCAACGCTTATGGCGGCACCACCACGGTCAGTCAGGGCACTCTTCAGGTCGGAAATGACACCACGGGAGCCATCAACGGAACCGCGGCCGTCAACGTCGTCACCGCAGGCGCAACTCTTGCCACTGCCGCCGTCCTTTCCGGTGGTTCTGGCGGCAATGTAGGAGTCGGTGTCGTCGCAGGTGCCACCACCATTGGTGATACCGGCAACGCAACCAACATCGGCATCCTTGCCCCTGGTGTTGGCAATACCACCACCAGCAACCAGAGCATGACCTTCAGCAACGCTGCTGGGCTCACGGTCGCATCGGGATCACAGGTCCAGCTTGGCATCACTGCCGCAACGATCACCGCATCTTCTGCCGGCACCAATACAGGGGCCTTCCTCGCTGGCCTTGGCGGAGCCTATGCCGACTTTGCCGCTTACTTGTCGGCCAACTCTGGAGATGTGGCTGGTTTCAATGTCGCCCCCACCCTCGGCAATCAGGACTACATCAACGTCTCCGCGGGCGCTCTCTCCCTTGGTGCGCGCTTCGGTGCCAATCCCGGTGAAGGCAACGTCACCATCATCAACAACGGCTACAATCTCGCCACTGCGGCAGGCGGTGACCTCTTCAACCTCCTCGACTGGGTTGGCGCTCTTGGTGGCACCGCTCCTGGCACTGGCGGTCCCTTCGTCGCCGGTGGCGCTCTCGGTAACATTGATCTCCCCACCCTGACCAACGGCACCCTCTGGGATACCTCAGCCTTCGCCTCTCACGGCATCGTCGTTGTTGTTCCAGAGCCCTCCCGCGCGCTCTTCCTCATGCTCGGACTTCTCGGCCTCATGCTCCGCCGCCGCCGCCGCTAAAAGTACACTAGGCCGCGTCAACGATCCGCAGCCCTGCAGAGCGATCCCGACAACTGAAAGGTGCCCAGAGTGCATTCCTCTTCTGCATTCGTCATTAAATCTTCTCCCCTGTCGAAAACTCCTGCCATTCCCATCGTACTCACGCTCCTATCATGAACACCACCACTCGCCGCACCTTCATTCGCAGCACCGCCTTTGGCGCGGCTGCTGCCTCACTTCCATCCTTCGCCGCACCCATCGGGGCCAACGGAGATGTCCGCGTCGCGGTCATCGGCTTCAACGGCCGTGGCGCGGGTCACATCAAGAGCCTGGAGGAAATCCCCGGCGTGCGCATCGTCGCCCTCTGCGACGTGGACACCAATGTGCTCACCAAAGGGGTCGAAAGCCAGGCCAAGAAAAACAACACCGTCACCGCCTACACCGACTACCGGAAGCTCGTGCTCGACCCCGAGATCGACGCCGTCACCATCGCCACGCCGAACCACACGCACACGCTCATCGCCATGACGGCCATGAAGCACGGGAAGCATGTGTACGTCGAGAAGCCAGTCTGCCACAACATCTGGGAAGGCCGCCAGCTCGTGAACGCCGCCGAGAAGGTCGCGAAAAAAGGGCTCGTCGTTCAGCACGGCATGCAGCGCCGTTCCAGCCCCGGCTGGCAGCAGGCCATGGACTGGGTGAAGGAAGGCCACATCGGCAAAGTCACGCTCTCTCGCGGCCTCAATTACAAGTCGCGCATCTCCACCGGCAAAGTGGCAGCGCCGGTCGAGGCCAAAGACGGCGTGATCAAAGGCACCTTCCATGACCTGCGCAACGTCAAGACGGACCCCCTAGGAGCGCCGCAGAACGTGGATGTGGACTACAAGCTGTGGGCCGGTCCGCGCGGTATCAGCCCGGTGAGCCGCAGCCAGTTCCACTACGACTGGCATTGGCAGTGGGCCTTTGGCAATGGCGACATCGGCAACCAAGGCCCGCATCAGACCGACGTCGGCCGCTGGGCACTCGGTAATCCCGAATTGCTGCCCAAGCGCGTCATGAGCCTCGGCGGCCGCTGGGGTTACGACGACGACGGTGAGACCGCCAACAATCAGCTCGCCTTCTACGACTACCAGCCCGCGCCGTTCATCTTCGACAACCGCGGCCTTCCCTTGAAGGACATGGACTGGAGACTGGAGCCGGTTTACCGGGTCAAAGGTCAGACCGCCGCCGCGCGTGTCGGCAACGTCATCCATTGCGAGGGCGGCTACGTCATCGAGAGAAAGGCCTACGACAACGAGGGCAAGACGCTCATGACATTCGACAACTTCAATGACGGCCCGGACCACATGCTCAACTTCATCAAGTCCGTGCGCGAAGGGAAGCTCATCAATCCCAATCTCCACGTCTCCCACGGCTTCCACGCCGCCTCGCTCGCCCACTTAGCCAACATCTCTTACCGCCTCGGCGTAGCCACCAGCGTGGGTGAGGTCAAAGAGCGTCTCAAAAACGACGCGGCCGGCACGGAAACCTTCGAGCACTTCGCGCAGAACCTCGTGGACAATAAAATCGACCTCAACGTGGACAAGATCAGCGCCGGTCCTTGGCTTGAGTTCGATCCCGTGTCCGAGAAGTTCACCGGCGAGTTCGCCGTGGAAGCCAACAAGCTAGCCACCGAAAACTACGTCGAGGAGTTCAAGCTCCCGGAAGTCATCTAAAGAGTGGCCGCACAGTCCTCTGTGCGGCGAGTGGTTCATCACGAGAGCCGGGGTTCACAGCCCCGGCTCTTTTGCTTGCATGCTGGATCAACCCCATCATTCTCGTTGCATGGAATCTCCCACGCCTCCCTCGCTTCCTTCGCCCGCCACCTCCGACGAAAAAACTCTCGGCATCGTCATGCACGTCCTCTGCCTCGTCGGCTTCCCCATTCTCGGCCCGCTCATCATCTGGCTCATCAAAAAAGACCAAAGCCCATACATCGACCAGCAAGGCCGCGAGCTCCTCAACTTCCAGATCAGCTTCCTGATCTACGCCTTCGTCTCATTCCTCCTCTGCTTCATCCTCATCGGCATCCCGCTGCTCTTCGCCATCGGCATTGGCACCATCATCCTGACCATCATTGGCATCGTCCGGGCATCAGAAGGCAACATTTATCGTTTCCCGCTCACCATTCGCATGCTTTGAGGTCATTCCTCATTCCCCCGCTTGCCTCAAGCATTCCCTCATGGTACCTCACACCCCTCGCATGACCCCAAACCAACTCCTCAACGCCCTCGGCCCTGAAATGCAGCTCCAAATCATGCGCTACATGCAGGATGACCAGCGCGCGGCCTACAAGGCCATCATCAACACTCTCGCCCCTCAGCGTAAGCTCCGCCCCGTCTTCATCTTCGAGAAGTCCAAGGCGAATCAAGCGGCCTGGCTCATCGAGCAGATCAATCTCCGCCAAAACGAAGGCATCACCGAGCAAATCTTCCAAATCTGGCTCCTCAAAGGCAACGCTCAGATGCTCATCACCTTCCTCGACACCATCGGCGTCGCCCATGACGGCAAAGGTGAAGTTACCGAGCTTCCCGCCGAAATTACCGACACCCAAGCCGAGTCCGCCATCACCGCTCTTCTCGCTGCCAATCCCGCAAAACACGTCGCCCTTTACCTCGGCATGTTTCAAATGCAGCGCGCCGGCGGATGGCCCGCCCTCACCAAAGCCATCGAAGCTCATCCCGAACTCAAACTGGCCTAGAGATCTCGCGCAGCGAGAAGATAACCTCAAAATTAAAAATCGATTGCTCATCAATCGTCAATCAGTCCAACGGTGAAAGCCCTGAATGTGAGCGATTGCCGATTGATGAACTAGGATTGCTGATTTTTGAAGTATTCCGATGCTCGAAGCCCTCCAATCCGCCATCGCCAACACCCAGGCTCATCTAGACCGCCTGCGGCATTCCGATGGCCATTGGGAGGGCCATCTCAGCTCCAGCGCCCTCTCCACCGCCACCGCCATCGTCGCGCTTCATCTCGTCGATGCCTCAAAACACGCCGCCCACATCCAAAGCGGTATTCATTGGCTCGAAACTCACCAAAACGCCGACGGTGGCTGGGGAGACACCCCCGAGAGCAAATCCAATCTCTCCACCACCCTCCTCGTCTGGAGCGCCCTCCATCTCGGAGCGCGGCTGCCCTCATCCGCCACCCATTGGCTCAAAAGCCAAATCGGCGAACTCACGCCTCAAAGCATCGCCACAGCCGTCATCGCCCGTTACGGCAAAGACAAAACCTTCTCCGTCCCCATACTCATGCACGCCGCTCTGTGCGGCACTTTGGGCTCAAATCCTTGGAAACTCGTCCTCGCGCTTCCATTCGAGCTAGCATCCCTTCCGCGCACCTGGTTCGGAGCAATCGGCCTCCCCGTCGTCAGCTACGCACTGCCCGCACTCATCGCCATCGGTCACCTGCGCTTTCAAAAACGGCCGCCCGCGTGGTGGAACCCACTTCGCTGGCTTCGTGCCCTCGCTTGGTCGCGTGTGCGTCCCATGCTCAAAGAACTGCAACCCAGCAGCGGCGGCTATCTCGAAGCCACACCCTTGACCAGCTTCGTCACCATGGCCCTCGCCGGGGCAGGGGACCTTTCCCATCCCGCCATACCACTCGCCATCGACTTCCTACGCCAATCCATGCGCGACGACGGCTCATGGCCCATCGACACCAATCTCAGCACCTGGGGCACCACTTTGGCCGTTCGTAGCTCGGGTCAGAGTCCGCCATTAGCCCCGTGGCTCCTCGCACAACAATACCGCGAGACACATCCCTTCACCAACGCCCCGCCCGGCGGCTGGGCTTGGACCCCGCTCCCCGGCGGCGTTCCTGATGCCGACGACACCTCCAGCGCTCTCATCACGCTCAAACAACTCGCACACGCACCTGATTCCGCCATCACCAGCGGCATCACCTGGCTACTCGACCTCCAAAATCGCGATGGCGGCATCCCCACCTTCTGCCGCGGCTGGGGCACACTGCCTTTTGATCGCAGCACACCCGAGATCACCGCGCACGCGCTCCTGGCTTGGTGGACCTGGCACGATGAACTGCCACCACTGCTCCAAAACCGAATCGTCAAAGCCACCCAACGCGCTCTCAAATATCTAGAGCGAGTCCAACTCGCCAACGGTTCATGGATACCACTCTGGTTCGGCAATGAGCACACCCACGACGAGAATAACCCCGTGTTCGGCACCGCACAGGTCATCAATCACCTCAGCGCTACTGCTCAACTCGCCACGCTCTCTCACGCTCTCATCGCATCCGGCATCGACTACCTCCTCACCGCCCAAAAGCCCGACGGCTCCTTCGGAGGCGATCCCTCCGCGCCCGCCAGTATCGAAGAAACCGCTCTCGCTCTTCACGCCATCACCAGCACGGCCGGTCGGAGTGCGGAAGCCCACGTCCGCCTTCAAAAAGCCACGCAATGGCTCTTGAGCACCACTCATCACGGCACCCATTTTCCATCCGCCCCCATCGGCCTCTACTTCGCGCGTCTCTGGTATCATGAGCAGCTCTACCCTGTCATTTGGACCCTCCAGGCCCTCCGCTCCAGCCTTGCATCCGCAGCATGACGCATTACTATCGCCGCCCTTTTTCAACACACCCTCCAACCACCATACCATGAGCACCCCCAAGAACGTCGCCATCGTCGGAGCCACCGGCGCAGTCGGCGTGGAAATGATCCGCTGCCTCGAAGAACGCGCCTTTCCAGTCGCCAGCCTGACTCTTCTAGCCTCCGCACGCAGCGCTGGGAAAAAGATGAAGTTCAAGGGCCAGGACATCACCATTCAGGAGCTGACGCCGGATTCGTTCAAGGGCATCGACATCGCGCTCTTCAGTGCTGGCGGCGGCATCTCGCGCGATTTTGCGCCGCATGCCGTGAAAGCCGGTGCCGTGGTCGTGGACAACAGCTCCTACTTCCGCCAGGACCCCAACGTCCCGCTCGTCGTCCCCGAAATCAACGCTGCCGATGCCAAAGCGCACAAGGGCATCATCGCCAACCCAAACTGCACCACCGCCATCTCGCTTATGGCACTTTACCCGCTGCATCAGGCCTTTGGTGTGAAGCGCATCATCGCTAGCAGCTATCAAGCTGTCTCCGGTACGGGCGCGCAGGCCATTGAAGAGCTTGCCAATCAATCCCGTGAGTGGGCCAGCCAAAATCGCGCTTGGGACGCCGCCAAGCTCGATAGCAAGCCCACCGTATATCCACATCAAATCGCCTTCAACGCCATCCCGCAGGTCGATAGCTTCCTCGACACCGGATACACAAAGGAAGAGATGAAAATGGAGAACGAAGGCCGCAAGATCATGCATCACCCGGACTTTCGCGCCTCGGTGACCTGCGTGCGCATTCCGGTTTTCCGCGCGCACAGCATTTCCATCAGCGCCGAGTTTGAAAAACCCGTCACAGTCGAAGCCGCCCGCGAAGTGCTTAGCAAAGCCCCCGGCCTCGACATCATCGACGATCCCGCCAACAAGCAGTACCCGCTCGCCCTCGACATCGCTGGCCGCGACAACTGCGCCGTCGGCCGTCTTCGCATCGACTGCGCGCTCGACAACGGCCTCAGCTTCTGGGTCGTCGGCGACCAACTCCTCAAAGGTGCTGCACTCAATGCGGTGCAGATCGCTGAGTGCTTGCTGTGAGACACTTCAGGTCTGAGTTGGGAAAACCAGATGCATTTTAGCTGCATTCCGGCTACCGTGCTCGTCATGAGCGCGATTGAAATCATCGAACAAATCAAAGCTTTGCCCAAACAGGATCAGGCGAAGGTGAAGGCCTTTGCCCGCGAGCTGCCGGATGATGAGGACTCCGCCGTACCTGGCGTGATGGATGCGGAAAAGGCCCGCCAAATCAGCCACCGCATCTTCACCGAGAACCGCGAGCTCTTCACCAAGCTGGCACAATGAACGGGGAGCCGGTCTTCCTTACCCGCGAGGTCATTGATAACCTCCATGCCGACTCGCTCGCTCTTTTCGGTGGCAGCAGCGGCGTGAGAGATGATGGCCTTCTCGAGTCCGCTCTTGGTTCGGCGCAGAATGCCTGGCACTATGGTCAGGGTGATCTCTTCGACGTAGCTGCCGCCTATGCTTTTCACATCGCCCAAGCTCAGGCGTTCATCGACGGCAACAAGCGCACAGGAATCGCTGCGGCACTCGTCTTTCTCGAATACAACGGCGTCCCCAGCCGGGTCGATGACGGCACGCTCTACGATGCCATGATCAGCATCGCTGAGCGTCAGTTGGATAAGCGTCAACTCGCCACGCTGTTGGAAGTGTTTCTGACGCAGCACAACTGAACCTCACATGCGCTCACTTTTCATCGCCGCAGCGCTATTCGCCACCCCAACGCTCCAAGCCGGCACCGACACCCTCTTCGGCACCGTGATGTGCGGCTACCAGGGATGGTTCACCACGCCGCAGGATGGCTACAAGTTAGGTTGGCGGCATTACGGCTTTGAAAAGCCTGGGCAGTGCCACATCGACCTCTGGCCGGATGTTTCCGAACTCGATGCCGACGAGCGCATCGACACGCCGCTGAAATTTGCCGACGGCAGCACCGCGCAGGTCTTCAGCTCTGCCAATGCAAAGACCACGCGCCGTCATTTCGAGTGGATGCGCAGCGCGGGGATCGATGGCGTGTTTTTGCAGCGATTCGGCACCGTGCTGCGTGATGCCAAATCTCGCGCGCATGCCGATCTTGTGCTCGAAAACGTGCAGAAGGCCGCCGAGGCCACCGGAAGATCGTTTTGCGTCATGTATGACCTCAGTGGCCTCAAAGCGGGTGAGATCGAGCAAGTCGTCATGCAGGACTGGAAACGGCTGCGGCAGGAAAAACACCTGCTCGACAGTTTAGCATATCAAAAGCATGCAGGTAAGCCTGTAGTCGCCGTTTGGGGCGTCGGCTTTAATGATGACCGCGCTTACACGCTCGACGAAACCCATGAGTTGCTGCGCTTCCTTCATGACAATCCGGAGTTCGGCAAGCTCAACGTCATGGCTGGCGTGCCATGGGGCTGGCGCACACTCAACCGCGATGCTACTCCCGATCCGAAGTTGCACGAAGTCCTCCATAAAGCCGACATCATCAGCCCTTGGAGCGTTGGTCGTTATGATGGCAAGTCCGCCAGCAAGATGATTTCCGCCACACATGAAGCGGATGCCGCTTGGTGCCGCGAGCACGGCCAGGATTATCTACCCGTGATCTTCCCCGGTTTCAGTTGGGCCAATCTCATGAAGCTGCGTGGCCAACAAGCGAAGCTGAACCAAGTGCCGCGTCTCGGTGGTCAATTCCTCTGGAACCAAGCCCACGAGCGCATCCGTGGTGGCTCCACCATGCTCTACATCGCCATGTTTGACGAGATGGATGAAGGCACCGCCATTTTCAAAACCACCGCCAAAGTGCCCGAAGGCACGCTCGGCTTTGTGACCGAGCCAGAGCTGCCTTCGGATCACTATCTCTGGCTTAGTGGCCAGATTGGCAGAGTCTTGCGTCGTGAGTTGCCGCTGACGAAAGAGTTGCCCAAGCGGTGATAGAACATCATCCCCTGAACAGTGATGGGGCACATGAAAATCACTCTCCTGTTGTTGCTGGCCGTTTCGACCTTACACGCTGCGATTCCTGCATTCCCCGGTGCTGAAGGTGCCGGTGCCATGGCCACCGGTGGGCGTGGCGGATCGGTTTACAGCGTCACCAGCTTGGAGAAAGACGGCCCTGGCACGTTAGCGGACGCGGTGAGTGCGCCCAGTCGCATCATCGTCTTCGCGATCTCAGGCATCATCGATCTCGATGGCAAAAAACTGGAGATCACACAGCCGAACAGCACCATCGCCGGTCAAAGTGCGCCGGGAGAAGGCATCTGCCTGAAGCATGGCACACTCAAGATCAACGCCAGCAACGTCATCGTGCGCCACATTCGCGTTCGTCGTGGCTTCATCGAGGAAGGCGATGCTGGTGATGCGGTGGAGATCAATTTCAAAGATCCTGGCTATGGGTGCTGATTTCAAACCCATCACCGACATCGTGCTTGATCACGTCTCCGCCTCTTGGGCCACGGATGAAAACTTCACCATGTCTGGCCACATCGACCGCGTGCATCCGCAGTATTGCCTCATCGCGGAAGGTCTCGACTATCCCAACCCAAAACAGACACTCATCATGGTGAATGCTAGCCCAAGATTAGCACCACCGAAGGATGCATCTCGTAACCACGGGGCTTGGCTGCTTGCCAGAGTGTCCAAGTCGGCCACAAATCTTTACTGCTATAAGCATCACACAGAATAGTATGTAAACAATAAAGTTGTATTATTTGTTAAATATTATAATTTACAGTAAAAATAATCATTTACCTATTAAATTGTATGTTTTATACATCCTCTAATCTCAACGATGAAAACGAGCTTATTTTCGGCGAAACGAGCGATCGTAAGAGCGTGTTCTCGCAGATGGCAGCAGATGAATCTACCGTCTCGCTGAGCCTAGCCGAGATCATGGAAGAAACTCACGCCCACGAGGGCACCGCTTCAGAGATGGACTTCGGGGAGATCGCCCAAATAGAATCCCGATGTGCTGAGCTTGCGAGGGTGGAAGCTGAACTCGCCAAGCAAAAGTCGGAGTTGGCGAAAATAGAGTGCGAAAAGAAGACCCGTGAAGCCGCCATGGAGAGATTTGCGGCTGCTGCCGCGGCTGGCTTCGCCGCAGAGGCCGATGCTGCGAACGAGCGGCTGGCAGCGATACAGCGTCAAGTCACCGAAGCAGGGGCGAAACTTGGGGAGGTCACCCAGCTCGAGTCGGAGCTCAACGGTGAGATCCAGTCGCTATTCACCCGGCTTGAAACCCGCGCTGCTGAACTTGCGCAGGCGGAGGCGGACTTGGCCAGCCAACAGTCGGCGCTGACAAAATTGCAGGATGAAACAAAGGCCCGTGAAGCCATGCTAGCCCAGATTGCGGTCGAAGAGTCGGCTGCGTCCCAAAAGCTGGCTGATCTACAGAATCAGGTGGCGGAGGCCGATGTGGCCAACGAAAAGCTCAGCGTGCTGCAGAGCCAGATCACCGAAGCAGAGGCGAAACTTGG
>JANOBP010000718.1:0-7907 GCA_031411715.1 Verrucomicrobiaceae bacterium | reverse complement strand
GATCCACGAACCAGATAAATCCATGCTCAACCGTCCCGGTTGAACCCTACAGCACGAAAAAACCCCGGCATCCGCGCTAACGGACACCGGGGCAAGGCCGGCCTGGCTGACTCCTGGTGGAGTCGAATGAATGACCGAAGCAGAACCTGAACGCAGGTTTGCACCCCTCCACCCAGATGTCAAGAATGGCAGTCCATGAATACAGAATACTCCTATGCCAAAGCGAGGAGACGGGGGCTTTTTGTCCCGAACTTTACATCACGAAAAGGCTTCCCTGGGAGGTGTGCCATAAACACCGAAACATCCGCCGTGAAATACCTGCGGGTACGATTCCGCTCCGGCGGAATGGTAGCGGTGTTCGTTCTTTATAAACGATGGCAGATCGATTCATTTCGATCTGCCATCCAAGGACACAGAGTGCGGCAAGTGGCAAGACTCTGGGGAGAGTGTGTGGTGGTGTGGCCGCCTCTGTGCCCTTGGATGGTAGAACGTTTTTTCAATACGGCGGTGGCAGACAAGCAATGCACGGGCCTCCAAAACCCGCAGATGTGGGAGCATTACCCACCCGCCGTGCCAATCATAACGGAGCGCGTGTGTGTCGCAGACCACTCGCCTTTATAGGCACGCTCGGTGTCGTCTCAGCGAGCAAGTGGCGAGTAGGCTTCGCCATACACGCGCTCCAAACGCGGCGGTAGATCGCTAAAGAGGCGACCTGGACTGTAACTCCAGTGCCCACAAAGCCCGCATGGAGCATTACCATGACGCCGCACCATTTTCAAATTGCAGGGAGAGCCAGCGCTCCAGCACGTCTCATAAGCATGCTACGCCGGTGCAACTCCGGCCCCTGCATCCAATTTTAAGGTCGTGAAGAATAACAGCAGACTCGCCTCCTTGTCAGGGAGGAGACAGCGGGGGCAGCACCCGTCGCGACCGCCAATTTCAAAGGGCTCGTAGTGTACAAGGCGCACAGTTGGCTTGCACCCAGCGAGAGACGGAGCGTTACCGTCCGAGTCCACCAATCAAAAATCCTCGGTGATCTAACAGTAGGATGCCGCTCTGTTAAAGCGGACGCGATGGTGCGAATCCATCCCGAGGAGCCAATTTCAAAGCCCGCAAGGTGTAACAGCATTGCATACGCCGCTTCTAACGGCCGTGGTTCCAGGTGCAAGTCCTGGTGCGGGCACCATTCAACGGAGCACGTCCGGCATAGACGAGGAAACGGTCCTGAAAACCGCTGCGCCCCGCAAAGGCGTCCAGAGTGCAATTCTCTGGTGCTCTGCCAGTTTTTACAGTGTGGTGCAGTCCTCTGGACTGTGTCTTTAGACTCAGCCGAGACGGCTGAACCATTCATCCCTCCGTAGCTCAACAGCAGAGCAGCCGGTCGATAACCGGCAGATCGTGGAGCGTCACCACGCGGAGGGACCACTTCATTTTTTCGCTGGATGGCTCAGACAGATGAGCGGCGGGTTGAAAATCCGCAGAGGTTGGCGCGCTACCAACTCCAGCGACCTTTTTTCGCGGCATTGATGTAACAGCAAGCATTTCTGTCTTCCAAACAGAGCGTGCCGGGGCAGCACCGGCATGCCGCACCAATTTTTTCAAAGCTCCCGAAGTGTAAGAGCCATGCACGCCACTTTGCGAAGGTGGAGGATCGAGGTGCAAGTCCTCGCGGGAGCACCCTTTCATCCAGTGTGGTGCAGTCGTCCCGACTGCCCGTCAAAGCCGCAGCCAAGATGGCTGCACCACATTTCCACGTCTCTGTGGCCGACCTAGAAAGGCACCGATCTCGTAAATCGGATCATGTGAGCGCGAATCTCACCAGAGGCTCCATTTCAAACACCCTGCATATTGTAACAGTCAGCATTCCTCGTTGTGAACGAGGCAGTGCCGGTGCGAATCCGGCTGTGGGAACCATTTCATTATCGTGCGCAAGGCAAAGAGCCGAGCCAGTGGTTTGCAAGTCCACCTTACCCAGTGCGAGCCTGGGGCGCACGTCCACTTTTCATCGGATACGAGAGAGCCAGAGAACTCACTTGGTTTGGGACCAAGACGCGCCCGGGGCAGCACCGGGGTATCCGACCATTTCTATTGGTCTGTAGCTTAACAGCAAGAGCGTCGGGCTCATAACCCGGAAGATGCTGGTGCAATTCCAGCCGGACCGACCATTTCAAGACAGCCCTGTAGCTCAATGTGAGAGCATGCGCCTTTGAAGCGCAGAGTTGATGGTGCAAATCCATCCAGGGCCGCCATTTCATGCCCAAGTAGTCCAACAGCAGAGATAACCGCGTCAAAACCGGCCGAGTGCAGGTGCAACTCCTGCCATGGGCACCAATTCAATGCTCCCGTAGCTCTATGTATAGAGCGCCGCGCTTCGAACGCTGAGGTTGGAGGCGAAAGTCCTTCCGGGAGTGCCACTTCAAGGAGTGACGACATCCTGCCATCATGGTGATGACTGGCTGCGCAGCCGCGAAGCGAACCCATCATTCCTTACCATTTAACGGAACGTCAACCGGACCAGCGTGCCGGGGCTCGGTGCTAACGAGATCGTGCCGCCATCGTGCGGCATGAGGAGCATGTCCTCGGCGTTCCGCCATTTTCAAAAGACCCTGTCGTCTAACTGGCCAAGACATCCGACTTTCTATCGGATAACTGCGGGTTCGAATCCCGCCAGGGTTGCCACTTTCATCAACAATCAACCAACGGGTCATCGGTCCCGCGAGGGAACTCGAAAAACCGATGGGGGCATGGCCCCGACAGCCGGTGTGAGCCGGTCAGAGGCGAGGGTGCCTGAAAACCCTCGCGCCGTGAGCACTCACGGACAGCCCATGCAAACCCAGGCTTCCCGCGAAAGCGGGCGATCATGGCCCCCAGGCCGTGGTCGTCATGGTAAAGCAGTGTGTCGTGGAAATAACGGCGGTTCAGATGCCCGAAAGGGGAACATCAGCCGCCGGAGAGTAACGGGTGGTGCCGACCTCACGACCAACCCAACTGCAAGCCACATAGCCAAGGGCAGCGCCAAACATCCGAGCCTTGTCGGTAAGGGTGATGGCGCAGAGCGAGAGGTGGCGGACGCACGCGAGTGCGGACGTTGTCTTGAGACTCCGTTGAGTAACCGACAGGTGAAAGGCAGACGGTGTGTGGCATTTCGCAGCCCAAAAGGCGGCGACAACCACTGGACACACGCATCGTCGCAGGTTTGCAGCTCCTGGAAAGAGCACTGACTTTTAATCAGTTCCAAAATGCAAAGAGGTGTCCGGCGTGACGAGTGAAATAGCTCAATCCTCCAGCCAAGTTGGCAATGGAGGCGCCCGAGGGCCGCAAGCCCGGAGGCGTTGGTGTGAATCCGCACATAAGGGGCAGCTCCCCTGAACGGCCGAAAAGGTCGGTGGTAGGTGCAGCGCCGACAGCCGTCACGCGACAAGTGATCCGCCACACTTCAACATAGGCAGCTATGCTGTTCGACCCCGCTCGGCGGGGTGGATACGAGCCGAACCACGGGCCGCAAACCCGTGGATAATGGCTTCAAGGGAGCAGCACGCGAGGGTGTCATCTCAACCCTCGCTTTCCTTTTTCAATCACGCGGCCTGCATGCCGAGACCGCGTTCAATTTCATGCTCATGTAGCCCAACAGCAGAGGCACGACGTCGAGAACGTCGCCAGTGCGGGTGCGAGTCCTGCCATGAGCACCAATTTTTTGGGCCTGAAACTTAGACAGCGAAGTAACCGGCTTTTAACCGGTTTAGCAGGGTGCATGTCCCTGCAGGCTCACCATTCATCGTAGCTTCGAGTGGCACTCGAAGCCTCATCCTCCAACCCATTCGATTGCTACGTCCCGCCCGTTGGTGAAACAGCATCACGTCTGGCTTACATCCAGAAATCGGAGGCGCACATCCTTCACGGGCGACTTTTCAGCGCCGCACACACGCAGCGCACCTCGTCTTCGCCGCAGAGTGGTGGAGGAGCAGAGAGGCAAAGATTCAAACTCTGCTTCTCTGCCCCTTGGCCCCTCATCGGCAAAACCGAATGGCCAAGGGAACACCTTCGCCTTCCAAGTTTCATTCCAGCGGCAGCACCCACGCCTGACCGTGTCCATTGAGGCACCAGACGCGGGCGGTTGCAGTGTGGTGCAGTCCTCTGGACTGCATCTTCACTCTCCGCCGCTGGAGGCAGCGCCATCGCGGTGACATTAATTTATCGCCGTGGTGCTGTTACCCTTTTCAACCTTCAAACCACATCAACCCATGAAATACCAGCCCACCTAGCCAGCGCATCTTCCCGCTGGCGTCATCCATGTTTGGAAGATCGCTGTCACATCCGTCCAGCGTGCCCGTTCGCGGGCAGAAAGCACGGATGATGATTCGATCATTCTTCTATGAAACTCGAACATCTCGAACGCGCGTTCGAATCCATCGGCGCACGCCTCCATGTGGAGGTTCGGCCATCCGCTCGTCGTTGGGACGGTGCTGTCATGAGCACCGGATATTCCCTCGACATCGGCCATGATCGTCATGGGCAGTTCTTCGCCCTTCGTGGCGATGACACGAGCCTCGCGGAGGCGGAGTTCTCCCTGCTGAACAAGCAGAAGGACGACCGCCACTTGCTCCTCCTCGTCAAAAACGAGGACGGCAAGCGCAAGGATCGCTTCCTGTGCGGTCATGACGAGCGTGAGTGGTTTGTCGCTGCCATACCTGGCCCCGCATCCACCGTGGTGCAGGCCAAGGAGGCGCTCAAACCCGCTCCCGTGCGTCAGGCGCAGGCTCGCAAGAGCCTGAATGCCCGCCAGGCCAACACCCGCCACAACGCGGCCTTCCGCCGTCAGGGTGAGTGGTTCTTCGTGCCCATGGACAAACCATTGGCCGTCGATCCGAAGCTCATCCTGCGTCACGAGCCCATCTCACGCGGAGGCGGCAGCAAGCCGCACCTCGTCGAGCAGCTCTACCGCACCGGCGGAGAGGTCGTGTACGTCAACCGTCAGCATCCTCGCGGCATCACGCAGGCTCAGTACAACAAACTGATCCAGCGCCGTCCCGCCGCGAAAAAGCTGATCTGGCAGACCATGCGCCGGAATCCCGGCGTGTATGCCCGTGGCGCGGTGCGTCATCCTGACCACGAAACCATCGTGCTACACGACTGGTGCCGTGTGCTCATGAATGAGGAGCATCTCGCTCCTTCACGACGCAACCTGGCCTTCCTCGATTGATTCAAACCAACGCGTTCACCTACTCGCGCGTGCGGCATGCTCATGGTGTGCCGCACGCGTTTAGCTTTATACTTTAATAAGAGAGGCCGTTGTCTTTCCCAAAGCCTTCACCTAATTTGGTCGATCATGGATCTCCTCAGCTACCAGCGCACTGTGTTTGCCTTTCATGGCTGCGACCGCCGTTTGCGTGACGCCGTACTCACCGGAAAGAAAAAGCTCACAGTCAGCCTCAATACCTATGACTGGCTTGGTATGGGGATCTACTTTTGGGAACATGGCCCCATGCGGGCACTCGAATGGGCGATTCAACAAGCGAAACGCAAAAATAGCCACATCAAGAAACCTGCGGTGCTAGGCGCAGTCATTCAGTTGAGCGATTGTTTCGATTTGCTCGACATCGGTTACACCCGCCTGCTGTCTCAGTCTGCCCGGCTGCTCATTCAACAGCTCCACACTCAAGCATTGTCATTGCCGGATAATCAAAACACTGGAACGGGTGATTTTGACTGGTTACGCAGAGAGCGTGACTGCTTCGTACTGAACACGGTCATCCCGGAAATTGAGCAGGAAAAGGGCGTTATTTTTCAATCGGTGCGCGGTGTGTTCCAGGAGGGCGACCAAGCTTTTGACGGTGCTGGCATCAAGATGAAATCACACATTCAAATAGCCGTTCGCGATCCCCGTGCCATCTTGGGCTACTTTAGCCCGCAGCGTCTCGCCTAGCCATGAAAACGCCCCGCCACAAATCACCACCCAACCCGCAGCTTCCCCTGATCTCCACGGAGATGCAGGGTATGATTGATCGCATGGAAGCCCGCTGGGCCACCGTCGCCCGCTGGTCAAAGACCAAACAAAGAGCCTACCTCATCAAACTCGGTGCACTGAACGCTGACGGCACCCTCCGCCGCTATCCCATGAACCACGTGCCCCTCGGACCGAGGGAGTGAGGAACTGAATTCACGGTCCATACTCCCTCAATCCTGGCGTGTATGCCACTGGCGCGGTGCGTCATCCTGACCACGAAACCATCGTACTACACGACTGGTGCCGTGTGCTCATGAATGAGGAGCATCTCGCTCCCTCACGACGCAACCGGGCCTTCCTCGATTGATTCAAACCAACGCGTTCACCGGACTCGCGCATGCGGCATGCTGAAAGGTGTGCCGCACGCGTTTTACATTCCCTTGTAAGTTGTACTCGGTGCCTGAGAATCCGAGGTAGTCTTGCTGCAAACGATATGAAGAAGCTAATAGTCCTGTTACTGGCATTCGTGAGTGGATGCGTCACATCCAGAAATCCAAATGGATATGATTGCGATTTGATGGTCTCAATCACAAAGAGATCAAGGAGTGTAAGAGCCAATCAACCCCTCTACGGGACATTTGCGGGATACGACGAGAAGGAATTCAAAAAGTATGTCTTAATGATGCCGTTCCCGGAGGCTCACCCTAATTGCAGTACGTTCTATCTGTGGGACTCAAGTAATCACCTTGGACCACGTGTTAAGATCAACATACAGCGTGGAAGTCTCGCCGGAGTATTGAGCCCAGAATTGTTCAGTCTGATCGCGATTGGTCAGCTTAAACCCACCCCTGGAGATGCCCCCTTAATTCACTCTATTTCGATCCAAGACAGTGAATCAAAAGAATCGAAGTGATTTGCCACCCCTCTTCGTAGCGCGAGCAATGTGTTTTCTTTGCTGTTCACGCCCAACGCTTTCCCAAGAACGAACACCGCTACCGGGACCCTCGTGCCCATTTCCCATCTTCCACTTCTCCAACCCTCCATCCTCACCTCCATGAAACCCAACGATCTCATCCAACTCGGCGTGCCACAGGGCGCGGCGATCCAGTCTGGGATGGACTTCATCGCGAAGTTCATGGCGCAGGGTGGAGATGCAGCGCGGCTCGAAGAGGAGCTGGGCGCAATCATTGCGAAGCCGGAGGCGTTTCTCGGCGATCCGCTGCGCGAAGGCTTGGCGCGGGATCTCTATGCGCCTGCTTACAAGCAGCGTGATGCGCTGGCACCTTGGGCGCAGTGGGGCTCCGGCCTCGATGCGGCTGCGGTGCAGCAGATGGCGAACGCTTGTGCGCTGCCGGTGGCGGTCGCGGGAGCACTGATGCCGGATGCGCATGTGGGCTATGGGCTGCCGATTGGTGGCGTGTTGGCCACGGAAGGCTGCGTGATCCCTTATGCGGTCGGTGTGGACATCGCGTGTCGCATGCGGCTGAGCGTGTATGATCGCAAGGCAGGCACCATCGCGGGTCAGAAGGACCGTTTGGCGAACATCCTCGAAAGCGAGACGAACTTCGGCATGGGCGGTGCCTTCAAGGACAAGCGTCATCATGACGTGTTGGACGAGGACTGGGCCGTTTCACCGATCACGCGACGCTTCAAGGACAAAGCCTGGGCGCAGCTCGGCACGAGCGGCTCTGGGAACCACTTTGTCGAGTTCGGGGCCATGGACGTGAATGCGCAGCAGTCCGCCGCGCTGAAGGAATCCGGTTTTGACGTGCCACCGGGCGAGTACCTCGCGCTGCTGAGCCACAGTGGCTCGCGGGGCACCGGAGCGCAGGTTTGCCAGCACTACAGCCGCATTGCCATGGATCGCCGTTACGACTTGCCGAAGGAGATGAAGCATCTCGCGTGGCTGACTTTTGAGGAAGAGGCAGGCCAGGAATACTGGGCCGCCATGAACCTCATGGGC
>JANOBP010000717.1:0-4843 GCA_031411715.1 Verrucomicrobiaceae bacterium | reverse complement strand
CAGGCGTCAAAGAAGCCCTGACCTCCAAAAAGAGCACCAGCTTCACCATGGGCACCGGACTGGGCACACAGTTCGCACGTGAAGGCATCGCCGTTGACTTGGAAAAGCTCGCAGCAGGGATTGCCGCAGCCAATAGCAAAGAACCCGTTAAGGCACCTTTCACGGACGAAGAGCTCACCGCTGCCATGGACATCTTTGAAAAAGCCATGCAGGCCAAACGTGAGGCCAGCATGCCGCCAGCAGAGCGTGCCGCCATGGCCAAACAGCGCGCTGAAGAAGAAGCGGCGATGAAGCAAATGGCCGCCCGCGCCGGTGCTGCCAAAGCTGAAGGTGCCAAATTCCTCGGAGATAACGGCAAGCGCAAAGAAGTCACCACCACCAAGAGCGGCCTTCAGTATGAAGTCCTCAAGCCCGGCACCGGACCTAAGCCTGCCATCACCGACAGCGTGAACGTTCACTACCACGGCACCCTCATCAGCGGCACCGTCTTCGACAGCTCCGTTGAGCGTGGCGAGCCCATCTCCTTCCCGCTTCAAGGCGTGATCAAAGGCTGGACCGAAGGCCTCCAGCTCATGCCCGTCGGCTCCAAGTGGCGCCTCTTCATTCCTTCCGATCTCGCCTACGGCCCTGGCGGTTCACCACCCAAGATCGGCCCTGATGAAGCGCTCATCTTCGACGTCGAGTTGCTCGGCATCGTGAAGTAAACCATTCTTCAATCTTATAACCCAAAGGGCGATCCGCGAGGATCGCCCTTTTTCATTTCAGCGGTACCACCGCGAGATAGATGTTCGTCGTGCCTTCATGCGTCGAATAATAGCTCACCAGCATGTTGGCACCGTCCTCCACGGCCTCCAGATACGCACAGTCACCGCCAGCAGGCAGCTCGCAGTAGGGTGTGAGCTTGCCATCTGCAAAGGTGTAGATCATCGAGCCGAATCCTTCTTTGCCAGGCTTCGTGAAGCGTGAGAGCAGGTAGGTCACGCCTTTGAACACATGCACGCTGTGGCCGCTGAAGTGCGGCACACCGGCTGCGCGCGACTTCCACTCCGCGTAAGGTGGGTCCGACTCTAACACCTGGGCCTGAGGGTTGCCGTATTTCTGGCGCAGAAACGCAGTGGCATGATGCTTATCATCGAAATACAGCGTCGTCTCGCTCTCCCAGTTGCCTGCGCGAATCGTCGAGACCTTCTCCCACTTGATACCATCCGCCGACTTCACGAAATGCACCTCGCGTCCCTTGCCGCCGCTCGTCTCGTCCTTCTTGTGCGCTGTTGAATAAAAGACACCATCATGGATGCACGGTTTCCACAGGATGAACTGCGGCTCGTAAATCTTCACCGCATCACTCCATTTCTGACCATCATCGGTGTACATGAGCCAAGTCGTTAGCTCCTTGCCGTTCATCGACGGGCAGTAAAGAAACAGCCGCTGATCCGTCACAACCATCTGCGGATCACGATCATCTTTGGCCACATCAAACTTGAACGTCTGCTGCCACTCCTTGCCGTCCTTCGAGCGCAGCACCAGCACGTCCGCCACCGGTGAATTGTGTGCCTCCCCAGCACGAAACGCCAGATATAGCTCACCTTTGAAGCGACGCATCGCCGTGAAAGCGTTGTGTTTGCCGTTGGCGAAGACCTTGCGGACTTCCAGCGGCTTCACGAGTTCTTCGGCTGCCGCCGATGACAAGGCGCAGCAGGCCGCTGCAAGGATGATGTGTGTCGTTTTCATAAGAAAGAATCATTCAGGTGCCACCTGCCGCACTCGCAGATGCGCGAGATAAATATTCGCCGGATTGTTCCCCACGCCTTTCGGCTGCGGGTATTCGTGAGACGAATAATACGCCAGCAGCACCTCATCCCCGGCCACACCGTCCGCAAAGCTCTGATACGCGCCATCACCACCGCTGGGCATGATCCACGGCTTCTCCACACCTTCCGCCGTCACCGTCCAGACCATGCACACCGACGGGAACCCCGTCGTTTTATTCTCCGGCAACGCACGCGCCGCCAGTAGCATGCCTCCGCCCTTCGTCGTGTGCAACGCCGGTCCGCCAAAGTTCCAGGCATCCGTCGCAAACGCCTTCCACGGCCCCAGCGGCCCTTTGCCCAGCACCACGATGCCCGGATTGCCATTGCGGATCGCACTGACCAGCGTGCCGTCTGGCGTCCACGCCACATCCGCCTCATGGCCCCAGCCCGTGCCGCCCGCTTGATTCAGCGCACTCGTCGGTCCCTCGCCATAGGTGTGCATACCCTTGAATTTCACCCCGTCTTCCGAGCGAAACAAAATCAGGCCAAACGAACCCTTGCTGTCCTTTCCATGAATGCCGCAGCGCCCGAGGCTGTAAAACGCTCCGTCGGGCCCCTGACGGATGCGAAACAGCCATTTCCGCTGCGAGGTGAACGTCAGCCGGCTGTCCGCCTTAGGTTCCACAAAATCCGTCTCCAGCTCCTTCGGCTCGCTCCACGTCACACCGTCCGCCGACTGCGAGTAAAAATCCTCCTTCGAGTGAAACACGAGTTGCACCTTGCCCTTGTTGTCGAACACGAGCGGATCACGGCAATCATGATCACGCGTGAACGACGCCACCTTCTCCCACTTCGACAAATCCTTCGCCGCAGCACGAATCACCACGATGTCCGACTTCTCCGAGCCATGTCCTTTCCCGCTGCGAAACGTCACATAATAAAAGTCACCTACTCGTGCGATACCCGGGAACCCATTGTGCTTCCCATCCGCCCAGATCGACTGCACCCACACGCTCTGCACCTGCGCCTTCGGAAACGGCGCGATCTCCTGAGCATCTAACATCACCGAAAACAGCATGAGCGTTGCAAAGATAGTCTTCATGTGTCCTCCAACGTGCAAAATAAGCATATCTTTGCCAATAGGGTAACCAACCACTGAGGTGTTGCAGAGGAGGGCATTCATAACGGATTCCTACTCACACGCTTGGCTGAGAGCAGCCATTTCTGCTTCTATCTTGGCCTCGATGAGGCCAAGGATGTCGTTGTGATGGGCGGCGGGGATTTCGTGGTAGGTGACGACATCTGGATGCGCAGCAGCGAGCTCGCGCCCCATGCTCACGGGGATGACCTCGTCCGTGCTGCCATGGAAAAGGGTGAAGCGCGCACCTTCGCGCTGGGAGATGCGTGCGAGGTGCTTGCGGTTGTTAAAGCGGTGCAAGTTGAGATGACACAAAGGCCAGCCCAGCATGCCGCGGCCCATATCGGTCATGCTGGTGAAGGGTGAAATCAGCACGCCACGCTTTAAATCGAGATCCTCCGCTGCCATGAGTGCGGCTGCCGCACCGAGCGAGTGACCGATGACGCAACTGCGAGCGCGCATGGCAGCGGCGGTGGTGTTTAATCGGAGCGCCAGGGCATCAAAGGCCGCCACGCTGCTTTGGCGGATGCTTGAAGGCGTGGGATTGCCTGCGCAGTCACCATAACTTGGGTAATCGATGAGCAAGTAGGCAAAGTTACCGCTCCAACCTCTGGTCGAATAAAGCCACTCAAGCGCGAGTGAGCCATTGCCTGAAAAGCAGAGCCAAAGCGGTGCGGTAGCGGCCGCGGAGGCATCTTGCGGCGGAATATAAAAAGCCGTTTGGACACCTTGAGTGGTCTGGTAGGTGATGCGCTCTCCTTTGGCAGCTTTCAGCAGGCCCAAATGATTCGCATCATAACCGCGCGGGTGATAAATGAGCTTCGACTGGCAGGAGAGCAGAAAAATCACGGGCGTGAGAATGATGATGACAAGAATGCGCAGAAGACGTGTGCGGAGGGTCATGGCAGGTGCGGCACCATGGCACGCACCCAAGAAAAAGCCGGGAGTTTTTGGCTCCCGGCTCGTGTTGATGCGTGTTGGACGTGAACAGGCTTACTTCAGCTCTCCAAGGACTCGCTTGATGTCGGCGGCTTGTTGGTCGGTGCTGGCCTGCATGTCATGCCAGACGACTTTGCCGCCTTTAATGAGGAAGCAACTGCGCTTGGCGAGCGAGAAAAGGCCCTTGAGCATTTTTTCGACTTTGAAGGCCTCGACGATTTTGCCTTCTGGATCGGCAATGAGGTCGTAGGGAAGGGTGAACTTGTCTTTGAACTTCTTTTGCGCGTCTGGCTTGTCGAAAGAGACACCGAGGACTTGTACGCCATCTTTGCTGAGATCGGCGAAGGCGTCACGCAGGGAGCAGGCTTGCTTGGTGCAGCCGGGTGTGTCGGCTTTCGGATAAAAGAAGACGACGGTTGGGCCTTTAGCATAAACGTCGGCAAAATTGACGGTGACACCGTCTTGATTGACGCCGGAGACGGCAGGGGCTGCGTAGTCCACCTTGGCTCCTTCGCCAGCGATGGCGGTGCCGAGGAGTGTGTTCATCAAGGTGGCGAGCATGAGGATGCGGATTTTCATGGGTGGGTTATTTGAGGCTGACTTTGACGCCGGGAATAGCGGCAACCAGTTGTTTTACGCCTGCATCAGTTGCTTTGGATTGCCAAAGGTACACATTTTTCAGGCTTTTGAGTTTGGCGAGGTGCTTGACGCCGGCATCGGTGATCTCGGTGCCGTAAAGATTGATGGATTGGAGCTTCTTCATGCCACTGAGGGCTTCGAGACCAGCGTCGGTGATCTTGGTCTGGCGCAGATCGAGGATGAGCAGGCGCGGGAGCTGGGCGATGGTCTTTAATGCTGCATCCGTGATGACCGTGCGACCGAGGTCGAGCTGAACGATGTTTTCTTTGAGCGGTAGGATGGAGGCGACTTTTTCGTCGGTGCACTTGGACACGCCGGTGAGGAAATCGACACGGACCAGAGGGCTTTCGACCTTCACGGGTGCCACTTGAGCACC
>JANOBP010000716.1:0-3525 GCA_031411715.1 Verrucomicrobiaceae bacterium | reverse complement strand
AGGGTGATGGTGGTGGACTCACGCACGTCACTGCGGTGCAATGAGGACTGCATGAGGCGCTGGTCGAGCTGGTGGGTGGACCAGAATTGGACTTCGGCCTCTTCGGAGTCGAAGTCGGGCACGTCTTTCCAAGCGCGGATGCTGGGGAGGTCTGGCGAGGTGAGAGTCATGGGTAGAGGCGTGTTAGATGTCCTCAGCTCTTTTGCGCTCGAAGAATTCGAACTCAGCGGTGGTCATGAGGCGGGCGTAGGTGACACGGTAGCGTTTTCCATCAGTCCAAAAGACGCTGAAGATGGGGTGACCCTGAAGAGATTTGCCGAGGTTGTAGTAACGGGCTTCAGCACCTTCACCCTGGTCATCAGGCATGAGCTTGAGTGAGAAAGGGTCTTCAAATGACTCCTCGATATCCTTTGGGGGGAGTTTGGAGAGATCAAATGCGGGGCCGAGCCAGTCGAAGTCCATGCGGGTGAGTGAAAAGGATTATTTGCGGTATTCGATCAGTTCTATCTCATAACCCTCTGGCGCGTCAATGAAAGCAAACACACCGCTGGAACTTGGCGTGGGGCCATCCGATAGCGGATAGCCGAGAGCTGCCGAGTGTTTGGCAAATTCATTGATGCTTTCGACCTCGAAAGCGAGATGAGTGAGGTCTGAGCAGAAGGTGACTTCACCACTGGATGGGAATGAGCAGATCTCGATGAGTTCCTCACTGTTGGGTGTCTTGAGGAAGACAAGTTCGGAACCACGCGGTGATTTATGGCGGCGGATTTCCTCAAGCCCGAGGACCTGTGTGTAGAAGTTGACGGTTTTTTCGAGATCGTTCACGCGGTAGCGCGTGTGGAGGAGTTTTTTGACTTTCATGGAAGCAGCGGTGCAGTCATCCTGCCACAGGGAGTGGGTGGTGGCAAATCAACCGAGACCCACGGCGTCACGCACACGGGCAAGGGTCTTACGGGCGATGAGGCGGGCTTTTTCGGCACCTTCTGCCAAGACGCGGTCCACGTAGGCGGGATCGGCGACGATTTGGGCGCGCTTCTCGCGGAAGGGGGCGAAATGATCCGTGATGGCGGCGAGGAGGCGCTTTTTAAAGTCGCCGTAGCCGGTGCCGCCGCGCTGGAAGTCGGCCACCATGGTTTCGAAGTCCGCTGGTGAGGCAACGAGCTTATAGAGAGCGAGAATGGTGCTGCCTTCGGTGGGCTTGGGTGACTCGACTGGTGTGGAGTCGGTGGGAATGCCCATGACCTTCTTCTTGAGCTGCGCGGGCTCTTCAAAGAGCTGAATGGTGTTGTTATAGCTCTTGCTCATCTTCTGGCCATCGAGTCCCGGAACGGCGGCGGTTTCGTCACGGATGCGTGGATTTGGCAGCTTGAGCAGCCCCTGACCGAAGGTCTCATTCATCTTGATGGCGATGTCGCGTGTGACTTCGACGTGCTGTTTTTGATCGCGGCCCACCGGGACGACGTCGCTGTCGTAAATGAGGATGTCGGCGGCCATGAGCACGGGGTAGGCAAAGAGGCCATGTGATGGACTGATGCCGTTGGCGACTTTGTCTTTGTAGCTGTGGCAGCGCTCCAGCAAGCCCATCGGTGTCACCGTGGAGAGGACCCAGGCCAGTTCCGTGTGCTCTGGCACGTCACTTTGACGAAAGAGCACGCATTTTTGGGGGTCGAGCCCGCAAGCCAGGAAGTCGATGGCCAGATCACGGGTATGGGCACGGAGGAGCTTGCCGTCGTGGATGGAAGTCAGGCTGTGGTAGTCGGCAATGAAGTAATAGGCGTCACCTTCATCTTGCAGGTGAATGGCGGACTGCATCATGCCGAAGTAATTGCCGATGTGGAGTCTGCCGCTGGGCTGGAGGCCTGAGAGGATGCGCATAGGTATGGTGTGAGCGTTTGAGGGTGGTGCGGAGGATGAATGACGAATGGCGAATGTCGAATGCGGAATGGTGCAGAGGAGATACTGTGGGGCGTCCATGTGACGAACGCTTCACTCGTTCTTGGCCCTTAAGCTTTTGGTTTGGTCTCTTCTGTATCGCAAGCTTCTCTCAATGGCACCGGCCTGCCATCTCCAACGAGGCTGAACCCCAAAATGCTGCGCTGCTCTATTGATCACCTTTTGACGCCAAAAATGAAGAGTGCCACGCCGCTGCCAGCGTGGCACTCGTTCGAACATTGTTTGCGCTGATGGTCGTGAGGATAGCCTCCCGGGATCAGTCTGCATTTTCAGCAGATTAGAATTGCTCGAGCAGATATTTGATCAAGTCGGTCGATGTGACCATGCCGACGAGTTTGCTGCCGCCGCTGACGATGGGTAGCGAGTGGAAGCTGTTTTTGGCGAGAATTTCAGCAGCTTCGCGCACGGTTCCAGTTTCAGCCAGTGTGATCGGGTTCTTCTGCATGACCTGCTCCAAGGTGAGCGTGTGGTCGAGCGTCGCATCGACGGTGCGCTCATCGGTATTAAAGGCATCACCAAAACTGACTCGGAGAATGTCGCTCCAAGCGATTATGCCGACGATCTGGTCGCCATTCACGACAGGAATGTGATGCACGCCGTGCTCGCGAACGAGGGCGCGGACTTTGGAGATGGGATCGCCGTGGTGGACGGTGATCACGTTGCGGGTCATGAGGTGGGAGATGGGATCGTTGCGCTTCATAGGTTGGGTTGGTGACGAACTCTGGCCCAATATGGTGCGCTCTGCTCCACATCGCTTGTTGATGCCTAGCCGGATGTTGCGGATGCTTCAAATCATCTCGACAACCACCGCGCTGGCGTTGTCCCGCCCGGATTCCGCCACCGCGTGTTCGACGAACCATTGCGCATGTGTTTGGCTTTCAGGGGGCGCATTCGCACTGAGCATGTCGGCCAAAGCGTGATCCCAGATGCCATCCATGACACCATCCGTGCAGAAGAGGAAGCGGTCGCCGCTTTCGCAGCCAACGGAGCCGACTTGTGGCTCGAGCGATTGACTGCCAGCACCCAGGACTTGCATGAGGATGCTCCTGCGCGGATGCATGCGTGCCTGCCGTTCATTGAGTTGGCCGTTGCGCTGCATCCAGCCGACTTGCGAGTGGTCATCAGTGAGTTGCTTCATCTTGCCGCCCTTTGGCAGCCAGTAGATGCGACTGTCGCCAATATGACAAAAGTGCATCCAGCCCGGTGTGAACCAGCCAAGGCTCAACGTCGCACCCATGCCGCGGCATTCATCATAGTAGCGGCCGAGTTGGAGCAGTTCCTCGTGGATGCGGTGAAACAACTCCAGAAGCACATCGCCATGACCGGCTGCGATTTGTTGTGCGCTCTGTTTGTAGCTTTTTGGTAGAAGCTTGGTGATTTTTTCAGCGGCGATCTTGCTGGCGAACTCTCCCGACTTCGCTCCGCCCATGCCGTCGCTCACGGCAAAGACGAAGTCGCCCGTGTCGAGTGTGGCTTCACCGAATTTGCCCAAGTAGCGGACTTCACGTGCGTCAAAGTTCAGACACAGGAAGGTGTCCTCGTTGTTGGTACGCACACGTCCAGAATGGGTCA
>JANOBP010000715.1:0-8418 GCA_031411715.1 Verrucomicrobiaceae bacterium | reverse complement strand
ATTGAGTTTCTCAGGTGGTGTCATTGAAAGGGCATTACCTTCTTTACCATTCAGACCACCATAGGTCAGGGGCATCAAAGTGACACACACGCGGTCATGCTCAAACTTCTGAACGTGGAGTGCAGCGGTGAAAGTGGTCTTCTGATCGAGGTTAATCTTGTCGCCCACTTGGAAGGGATCTGCTGCAGCTTTAGAGCTGCTAGGCAACACGATTTCGACATCAACGTCTTCAAGTTCGACCGAGCGTGCGCGTACGATCCAGCCTTGAGTAACCACATCAGTTGCAGCGAGGGGGCGAGAGGTGACGACTTTATACTCGCCAGTAATATAGATGGGCTGATCCTGCTTGAAGTTGCGAATGTAGGATCGCTTGAGCATATCATTTTTCACAGAGAGTTGCTCATGTGAAAAGGCGAAGAACTCGGCGAGGACCTCACGAGGAGCGAGGAACTTGCCACCAGGAATCGTGTAACTCGAGTATTTTCTCAGCGGGTCAAGTTTGTCGAACTTGGCAAGAATGCGGTAATTGAAGGGCTTCTCAGGATGCGAGAAGACCATGATGCTAAAAAACCAACAAAAAGTGGCCACGCCCATCAGGAAGGTGATGAGGATGGTCCACCAGAAGACACCTCCAGTGTCTTTCTTCTTTGAGAAACTGCCACCGCCATAGGAGCGGTACTCGTTTCCGTCGCTTAAAAATCGAACGTGCATGGCAAAACTGCGAAAATTATTATAAAAATACGGGGATTAATGTCTAGAAACTACAGGTTTCCGTTGGATTTGAAAAGAAAATTTTGTGAACATCTTGGTAATAGATTGGTAATAGTCTGGTAAGGGTGCCTGTTATGGGAAATCAGGCGGTTTGGGGTTCAAAGGAAGTTCCACAGCCACAACTGCGCGCGGCATTGGGATTGCGGAGCTTAAATCCAGAATCGTTTAAGGAGTCCTCATAATCGAGCTCGCAGTTTTGAAGGTATTTGAGGCTTTCGAGATCGACGATGACCGAAACACCTTCCCTGGTATGCACTTGGTCGGTAGCAACGGCTTGATCAAATTGCATCACATACTGCATGCCGGCACAGCCACCTTTTTCCACGCGCAAACGCAGTCCGTAGCCAGACACCAATGACTTCTCGGCGAGAGAGGTCTTCAGGTGGCGTACGGCGGAATCAGTGAGCGAAATCATGAACTGTTTTAATGAAGCCTACCTTTGGGAAGTCAAGGCCGCACAAGCATTGCAATGAGCAAGTTGCGGGCCAGTATGCTTATTCAGGTCGGCTGCAAGAGCGCTACGCTTGGTGCTCCGCCCTCTATCAACTCTATGTCAAAAATTCGCATTCTTCCAGACGCCCTCGCCAGCCAGGTGGCAGCTGGGGAGGTCGTGGAGAGGCCGGCCGCGCTGGTGCGAGAACTGGTGGAGAATAGTCTGGATGCCGGTGCACGACATGTGGAGGTGCATGCGCAGCGTGGAGGCAGTGCACTGATCCGCATTGTTGATGATGGCAATGGCATGGACCGTGAGGATGCGATGCTTTGCCTGGAGCGTCATGCCACGAGCAAAATCCGCACGAAAGAAGACCTCGGCGCGATCACGACTTTTGGCTTCCGTGGCGAAGCGCTGCCAAGCATTGCGAGCGTTTCACGCTTTCGTTTGGCAACCCGCGAAAAAGACGCGCTCGTGGGCACCGAGGTCGAAGTGAATGGCGGTAAGCTTGTGGCCGTGCGTGATCATGGCGGTGCGCCAGGCACGGTGATCGAGGTGCGCTCGTTGTTCTTCAATGTGCCTGCACGCAGGAAGTTTTTGCGCACAGAGCCGACCGAGTTTGCACACGTCGAGCAGCAACTGCGACTGCACGCGATCGCCAATCCGCATGTGGCCTTCACGTTGACGCACAACGGTGAACTCGTGCTGCATCTGCCCGCCACGCGAGATATGTTAGAGCGTATCCGCGGCCTCGCAGGCGATGAACTCGCCTCGCGCTTACTCAAGATCGAAGAGAGCACGATTCATGGCATCACCATCTCGGGTTACATTGGCGGACCTGGCATGAGTCGCTCAAATCGGCAGATGCAGACAACGTATCTCAATGGTCGACCGATTGAGAGTGCCAGCATTACCTATGGATTGCGTGAAGGCTTTCACACGGCTTTGATGAAGGGGCAGTATCCGGTGACGTTTTTGTTCATTCAAATGGACCCGCAGGCTTTCGACGTGAACGTCCATCCTGCAAAAAAAGAAGTGCGTTTTCATGATGGCAATGCGGTGCGTGATGCCATCTCACGCGCCATCAGCCGCACATTGGAAAACGCCACCAAGCTACCCGTTGGTCACGCGCCAGCTCGGCAAGTGCCGCCACTCATACCGGAGGCGCGTCAGGAGCAACTCAGCATGCCAATGGAGCGCACTTCCGCACCCTTAAAGCAAGCAGCGCCGTCGCAGCCCGCGATTCAACCCGTCTCACATGTTCCTGCACCTGGGCCGAGAAGCGTAGCTCCACCGCCACCAGCACCTAATAAGCAGGAGCAGCGTGAAGAACCGCCCGACTTTCGCATCATCGGCGTGCTGCAGAAGCTCTATGTGCTCATGGAGGGCAAAGACGGCCTCGTGATGATGGATCAACACGCTGCACATGAGCGCGTGAACTTTGAGAAATTTCGCCGTGCGCTGGAAACTGGCGGTGTGCCGTGTCAGCGGCTTCTGATTCCAATCACGCTGCAAACCACGCCACGTGATGCCGATCTGCTGACTCAAAATTTATCCTCCCTCAGCCGTCTGGGTATCGAGATTGACTCTTTCGGCCCAAACATCTTCAAAGTCGAAGCGCTGCCAGCTTTTCTTAAAACCGACGACCCTGCGGCTTGGCTGGATCAAGTCATCGAAGAACTCAGCAGCCTCAGCACCAAATCGTCATCGCTTCGCCTCAGCGAAGACGCCATCGCCACTAGCGCGTGCCGCGCGTCGGTGAAGAGCAACGACGTGCTTTCCATTCCCGAACTGCAAGCACTGCTCAAAGACCTCTTTGCCTGTGAGATGCCATATTGCTGTCCGCATGGCCGCCCGACGCTGGTGCAAATCTCCACTGGCGAATTGGAGCGAAAATTTGGCCGCCGCGCACCGGGTTAGCAAAAAAAGCCCCGCGCTGACGAGCAGTGCGGGGCCTTGGATGTGTCTCGTGAGGCTATTCGTTCAAGCGAATCATCGCGGCACCATCGGTGATCTCAAACTGACGAATCCCTTTGAGGAACTGCTGCACAGCGGGATCAACCTTGGCAGATTCATCGACGAGATTCATGCCTTTGACACCTATCCAAGCATTTGGCAGTGGCAGGCCGCCGATAGTCACGTCGTCCACCTGAAGTGCGAAATGACGGTTCGTATCATTCAACTGTGCCGCGAGCGACAGGCTCACCTTGATCTTCTGACCAGCGAGCACAAAGGCGTCTTGCGGAAGAGTATAAATGGCTGCAGCCGTGATTTTACCGCGATCAAAGCGCACCTGCACGCTTTCGCCGAGTTCATTGTTGGCCAACCATGCGTTCACTTCTTTCTCGGTGAGCACGATGGTGCGCTTCTCGAGGTCCGTGACCGGCGGCGCTTCAGCAGGGGTGTTGAGGACATGGAGCTTTTGTTCAAGAGCCTGCTGCTCCTGGACATTCAGTGCCACTGGCTTGAACGGGGCCGGATCAAAATTGCTCTTCAGCCACCACGCAGTCGTCGCCGTGGCGATGCCACCGAGGGCTAGAAGGACACTTAGCGTGATGATGAGCGGGTGTTTCCAAAAACTGCGTTGCTTCAGCGTCGGGGAGACACTGGCGGAGATGGGCACAGAGGAGGATGGGGTGATGTTGTTCATGATGGTGGGCTTGGATGATTTCACGGGCATCCTATTCAATCTGCGTGAAAAAATCCAATTACACGTTCCAGCGGAAATTGTAACCACTGGAGCGCTCTGAATTCATTGACGAACAACACACCGACAGGGTACAAGGCATAAAGTCATGAAATACATCCTCGCTCTCGACCAAGGCACTACCAGCTCACGCGCGATCCTCTTCAACCACGACGGAGGCATTGTCAGTATCGCTCAAAAGGAATTCAGGCAGATTTTTCCCAAACCTGGCTGGGTGGAGCATGATGCGGATGAAATCTGGTCTTCGCAGCTCAGCGTGGCGCAGGAGGTGCTGGTCAAAGCTGGCGCTGGCGCGGCGGATGTCGCCGCCATCGGCATCACCAACCAGCGTGAGACCACCGTGGTGTGGGATCGTAAAACCGGCAAACCCATCCACCATGCCATCGTCTGGCAGGACCGCCGCACCGCCGCCGCGTGTGACAAACTGCGCGCCCAAAAGCACGACCGCATGATCCAGCGGAAAACGGGTCTCGTTCTCGACGCGTACTTTTCAGCCACCAAGGTGCAGTGGATTTTGCAGAGCGTGAAAGGAGCCAAAGCACGTGCGGCAAAGGGAGAGCTGGCTTTTGGCACCATTGACGCCTGGCTGTTGTGGCAACTCACGGGAGGTAAGGTGCACGCCACGGATCCCAGCAATGCCTCACGCACCATGCTTTACGACATCCGCAAAGGCACTTGGGACGATGAGTTGCTCAAGCTCTTCGGCGTGCCGCACGCCATGCTGCCGGAGGTTCGGGATTCCAGCGGTGACTTTGGTGAAACGGCACTGCTCGGTGGTCGTATTCCCATCACGGGCATTGCTGGTGACCAGCAGGCCGCGCTGTTTGGCCAGATCTGCACGCAGCCCGGCATGGTGAAGAACACATACGGCACCGGTTGCTTCATGCTCATGAATACCGGCAGCAAACCCATCGCCTCCAAAAACAAACTGCTCACTACCGTCGCCTGGCGGATCAATGGACGCACCGAGTATGCTTTGGAAGGCAGTGTCTTCATCGCCGGAGCCGCCATCCAGTGGCTGCGAGATGGATTGGGCATCATCCGCCAGTCCGGCGAGGTCGAAGCGCTCGCTGCCAGCGTTCCAGACACCGGTGGTGCCTATCTTGTGCCTGCCTTCGCCGGACTTGGCGCGCCACATTGGGATGCGTATGCGCGTGGCACGCTGGTGGGCCTAACGCGCGGCACCACTGCCGCGCACATCGCGCGCGCCGCGCTGGAAGGCATCGCCTTGCAGGTCATGGATATCCTGACGGCCATGCAGGCCGACTCAGGCATCCAACTCAAGCAACTCCGAGTCGATGGTGGTGCCTGCTTGAACAACCTGCTCATGCAAATGCAGTCGGACCTCCTCGGTGTGCCTGTGGTGCGTCCGAAAGTGAGCGAAACCACCGCGCTCGGAGCCGCCAGCCTCGCAGGCCTCGCCGTAGGCTTCTGGAAAAACCAGGCCGACCTCGCCAAGCACTGGCAGGAGGACCGCCTCTTCAAACCCACGATGAAAAAAGCCGCGCGCGCCCAAGTCATCCATGGATGGCAACGCGCCTTGAGCCGTGCCAAAGCGTGGGCGGAGGCAGAGTGAGCGCTTTTCTCACACTGCTTGGTGGAAGCGGATATCCCTGCGTTCGTGGCCCAAGTGCTCAGTGCTCAGTGCTCAGTTTGAATCTACCCAAGTGAGTTTGACTGAGCACTGAGAACTGAGCACTTTCAAGCCACACGAGAGCATGAGATATGCGGACTCAAGAAGCGCGTCACTTCGCCGCCGCCTGCTGCTTCGCCAGCGCCTCGTTCATCTTGGCCACATACTGTCGATCCTCTTCACTCAGGCTGCTAAGCGCCACTTCAACGGCTTTTTGATTCACCAGCAGACGCACCTTGTCATCTCGCACAATGGTGAATTTATCGGGCCGCTTCGGAGCTGGGGCATTTTGCGCTGCTGCAGCCGCAGCGCCCGCATTGGCAGCTTTGACCTCCACCACGCTCTCTTCATAGGCGATGATGTTCCCAATCAGGGACCGGCCATCAGAGCTTTTCCATTGGCGTGGTGTATCGAGTGAGAAATAGCTCACCAGCCGCGCCTTGGTTTCGGATGGAGGTGTCGTGGCGTTCACGCTGGCATTCCCACTGCCAGAGCCACCGTTGAGCGAGCGTGTGCCAAATTTTGTCGGTGTCGTTGGCAAAGCGATCTGCGCAGTCAATGAGGCAGTGCTCAGCAGGCTGAAGAGTAAAACCGTTTTCATGCACGTAGGCTACCACGCCGCCACAACGCGACGCAAGCGTGATTCCGAGCGACTCATCACCTTATTTCAGTTCAATATCAAAACGCAAGTCGATGGGTGGGAACCAGCGTTTTACATCGGCTGCTTGAGCTAGCGGAATGGACGGGTTTCGGGTGACGAGGGCTTTGTAAAAACGGTCGGCGGCTTTTGGGTCGCGATTTTTGAGCCAACTCCCCGCGGTGGCTAACACAACGGCGGTTTGCTCATCGTCATTAGGCATCATGGCTGCGGCGCGCCAGGCCCAGTCGGCAGCAACGTAACGATAATGAAAACGTTCCCCGTTAATGGGTCGATAATGATTCGCGCGCCACAATTCGTCGGCAGTGGCTGGCAAAGTGGGACTATCACGACCAATCTCCACTTTCCAATTATCGGGCGTGGCCCAATCAGGCAACCAGACTTTTCCACGGCGCATCGTTGCCAGATCTCCCAAATCAAAGGCACCATTGCAAAAGGTATGATCAGGGCCTGTTTCGTAGCCAAAAAGCTCCATGCCGATTTGCCTGTGCATCTGGGCTGCGTGCCATAGTGCGGTGCCGCGCTCGTTTGACGGCAACCGTTTATCTCCAGACTTCTGGAGCTTCGAAGCGTGGTATTCCAAAGCGGTGGCAAGATCATCAGGCAGGAGTTTGCAGGCCTCTTTGATGAAGCCCTCGCGCGCTAGTCGGCGAGCGACGAGATAGTGGAATGGGTTGAGACCATCTGGCTGTGTCCAGCTACCGTTATACTTTGCTGCGAGCGTGGAAAGACGAAGCGGTCCATTTTTAGGCTCTTGGTCAGCCACATGCATCTTTTCCATGCGTGGCAGTTTACCTGCGCGCGATAATGCTAGCAGTTCCTCCACTGAGAGGAGGCGTTCGGCGATGTAGGCGGCATCGAGCCAGTAGTCCGTTCTCAGAAGTGTTCGCAGGGCACCTGCAAAGTCGTTGTTGGCGAGTTGAGCCACGCCGCAGTCCGCAAGCAACTTGTGGTTACGCACATCGTCGTAGTTAATGGTCGTCAGTGAGATCCATTCCTGGCCCTGATTCTGACGCCAATCAACTCGAGCACGCTCCTTGGGGGTTGGCAGTTTGGAGGCTAATTGGGTGAAATGTTTCTGTGATTCTCGGCGCTCACCACGCATTGCAGCCAGCTTGCCACGCAAGGCTAGGGCATTGGCTTCATCCTTCGGTGCTAGGGCAAGCCAGCGTCGAGCGCTGTTAAACTGAGCGGCGTTGTACGTGATCCATGCGAGCAATGCCGCTTCATTTTGATTGGTGATGCCTGCTTTTTCAAAGCTCTCTAGCCAGCGAACCAGGTCGCCGTTTTCCACCTTACGGCTTTGATAGCCACTCTCCCATCCAGCAGCAGCTTGGGCAGTCTCGATGAGGTGTAGCATCTGCACGCGGCGCAGGAATGGATCTGCGATGACCTCTCGAGCGAAATCATCGCTCCATTGGGTAAAGAGGCGTTGGTCAACACGCAGGTTTTCCGTGGAGCGGCTCAGGCCGAGCATTGCACGAAGCAAGGAAGCACGTTTCCATTCTACAGGTGTCACTTGAATGCGCTCAGCGTAGTCGCTGGATGGTCTGCCAAGGATGTAGGTGGCTTCGATGCCGAGGTGGAGGCAGTCTTTGAAGCCCTCGCGGCTTAGGCGACGCGTCTCAGCAAGCCAGTGCCCTTGCTGATCATGTGGGGATGTGCGGAAGAGCATCCAGGCTGCCCACGTGCTACGCCAGTGGCGCTTCTCTGCTGGCAGAGCCAATAACCGCTGCCAAAGATCTCGGGCCTTCTTTGTCGGATCAGCTTCGGCGAGCTCATTGGCATTCAATTGCGCGGCGGCGGCTTCTAGATAAAGACGCACATCTTCAGGCAGTGGTGCAGTGACCTCGTTAAAGTCGCGTTTGGCCTTGTCCCATTTCACAGCAGCGTCAGAGTCAGCCTGCTGCATTTTTTGATTAGAATCGTCGCCAGCGAAAATCATCGAGCGCCGGAGCTGGCGGAAGCGGCTAAGCCATTCATTAAGATTTGGGTGAGCGCCCATTACTTCCTGCATCTCAGCCATTTCAAGGTCGAGGGTGTAGGCTGGTGTCCCTGGCTTCTGTTTCGAGATCCCATCCGGCAGTGGCAAGTTGTTAAGCTCGCTCTGAAAATGGAACAACGGCGGCTGGAGGATGCCGCGCGGTTGCTCCAGCGCGTTTTCCGGGAAAAACGGCCCACAGGCAATGACCGTGGCCGCTCCAACAGCGGAGGAA
>JANOBP010000714.1:0-2837 GCA_031411715.1 Verrucomicrobiaceae bacterium | reverse complement strand
CGCACGCTCACGCGTGCGGCCTTTTTCTTGGCTTGAAAAGCAAGCTCAAAATATGCCAAAGATGAGTTGCAAACATCTATTCTCAATCTGTTCACAGGTTATACACCGAGATGCGCACAACGAACAAAAATCACCCCGCACATTTGTTTCATAAAATTTCATCACGCCGAGATTTTAATTTCAAAAATAAGCTCAGTTAAGTCTTGTCTCTCGTGACGAAATCGACATACAAAGCACTCCGTTTTAAAAACATCATCTGATGATCTCCCGAAACCTTCATCACATGGCTCGACCAATCACTTTAGATCCAATCACCGACATCACTCTGGAGACATCAAACATGGAGCGCACCAATGACAGCAACCTATCTGACAATCAATCTAACAGCGCCCAATCAAGCACCACAGACTTGTTCCAGGTAAGTCCCACGCTGTGGGATCGCGTCTGCGGGGTGCTGTTAGCACGACTTGGTGGCGATAATTTTCAGCGCTGCTTCAGCGGAACCTCCGCTCGCATGGCGGATGGAGGTCGATTCATCGTCACGGTCCCCAACCCCATTCACCAACTCTGGATCGAGAGCAATTACGTCGGCACACTGACCGATGCTGTCGTTGAAATCACGGGCGAGCCAGCTGTCATCGAATTCAACGTCGCATCCGAGCCTGTGACCTCTCCAACGAGTTCCAAGGCAGTACCTGAAACAAAAGCCGCACGCGTTGCCTCCACCGAGCCAGTCCCGACACGTCTCTTCAGCGATGTTGGCCTCAATGCGAAATTTAACTTCGACAGTTTCGTTGTGGGCACCAACTACAGCTACTCAGTTGCCGTCGCACGCGCCGTCGCAGAAAAACCCGGCCGTATTTATAACCCACTCTTTATCTACGGACCTACTGGCCTCGGAAAAACGCATCTACTTCAGGCCATCGGTCAAGAGGTGCTAGCACGCAAACGCAACGCCAATGTCCGCTATGTGACCTCGGAGCAGTTCACGAATGAGTTCATCGAATCGATCAAGAAGCAGACCTTCACACAATTCCGCCAAAAATACCGCAAGCTCGATGTACTCCTCATTGATGATGTTCATTTCTTTGAAGGCAAGGACAGCACACAGGAAGAATTCTTCCACACCTTCAATGAGTTGTTCAACAACGCACGTCAGATCGTCCTCGCCAGCGACCGCCCACCCAGCGAAATTAAGAATCTCGAAAGCAGACTGGTCTCTCGCTTTGAGTGGGGACTCGCGACGCAGATTCAAGTTCCAGATTTCGAAACACGCATCGCCATCCTGCGCCGCAAACAAAGTGACTTCAATGTCTCTCTCGACAGCTGGATTCTCGATTTCGTAGCTCAGCGTATCCGCAGCAACGTCCGCAAGCTGGAAGGCGCCCTCATGCGCGTTGCTGCACACGTTTCACTCGAAGGCCCCGTGACGACTGAATCTGCGCTAACTGATCTGCTGCATGACGTCATGGATGATGATAAATCAAAGACGGTCACCGTTGATAGGATCCAGCGAATCGTCGCCACGCATTATGACCTGCGCGTCAGTGACCTGACCGGGCCACGTCGGCCAAAAACCATCGCTGAAGGTCGCCAAGTCGCCATGTTCCTCACTCGCACACTTACCAAATTGCCACTGATCCAGATTGGTGAAGAGTTTGGAGGTCGCGATCACGGAACGGTCATACACGCGTGCAAAGTCATCACCAACAACATCAATACCTCACCTGATTTTCGTCGCATGGTGGACGTTCTCGCGACAAAAGTACGCGAGGCCTAGTGTTGTGCACGTTAAGCAGGGATAAAGCGCATGGATGTATTTACTCAATGCATTCAATACAGTATTTACAGCTGGAGCTTTCGATTTTGTCATTTCTTTGTCTGACCTCTTGAAATTGTGATTCAAATCTGCCAGCATTAGCAGTATTAAGGCGGGGATTTCCCGCTAATGACGCTCAACGAAAAAATCCCATCACGATGAAACCATTCCACACCCGTTCATTGAGCATGCCACGCGCGCTGCTTCTTTTCAGCATTAGCATGCTCGCTTCTTGCTCGATGCCTCCAAGTCAGGCTTGGAACATGATTCAGCGTGATGGCCTCTTAAATTATTGGGCTTACAGCTCTGGCAGCCAGCCTCTCTACCGTGCGCCAGTGTCCAGTCCTCCGCTCCAGCGGAGTTCCCTTTCCTACCGCCCACCTTATGCACGTTACGGCGATAACTTTGCCTCCTCCTACCGCACAAGTTCATTGCCCTACAGTGCTCCGCGCTATTCAGCACCCAGCCTCAGCCAGAATCGATATCTCGGTCCACCGTCCACACCTCGAATTGTTTACGACCAACCTGAGTCGAAACCAAAAACCAATTCTTCTTCACGCCGAAGCTCCAAGCCTAAAGTGACCTCAAGATCCCAAGCACCAGAACGCATCCATGACGAGCCGTTGCCTCCCCTCAAAAAATCCGCTCCTCCCAGCGTCACGAGTAACCAAAGCGTTCCTGAAACAAAACCATCACCCAGCACCCCAAAGACCAAAGACTTGCCCTTTGGAATTTCCGTGCCCGGCCGCCCCAACATGGTCAATAGCCCCTACGCAGGCAAGAATCAGCTTGTCGATGTCGGTGGACTCGGCACCGGCCAAACGGTGAAATGCCCATACAGTGGCAAGCTCTTTAAAGTCCCACCATCTCAGCAGGCTGCCAATAAGGTCGAGTCCAAACTCGATGCACCCAAGCTGAGTTCACCATCCGAAGATAAAGGCAAATCAGCTCCTCAAAGTGATGAAAAGCCCAAATCTGATGAGCCAAAGCCTTGATCGCTACTAGAGACTCATCTTCG
>JANOBP010000713.1:0-1096 GCA_031411715.1 Verrucomicrobiaceae bacterium | reverse complement strand
CTGTCGGTCGGCCTTGCTACCGCCATCACCAAAGAGCTGCTCGAAGACGAGGCGTGGATGCGCCTCGGCGGGTAGCGGCGTGGTGGGCGAGGACCAGGAGAGGTTGTTTTGGTAAACGCACGCAAAGCCGTTGTCGCACTGACCGACGACTTGCATCAAATCCATCGCGAGTTCGAGCGACGGGAGCTGCGTCTGCTGGCCAATGGCCTTCGCGGCGATCTGGTCGGCGGTGGTGCCGTTGTAGTAGTCGCTGCTCTCCGTGTGCTTCACGCGGGCGGCACTGAGGAAGGAAGCATTCGATGTGGCGTGAGTGCCGGGATAAGCGGGCTCGAGTTCAAGATTCGAAATGACCGTGCAATGCTGCTTCACCGGCTCCAGTGACTTCAAAATGGGCGAAAGCTTATCGAGCGAGTCCTTGCTCCCAGGAGTCCAGCGCGACTGATCGCAGCCCATCGGGATGTAGATATAACTTATGCGCTTTGCAGGCTGAACCGAGCGAGCGGCAGCCGTAGCGGAAGGAACCATCGCGTCCAAGAAAGGCAGCGACAACGTGGCACCAACGCCGCGCAGTAGCGTACGGCGAGAGAGAGACTTGCGTGTGGTGAAGGTGCTCATGGTGCAGATGATTTCATGGTAAACGGAACACTGGTCGCGATGCCGACAATGATTTCGGAAAATTTCCAGCCTTTCGCTTTCGCTCGGCTCACAATCTTCCGCACAGCAGGTGCATCGCTGGCCTCCAGACCGCGACCAAGGGCATAGGTCATGAGTTTTTCGGTGAGGGCGCTGACGAAGAGTTCGGGGCGCTTGAGCAGCACGTCTTCAAGGCCTGCCACACCTTCGAACTCACTGCCATCGGCGAAACCGCCGCGTGAATCAGCCTCGGCATGCCAGCGACCGATGGCGTCGTAGTTTTCCAAAGCAAAGCCCACGGGGTCCATGAGGTTGTGACAACTGGCGCAGGCGGCCATCTCGCGATGCTTGGCGAGGCGCTCGCGGATGGGCAATGACTCGGAGATCACGCCATCAAGCGCGGGCACATTCGGCGGTGGAGGTGGAGGTTCCGATGCGAGCAGATTCTTCAAGATCCAGTGCC
>JANOBP010000712.1:0-8066 GCA_031411715.1 Verrucomicrobiaceae bacterium | reverse complement strand
ACAGATGCTCGATTCGTGTGCCCATCCGGCCAGTGTCTCCGGCGTTTGGGGTTGGGTTATTCTACTAGAAAGCTGCAGCCTGACTTCATTACCCGCTGAGAGCATACTCTTTATCTTTATTTTTCGTCAGAGTCGGCAATCTCTTTTAACTTATCAGTTAGCTTTACCCACCCCTCATGTCCATGCAGGCAGTGTTCTGGCAAGATTGGGAACCCAACCAATAATTCTCGTTTGGCGTTTTGCGCCTTGAGGAAGAAGTCGACGTTTAGGTAAGGCAATCGATTCCCTCTGTCTTGGTCTATATCGATCTTGATTACCTGTTTCAATTCTGAAACAAGTAATTGCTTAACCTCGCCCATCTTATCTGGGCGTATCACAACAGTTTGACGATCAATGAAACTCAGTTCGATTTCGTCTGCTTTGAGGACTACGGACATTCCGACGCTTACTTGCCCAAATGAAAAGCTGGAAAGAAATGTCAGAGCTATGAGTGTGAGCGCGCAATTCATGGTTTAGTCTGGCGGAGATGACGATCTTTATTGGTTGCAGGTGAAACGAGGTCGTAGTGCAAATCGTCAGTCACGAATACTTGCTGACTTGCAGGCTTCTATTTCCAAATCCGTCATTGGCAAAGACTTCGTGGCCGTGGCGGCCTTCCAGGAGGCGGAAGCGGAGGGCTGGAAGATTGTCTCCCAGTCTCCTCCACTCCCGGTCTCCCAGTCTTGATGGGGTTACATGCACATGTGGCTGACGGGGTCACTCCAGTCGCTGTAGCCGGTGCTGCCGCCGACGGCGCGGACTTGGAGCTGGTACATGCCACCGGGGGTGAGGGCGTTGATGGCCATGTTGCGTGAGTTGGTGTGCAGGCCGCCGGTTTGATAGGGGCCGGGCGCACCACCGGGTGGGATGAGGGCGTAACGCACTTCATAGCACTTGGCATTGGGGACGACGTTGACACGCAGGATGAGCTGTGTGCTCATGCCGTTGAGGATGTCTTTAATCGTGGGGGTGGCCAGGGGGCTGGGAGCGTTGTTGGTGCTCACGGCGTCGAAACCACTGGAGAGCAGGTCGGCCAAATTATTGTTATGAAGGCCCTGCACATAACCGGCAAGCTGGCGCAGGAGTCCGATGAGGATCTCACGCTTGTTGTTCTTGTCGGCGGTCTCCTCCGGGCCGCCGAGATTGGCAGCGGCGATGGCGGTGGAGAAGTCATCGATGGCGGTGTTCAGCGCGGCAGCGGTGACAGGTGGATTGGGATACAGCGGGTTGCCGTACAGCTTGAGATGAACGGCAGTGGCGACTTCGAGCAGGCCACTGTCTGACCCTTTGGCAAAGCCAACGAGGACTCTGAGGTGCGGTTGCATAGGGGTGTTGGATTGGGGTGAAAATCCGTCCTATTGGCAGTCACAGCCCCAGCGCCATGAGTAGCCCTGGGCTTCGTGACCGCCTTATGGGACGGGTGTTTTTTCCTTGGTGGTTAGGTGAAGGCAAGTTTGGGGTGGGATGGCTGGCACGTGGCCAAAAGACGTTGATGACGTGGAAAGGGTGCCCAAAGGGCTGAAATCAGCTTCTTGGCCGCCAAAACGACTTTTTGCGCCACGGAAGCAACTCGGTCAGCCACGGAGAAGGTTGAGTCCGGGAAGTTGGTGCGGAAACGGTCAACACGTCGGTCGTTGGAGGAGATGAGGCTGAAAGCCTCAAGGATTCCAGCCCGGTCTGACACAGCCTCCTGCGCGGTAGCGTCCCGGAGTGCGGTGGCAGAGATGCAAGGGGCACCCTTGCATCGCCGACACCGCTCACGTGATGCCGTCGAGTGCGCTCAGGCCGCAGCGCACCATTCAGCGCGCGGGAGCGGTGTCGTACCCTTTCAGGGCGTTGCCACCGCACTCCGGGACGCTGCCGCGACTGCTCAAGGCTTACCTTCAAGGCCTAAATCATTCCGGCGACGCACCCCCTGACCTCTGACGCTGACGAGACGCTCATCATGGGATGCTTTGATGAGCGTCATATCAGCGTCCCATGAGCGGTTTTTGTTCAGAGCCGTTTCAACGAAAGCCCGCCTTAAACGAGAACCCTTCCGGTCCGTGACTTCGGCGTTTTGGGTCTGGTTCTTCTGTCAGAAAGCTACAACCTGGAGGGGCCGGGCCTGTGCGCAGAGCCTGCCGCTTTTACGAGAAATGTAGGCTAAGCTAGTGAAGGATCATGCGTTGAAGGTCCCGATGAGATCAAAACGCAAACAAGCTGCCTTTTCACCTAGCTAGCTTTAGAAGCGAGTTCATCGCGCCTATTTTCCACCCCCATACGTAAGCCCTGATTAAAACACCCAATTATTTTATGACTAGCATCAGAGCAGACGGGTATATAAAAATGGAGGCACGCTTCTTCGAGGCGTTGGGTAAGCTACTTGAGGAGATGGAAAAAAACAACATCGCCCCAAGCATTTGGAATCATTGTATAGTACACTTGAACTATGGCTGACGCGGCAGTGGCAAAGCATAAGTGAGCGAGAACAGCGCAATATAATACAGGGCCTACATGTATTTTTATTTGGGCAGCCCCATGCAATCGGTGATGTTTGTTTGTGCGTGCCAGAGGGAACTAGAGTGGTGTATGATTTTTACAACCAGCTTAAGCTTTTTGAGACATTTCTCGATATATGAAAATACTTCCGGCCTTTTTCAGATAAAAGGCTCGTATGGCTCTGAGGAAGCACCTGAACCAGCCGACTCTTGCCGGAGTGTGGTGCCGTGAAGCTTAAAAGGAAGAAGCAACATCGCTGCCGGATATACCAAAATGGCAAAACGAAGCAGTGGTTCTTTTGCAGGTTTTGAAAACTTTGGCATTACGGCTTTAGACCACGGCACCCTGTAGAGTCTCTAGCTCAGGGGCACGGCGGCGGGCGCGGAAGAGGTTTTTGATGTCTTCGAGCATCAGGTAGCACATGGGCACGAGGTAGAGGGTGATGACGGTGGCGAAGAGGCTGCCGTAGCCCATGGCGACGGACATGGGGGTGAGGAATTGGTTGCTGGTGCCTTGGGCGAGGCTGTTGTCGCCAAAGATCCAGACGAGGATGTCTTTGATGATGAAGGGGCAGCTTTCAATGAAGGGGCCGAAGTTGAAGATGAGGGGCATGAGGCCGACGAAGGTGGTGATCTGGGTGAGGAAGATGGCACGGAAGCGTGAGGCTCCGCCTTCGGTGACGGCGTGGGTCATGTCGCTGCCGGGTTCGGCACCCAATTCGTTGATGCGGTCCACCAGGACGAGCGTGTCGTTCACGATGACGCCCGAGACAGCGAGGATGCCGCAGAGGCTCATGAGGCTGAGGGGCATCTCATGCCAGAGGTGGCCGAGGGTGGCTCCGACGACGCCGAAGGGGATGAGGACGAGGACGATGAGGGGCTGTAGATAACTCTTCAGCGGAATGGCGATGAGGGCGTAAAGACCGAAGAGGACGAGGATGCTGGAGAGCCACAAGGCGGCGGAGCTTTCACGCTCGGAGCGCGCCTCGCCCTCAAAGCTCCAGCTGATGTGCGGGTGATCCACGAAGAGCTTTTCAAGGAAGGGGCGCAGGGATTCCCGCACGACTTTGGGATTGGTGGTGGCCTTGTTGACGTCGGCCATGATGTTGAGGGCACGGCGGCGATCGACGCGCTTGATGAAGGCAAAGCTTTTGCCGACTTTGGCTTCGGCGACTTGGTTGAAGGGAATTTCCATGCCGTTGGCGGCACGCACGCGCATGGTGTCGAGTGTGGCGAGGCTTTTGCGGTCGGTCTTGGGGAAGCGGAGCATGACTTTGACTTCATTGCGCCCGCGCTGGATGCGCTGAACTTCATCGCCATAGAAGGCGCTGCGTGCCTGCCGGGCGAGGTCGTTGACAGTGAAGCCAAACTGCTGCGCTTCGGGCTTGAGACGGAGCTGAATCTCATTGCGGCCGGAATCAAGGCTATCCGTGACGCCCAGCACGCCCTCGATGGTATTGAGGCGGTCTTTGATCTGCTTGGACATGGCCAGGAGCTCATCCGGACTGGTGCCTGTGAGTTGGAGGTCAATGGGGTCACCGCTGCGCATGATCTCAGCACGGAAGGTGAGTTCTTTGGCTCCGACGATGGTGCCGATCTGCTGACGCCATTCGTTCTTCATGTCCACGGTATTGACCTCCATCGAGCGCTCCTCCGGCCCATAGGTCTCCATGATGACTTCACCAATATTGGTGGCGGAAGATCCGCTGGAGCTACGGCCCATGTTGGAAGCGCCGCTATTGGAAAAGATGGCGCGGACGACGGAGCGGCCATCGGGACCGGTGTATTTTTTGCGCATCTGATCGGCAAGGTCGTAGATGCGGGAGATTTGCTCTTCTGTGGCATCAAATGGGGTGCCTTCCAGCATGGTGAGGCGGCATTCAATGCGCTCACTGGCCACGGCTGGGAAGAAGGTATAGGGGATGCGGTCACTGAAGAAGATGGCGAACAAGACGCCGAGTCCGCCAAACACGGTTGAGAGCACGCTGTAGCGATGAACCAGGCAAAAACGCAAGGTAGGACGATACACGGCCTCGACAAAACGCTGGAGCCAGCGCTCAGAGAAGCGGTGGATGGGATCCAGTGCGTCGGCAGCACGACTGAGGATCGGCGTGCGGTTGGCGAGATGGCTGGGGAGGATGAGCTTGGTCTCCATGAGCGCCAGAAGCATGACGCAGATGAAAACAATGGCGATGGGTTGGAACATGACGCCAAAGTCACCAAAGCCCATGGCCATGGGCATGAAGGCAACAATGGTCGTGAGCACGCCGAAGGTGATGGGTGCGGCAAGGCGGCGCACGCCTTCAATGGAGGCCTCTAGCGGTGCCATGCCTTGCTGTCGTAGCGTATCGACCTGCTCGGAGGTGACGATGGCGTCATCGACAACGATACCAAGAACGAGGATGAAGCCGAAGACGGAGCTGAGGTTGATGCTTTGATCAAACAGTGGCATCAACGCGAAGGCACCGAGGAAGCTCATGCACATGCCAATGGCGACCCAAAACACGGCATCCAGCCGCAGGAAGAGCCCGACACAGATGAAGACGAGGATGAGACTGCTGCGGGCATTTTGCAGCAGCAGGGCGATGCGGCCTTTGACGATCTTGGAACGGTCACTCCAGAACTCGAGACGCACGCCATCAGGCAGGCGCTCGCCTTTGCTCATGATGTAGTCTTTGACCGACTGGGCGATTTTGATGGCGTTTTGAGACTGCTCCCGCATCACATTGATGATGACGCAGCGCTTGCCATCCAGACGGGCGATGAGGGGATTTTCGTTGAAGCCGTCGGCGATGACAGCGACTTCGCCGAGCGTGAGCTTGGTGCCGTCTGGTCGAGTCAGGATGACGACGCGGGCGTAGTCGCTGCCAGTGTAGGCACGGCCGCGGGTGCGGATGGAAACGTCGCCGGCCTCCGTTTTGACAACACCAGCCGGTAGATCAATGGCGCTGCTGCGGATGGCAGCACTGATTTGATCCAGCGTGAGGTTGTACTTCCGCAGCCTGGCCTCTGGGATCTCGATGCTGATTTCATAAGGCCGCACGCCGCTGAGATTGGCATGTGAGATGCCGGGCAGTGCGCCGAGTTCGTCACGAATCTGCTCACCGAGTCGGCGTAGATCCCGCTCGGCCATTTCGGAAGCGAGGATGACGGAGATGACGGTGTCCAGGTGGTCGTCATGCTGGATGATGGGCCGCTCGGCGAGCGCGGGAAAGTTAGGGATGGAATCGACGCGGATTTTGATGTCCTCGATGATCTCACGGGCTTGATCGGCATCGTTGATCTCGAGCATGACCATTCCACCGCTGGATGAGGCGGTGGAGACAATGCGCTTGATGCCATTGACCTGCTGGATGGCCTCCTCAATGCGCAGAACGATGGTTTCCTCGACCTCCTCAGGCGTGCCGCCGGGATAGGGCACATTGACCGAGAGAAACCGTGATGGCATGTCCGGGAAGACTTCCAGCGGGATGCGGTCGGTGTATAACGTCCAACCTCCGATGCCCATGATGGCGAGCATGAGGAGATTGGCGGCGACGGAGTTGCGGGCGAACCAGGAGATCACTTGAATTGCGGATTTTGGATTGCGGATGGCGGATTGGGAATGCAGCGGCCAGCTATGAAGATGCCGAGGTAATCAGCGAGGAGATCTTTCCAATCGCACGTGCGGGTGGAGATGAAGTATTGGCTTCCCTCCTCAAGCGTGACGATGACGGCAATGATGAGCGAGCCAGTCAGCAGCGAATAACTGCGACGGTAGTTCAGCGCGTAGTTGGCACACCAAGCGAGCCCGCCCATAAGGGTGAAGTGGCCCAGTTTGTCGAGTCCACGGATGGAATCCACCCAACTAAAGAAGCCTGGAATGGCACGGCTATCGGCCAGATAGACGATGAGGGCGATGAGAATGAAGGTGATGACCAATGGGAGCCAACGAGGCATCGCTGATGGTGAATGACGAATGTCGATTGTCGAATGCGGATTGAAGGGCATCACACGGTGTGAATCCCATCAAGGCAGAAAAAAGCCGGGCTGGTGTGAACCAGCCCGGCGTGGGGATTTCTGAGGACCGATGGGGAGATTAGTGCTCGTAACCAGCTTCGCCGTGGTCGCTGAGGTCGAGGCCGATGGCTTCTTCTTCAGGAGTTGGGCGGAGACCGACGACGACTTTGACGATCAGTGTGATCACCACGGTGGCGACGACGGAGAGTGCGATGGTGATGGCGCAGGCCTTCAACTGGGCACCGAGCAGACCACCTTGGCCACCGGCATCGACGATCATCTTGGCGAGGTCTTTGTTCACATAAACGTTCACCGTGGTGAGATTTCCGTTGATGGTATTGTTGGCAAAGATGCCGGTGACGATGGCACCGAGGGTGCCGCCGATGGCATGCACGCCGAAGGTGTCGAGGGCGTCGTCATACTTGAACATAGGCTTGAGAACCATCACGCCAAGGTAAGGAACGATACCGGCGAGCACACCGATGATCATGGCAGACTTTGCAGTGACGAAACCCGCTGCTGGAGTGATCACGACCAGACCAGCGACAACGCCGGAGCAGAAGCCGAGGACGGAAGGCTTGCCTTTGTGGATCTTTTCAACGAGCGCCCAAACGAAGCTGGCGGTAGCGGCAGCAAGCGTCGTGGTCATGAAGGCATTGGCAGCGAGGCCGTCAGCAGCGAGTGCGGAACCTGCATTGAAGCCATACCAGCCGACCCAGAGCATGCCCGTGCCGACCATGCAGAGCACCATGCTGTGCGGAGCCATTTTCTCTTTGCCGTAGCCGCTGCGCTTGCCGAGGAGGAGGCAGAGCACAAGAGCGCTCCAACCAGAGGACATGTGAACGACCGTGCCACCCGCGAAGTCGATGGCAGGTGAAGCAGAACCGGTGTTCCAGACGCCATTCATGAGACCATCAAAGCCCCACACCATGTGAGCGAGAGGGAAATACACGGCGAACATCCAGAGCGTGATGAAGAGCATGATCGCAGAGAACTTCATGCGCTCAGCAATGGCACCAACGATCAGCGCTGGAGTGATGATGGCGAACATGAGCTGATACATGCAGAAGACGGACTGCGAAGGCCAACCGGCGTAGTTGGTATTGGGAGCTGCGCCCACGCCTTCGAGGAAGAAGTATTTGAAGGAGCCGAGGTAAGGCGCCCAGGAAGGAGCTCCTGTGGCCTCATGCTCGCCGAAGACGAATGAGTAGCCCACGAAGTACCAAAGGATGGTCACCAGACCCGCGCAGCCAAGGCATTGCGCCAGGACGGAGAGTACGTTCTTCGAGCGAACAAGGCCGCCGTAGAAGAGAGCCAGACCTGGGAGGGTCATGAAGAGCACGAGTGCCGCGCAGATCATCAAGAAGCCGTTGTGACCAGGACCTGAAAGGCCACCAAGTTTGGACTTGAAGGGGTCTTTGGCATCAGCCGCTGGCCCTGGGGCCATGTTATTGAAGTATTGCTCCAGATCAGCCACACGCTCATCGAGTGTTGCATCACGCGGGCCAGCAGGAGCAGCTGCTGGTGCAGGCGCGGGAGCAGCGGCAG
>JANOBP010000711.1:0-7947 GCA_031411715.1 Verrucomicrobiaceae bacterium | reverse complement strand
ACGAGAAAGGTCGCGGGCAACATCTCGGGCCTGTGCTGCCGGGGCAGCAATGAGGGCGCAAGCGAGCAGAAGGGATAATGCGGAGTGCGTGTTCATGCGTGGTTGTTGATGGTGAGTTTTAGGGAGCGCGTAGCAACGCCTAACATTGAAGATCATTCACAGATCGTGAGGTTTGTCAGCAGCTTTATATCCGACGAATTGATGGGAATATCACGGGCCGCGTCGCTCATAGGTGTCGATTTACCCTCCTATGTTGGAGTACGGCAACATAAATGTAGATTAACTCCAACATAGGAGGGTAAAATCCATGTGTTCATCTTCCAAATACTGAACCAAGTCTTGAGGAGCGTCTGCGCGGCACGATCTGTCTGAAACAGTATTGATTCAGTCGCCTCCTCCGGTTCCTTCACCCTTCCGCTGCGCTCCAGGGCTGCTCCTTCGTCGCAGTCTATCTCGCGCCTGCCTCCGGCACTCGGTTCGCAGCAGACAGAACTGTCCTATGTGCAGTGGTACAAGCAGTATGTGCGCTTCCAGGCCAAGGTCTGTGGCAAGATGCGGCACCCGGCGGAGATGGGCACGGAGGAGGTGACTGCGTTTCTGACAAACCTAGCGGTGAACCGCAAGCTTGCAGCCGCTTCACAGAACCAAGCATTGAACGCGCTGGTCTTCCTTTATCGGGAGGTGCTCAAGATCGAATTAGAAGGCATTGATGCGGTCAGGGCCAAAAGGCCCAAGTATCTGCCGGTCGTGCTCACTCAGGAAGAGGTGAAGACACTTTTGGCAGGTGTGAAGGGGGCGGCTGGGTTGGCGGTGAAGTTGCTGTACGGCTGCGGACTCCGGGTGGCGGAGGTTTTGGCGCTGCGAATCAAGGACGTGGATACGGGTGGCGGGAAGATTGATGTGCGCGGCGGCAAGGGAGATAAAAATAGGGTCGTCACACTGCCGAAAAGCCTGCTGCACCCAATTAGTAACTTGAGGGTTGAACAATGGGAACAAACAACGGGTTCCAGACACCTTTGTTTTTCCTACTTCTTCGCGCGGATCTCCCCACAGGCTTGGAGTGCCAGCACGGCCCAAGCGGTGGCGGTGTTGGATAGGACATTGTTTGGCCGGTTGCTCAGGGTGGAATGAAACCACCGGCCACTTCTTCGCTGGTTGCTCTTCAACCAAGCCACGCCTTGGCGCAAGCGGGAGTCGTCAGCAAGCAGGCCGGATTGACGCAGGACGAACACGGCGAACCCGGTTCCGTAGCCATCGCTGGGCAGATCGATCGCGAACCGGCCCGCGGGTTGGTTGGGATCATCCGACAGCATGCGTCGGAGTGCCCAACCGCCATCGGATCGCTGGAGCGAGAGCAACTCGTCGGCTGCTGCCTTCCGTTGTTCCGGCGTGGCGAGGCCCTTGGCGTGAGCCGAGGCCCACAGGAGCATCCCCTTGGCGTAGATGTGCTTCGGCGGGTTGGCCTGCGCGAACATACGGATTCGTTCCAACGCCTGGCGGCCGGACTCGGTTTCCGAGTAGCCATCCGGGGCAGAAGCGATTCCGACCGCCGCGAACAGCGTCTGCTCGTAGCGAAGGAAGAAGGCATACTTGCCCCCGCCAGTATTGCCCCAGGTGCCATCCTTCTCCTGGACCGCGACCATCCGGTCCAAGGCTTGTCGAGTCAGCGGGTGCAGCTTCCCAGTCGTCTGACGATCGTGAAGTGCCAGCGGCACCGCGACCACCACCGCCTCCACGTTGTAGAGCAACCCGTGCTTCTCCCAGCGGCGGGCCACAAGGTCCTGCTCGAACAATTGCCGCACCTCCGGCGGCTCGCTGACCAGACCGGCCAGGGCGGAACGCGCGACGAGGTGCAGCATGTTGGCGTGGCATTGGCTGCACTGCTGCCTCGGTTGGGCCTGCCAGTTGAGAGCGGCGAGGTCCATTGACCGGGCCGCCTGCTCCAGCGAGAACGCCTCGGCCAACGGCTCATCCGACTTGGCCGGGATGTGTCCGGGAACCAGCCCGCCGGGAAACTTATCCCCTTCCTCGGCCAAGATATTCTGAACCCCTTTCGGGTTCACAGCCTGACCCTTCGCCACCGCAGGGACGAAAACAACCAAATGGACTGCCATCAGGATCCATACTCGCATGGGCTTTTCCTCGCCGCCTAACATTGAAGATCATTCACAGCTCGTGGGTTTGTCAGCAGATTTATAGCATACGCTTGCGCAACTGGGCTACTTTCAAAGTTGCCCTGTTCCTGTGGAACAGGTTTCTGGGACTCGCTGCGGTTGCGCTGCAACCGGTTGACTCCAGTTGCGGCGCAACTGGGCTACTTTAGCCCGACCCAAACAGAGTCTTCACGGCGGGCTTGGTGACTTTGCCCATGGCATTGCGTGGGAGCTCGTTCACGGTTAGCAGGCGCTGGGGGATCTTGTAAACGGAGAGGCGTTCTTTGCTCCACTCGCGCAGGCTGGCGAGATCGAGGGTGGTGGCTTCTCTCAAGACGACGGCTGCGCTGACGGCCTCGCCCCAGGTGGCGTCCGGGAGCCCGATGACGGCGCATTCGAGGATGTGCGGGTGGTCGAGCAGCGCGGCTTCGATTTCGAGGGCGCTGAGTTTGTAGCCGCCGCTCTTGATGATATCGACGCTGAGGCGGCCCATGATGCGGTAGTAGCCGCGCTCCAGCACGGCCATGTCGCCGGTGCGGAACCAGTCGCCATCGAAAGTCTCCGCCGTGGCCTCAGGGCGGTTCCAATAGGCGCGGAACACGCCTGGGCCGCGCACCTGGATCTCGCCGGGCTCGTCCTCAGTGGTGATGATCTGGCCGCTTTCGCTCTTCAACCGCACCTCCACACCTGGAAGCGGTGCGCCGACGGCACCGGGACGGCGCTCGCCGTGATACAAGTTCGAGATGGCCATGCCGATCTCGGTCATGCCGTAGCGCTCAAGCAGTTGCTGGCCGGTGAGGGCGGTCCACTGCTCATGCACGCTGGCGGGCAAGGCAGCGCTGCCGGAGACCATGAGGCGCATGCGCTTGAAACCGGCCACGATGGCCGCGCGGTCGCTGCCGGAGGCGGATTCGAGTGCCTGGATGAGTTTCACATAGATCGTCGGCACGGCCATGAAGAGCGTGTAGGCATCCTCACGCACACGGCCGAGAATGGCGTTCAATTCGAAGCGCGAAAACGGCTCAATCACGGCGCCGGACCATAAAGCGCAACTGGTGACGTTGATGATGCCGTGGATGTGATGCATCGGCAAAAACAGCGGGATGCGGTCGCTGGCGGACCATTCCCAGGCCTGCACCAGGCTTTCGATCTGAGCCTGGATGTGGGCATGGGTCGTTACCACGCCCTTGGGCTTGCTGGTGGTGCCGCTGGTGTAGAGGATCATCGCCATTCGCTCGGGCGTGACGTCTGGAAGAGACTTGGCGGGCACGGAAGTGATGGCCTGGATGTCGATCAACCTCACGCCGAGCCTTTGGCAAAGCGGGGCGATCTTGGCACTCATCGCCGCATCCGCCATCACGGTGCTCGCGCCGGAATCCGTGAGCGCATACTCCCACTCGGGCTCTGTCGCAGATAAACAAATGGGCACCTTCACGGCACCCGCACACCAGATCGCCCACTGCGAGGCGGCGTATTCAAACCCGCCCGGCACCAGCAAGGCAACGCGCGATTCCTTCAAGTCATCGGCCTCACCCAACAACGCCGCCGCAAGCGTGGCGGAGCTGTCCAGGATGTCCTGATAGGTGTGCGTGGTCGTTCCCGAGCGAAAGGCGATGGAAGTGCTGTGCAAGCGGGCGCGGGCGATGATGGGAAGGTCAGGCATGGGATTTAAGTGAGTGCGCGGACAATGAAGAACAACACCGAAGGCCCGAGCAAGCAGCCGAGTCCGGTGTGAAAGGTGGCCACCAGTGCTCCATAGGGCACCAGCTTTCGATCTGTGGCTGCGAGGCCGGCGGAGACGCCGCTGACGGTGCCAGCGAGTCCGCCGAAGACCATGGCAGAGCGTGGGGTTTTCAGGCGCAGGAACTTGGCGGCCATGGGCGTGGCGACCATGACGAGAATCGCTTTGATCACGCCAGTGGCGATGCTGAGCGCCATCACATCCGAACTTGCCCCAATCGCGCCACCCGTCACAGGACCGACGATGTAGGTGATGGCACCGGCACCGATGGTGGTCAGGCTCACGGCATCTCGATAACCCCAACACCAAGCGACAATGACGCCAACGATGAAGGGCAGCACCGTGCCGAGCAGCAGCGCGATGGCACCGATCCAGCCTGCTTTCTTCGCCTCCTCGGCATGAACTTCGAACGCCGTGGCCACGATGGCGAAGTCGCGGAGCATGTTGCCGCCCATCAGGCCGACACCGCTGAACAAAGCGAGGTCGGCGAGCCCTTTGTTGCCGCCTGTGAGCTTCCCGCCGACATACGCGAGGGCCAGTCCGATGAGGATGGCGATGGCTGAGCCCTGAACGCGTCCAAACGTCAGCTTCCGAGAGATCACGCCCGACACGAGCATCACCAAACCCACCACGGCGAATGCGGTGACGAGTCCGTTCTCCTTTGCGGCCTTCTCAAGGATCTCCCACATCACTGAGCCTCCTTTGGAGCTTCGGCTTCCGGTTCCATGCGATTGATGAAGGACACAAACAAGCCACACACCACCACGCTTCCCACTGCAGCGATCAAAGCGACGGGTCCGCCACGCAAAGCCGCCACCACATTCTGCTGCATCGCCATCGCCACGACGACGGGAATGTAAATCGCACCCCAATAATGCACACCGCTCTCTGAGGTGGCGCAGAGATGCCCGCCCTTGTGCAGATAGATGCGCGCGAAGATCAGCAGCAGCATCGCGATGCCCACGCCACCCACATTGGTGCTCATTCCAAGCGCGTGGCCCAGAAGCTCACCTATAATGATGCCCAACAGGTGGCACGCGGCGAGAAGAGCGGTTCCGTAGATGATCATGAGAATCCCACAGGTCTGACGGTTTGACGGCTTTTTGTCAAGGCTTCACCCAAGCGTCCGCTGCGCTCTGAGACGTGTCGTGGGAGTCATTTCATCTCGACGAAGTGTGTTCCCTCGCTGACTTCGAGGCGAGTGATTCAAAAGCAACTATGGAACTGACCTCCTGGCCCTACATCGGACTTTATGGCGACTCGTTGGCGATGCCACGGCCTGGCGTGGTAACCACTCAGCAGCGCTACATCCAGCAGGTGCGTGCGGCACTGATGAAGGAAAGAGACATCTTTCTGGACCTGCGGGACCGCAGTGAGCCCTCCGCCACCATCACGATGGAGGCACCGCACATCGTTCGAAATGATGCCTATTTCCAAGACCAAGGCGTCCTGGCTGTGCTGCACTGCGGGGTGGTGGACTGCGCGCCGAGGCCGGTCTCGCCCAAAATGCGCAAGCGCATCAGCCGACTGCCGCCCTGGCTGATGAAGCGAGTCACCGCCTTTCTTCACCGCAACCGCGCTCGCATCCTGCGGCGGCGCTTCTACGTCACCACGGAGTTCCCGGAATTTAGCCGCAAATATGCCGAGTCGGTTCAGGTGCTGCGGAAATCTCACCAGCAGGTCTTTTGCATCAACATCTGCCCCGCGCCGCCCTCTTATGAGGCCAAATGCCCGGGAATCGGCCGCCAGATCACCGCCTACAACGCCGCCATCGAGGCTGCGGTGACCCAGCAGCAGGACCAGGAGGTGCATCTGGTGGATCTGCATCGGCAGATCTCATCAAGCGCTGATATCTATGATTACATCGTCCGGGACGACGACCATCACATCACCCCGAAGGCGCATGACTGGATCGCAAGCACGATTTTGAGCCAAATCAGGAGGTAATTGGGGCTTCTGCGCCGACTTTGTGAAACTTTTCACAAAATCGGGTTGCCGCTCTGACTCACGTTCGGATAATCGGCCTCCCGGTTTCCGCCTGACCATTCGTCATCCGTCATTCGGGAATTCGTCATTTTCTACATGCCTCCACTCCTCTTTTACATCCTCGCCGCCATCACCCTGGGCTTTGGCCTCATGGTGGTCACAGCGCGGAATCCAGTCACCAGTGCGCTTTCGCTCGCCTCGTGCTTCGTGGGTCTAGCAGCGCTGTTTCTCGGCCTTGATGCCTATTTCATCGGCACGATCCAGATCCTGGTCTATGCGGGGGCGGTGATGGTGCTGTTCCTGTTCATCATCATGCTGCTCGATATCAAAGCAGAGGAAGGCAAGTCCCGGAACACGCCCGCCATCGTCAGTGGCATCCTAGTGGGTGTTCTGCTCACCGCTCAGATCATCAGTGTGGTCAGCAGCACCAAATTGGCTGAGCAAAGCCTCGAAAGCTCCCCGCTGGCCCTCACCGAGGCCGCCGGGAAGATTGGTGAGGCTGCCAAGCTGCCCACCATCGCCAATGACCTCAAGGCTGGCACGCTGCCTGACGCCAAGCTCATCGGCTTCACGCTCTTTCATCAATACGGCTTCCACATCCAGGTCGTGGGCCTGCTGCTGCTCGTAGGCACGGTGGGCGTGGTGGTCCTCAGTAAGAAGGAAAGGAGCGCAGTATGATCACTCTGGGTCACTATCTCGTCGTGAGCGGCATGCTTTTTGCCCTCGGTCTGGCTGGAGTCATTGCCCGCCGGAACATCATCATCATTTACATGTGCCTAGAGATGATGCTCAGCGCGGCAAACTTGGCACTGGTCGGCTTCAGCCGCTTCCACCTCACCAACGGCCTGCCGGATTACACCGCACAGTCGCTCGTCTTCTTTACCATTACCGTGGCCGCCGCTGAAGTGGCCGTGGGTCTCGCCATCATCGTGGCGCTCTTCCGCACGAAGCAGAGCGTCGAAACCGAAGCCATCACCAAGCTCCAGGGCTGATCCTACGCACCATGCAGTTCCTCCCGACCATCCTGTTGCTGCTGCCGTTTCTGACGGCGCTCGTCATCCTCCTCGCACACCGGGCCTTGAAAAATGCCAGTGTACTCATCTCCGTGGGTTCCTCGGTCATTTGTTTCTTCGCCAGCGTGGCCCTCCTCGCCACAAAGGGCACCGAAGGCACGGTGACGATGTTCAAATTCATCGATCTCGGAGAAGGCGTCTTCCAAGCCAACATCGACGCCATGATCGATGATCAAAGCCGCGGCATGATGTTCATCGTGACCTTCATCGGCATGTTGGTTCACATCTTTTCCATCGCCTACATGAAGGATGACGAGTCCAAGCCGCGGTTCTTCGGCTCACTCTCGCTCTTCATGTTTTCCATGACCGGCATCGTGCTGGCGGGGAATTTGGTGATGATGTTCATCTTCTGGGAACTCGTCGGTTTGAGCTCCTACCTGCTCATCGGCCACTGGTATCAGAAGCCCAGCGCTGCCGAGGCCTGCAAAAAAGCCTTCCTCACCAACCGCATCGGTGACTTTGGCTTCATGATCGGCATTTTGATCCTGTTTGGCCTGAACAAAGGTGATCTGGACCTCGACAACTTACGTGACTCCTTCGTGCAAGGCGGCCCACTCGCGGAAGCACTTAAAAACTCACCCGGCCTCATCACCGCAGCAGCGCTGTGCCTGTTTATGGGTGCCGTGGGCAAATCCGCTCAATTCCCGCTCCATGTCTGGCTACCAGACGCCATGGAAGGTCCCACGCCCGTCTCCGCACTCATCCACGCTGCCACGATGGTCGCCGCGGGTGTGTTCATGCTGGTGCGCGTCAGCTTTGTCATCGTCACGCCAGTCGCCGCGGAAACCATCGCCTACATCGGTTGCTTCACCGCCTTGATGGCCGCGTTGATGGCCACGCAGCAAAACGACATCAAGCGCATCCTTGCCTACTCGACGCTTTCCCAGCTCGGTTACATGGTCATGGGTGTCGGTCTCGCCGCTCCGGAAGCCGGCATGTTCCATCTGACGACGCACGCGTTCTTCAAGGCGCTGTTGTTCCTCGGCGCTGGCTC
>JANOBP010000710.1:0-21531 GCA_031411715.1 Verrucomicrobiaceae bacterium | reverse complement strand
CTCCAGCAAGAATCCGTCGATGGCCCCAAAGGCCGCATGAACTACCCCGACGGCTTCGTCAGCGCCGATAAACAGTGGCTTCACTTCGCCTTCGACGACAACCGCCACCGTGCGGTGCATTACAGCGCCAAGTTGCCGCTGTTGAAATAGGAGGTCCAGTCAGTTGACATCTTTCGCCCACTCCTAAAAGCACGGTCAAAATGTTTCCCTCACCAATTAGGCTCAAGACCTCACGACGGCGAAATGAGAGCATCTCAGTTCGCATCAATGCACCCTAGAATGGTTAGGCTGCATTTGTTGAGCTAGGGGCGCTGTGACCTGATTTAGCGAGTTATCGTGGTGGGTGGTTCGGGGTCTTTTCAGGAAGCCCAAATCGCAGCCGACCCATTTTTTGTTCATGTTTGTAACGAACCCAGTTTGAGCGGGTAACTGGGCTTGCAACCCACTTACCAACATGAACACCTACATCTACCTCCCCGGAACACGCCGCACTACTCAGAACCCACCCGCTGTGCTCAATTCGCAAGACTGGCCCCACTATGACTATCAGCCATTTTTCTCACGCCCCATCCAATCTCAATCGGATGAAGGCTCACACACTGATGCCACTTTGGCCTCTTTGAGTAGGCGCCATTTTTGCAGTTCTTTTCATCTGATTCGGAACCTTCTGCTGGCGGTTGCCGTATCGACCTTGCTTGTGAATCCTGTCAGGACGCAGGCAGCAGACGAAGTGTTCCCAGTGGGCCCGATGCTCTTGAGCGCGGAGCAATTACAGACGCTCATCGCCAGAATGGTCAATAGACAGTTGGCGCAACCATTAGGCCAAGGCCAGACTGTTAAGTGTCAGCCATACAGTCCCGCTGCCGCCAATGTAGCGGCGACTCCAGCGACACCTCAAATCAGTGATTCCAAGCCAAGTGCAGGCACCTCTCCCGAGATGACGCCTGCGGCCGCTGCCGAGATGCCAGGTATTCACTTTACCGCCGTCGATGGCCGTGAAGTCGATCTTGCCAGCCTTCGCGGTAAGGTGGTGCTCATCGACTTCTGGGCCACCTGGTGTGGGCCATGCATGAGCGAGATCCCGCACGTCGTCGATGCTTACAACCAATATCATGAGCAGGGTTTCGAGGTCATCGGCATCTCCTTTGACACCAGCAAGGCAGCGCTGGAGCGCGCGACCAAGGCCAAAGACATGCCCTGGCCACAATACTTCGACGCCAAAGGCTGGCAGAATGACTTCGGCGTGAAGTTCGGCATCCGTGGCATTCCCACCATGTGGCTTATCGATCAGGAAGGTCGCCTCGTCACCAAGAACGCCCGCGTCGATCTTGCCGGCCAAGTGGCCAAACTCCTCGCTGCCGAGTCGAAGTGAAGTCTGCCTAGCAGAGTACGTTAGCCGGAAAATGAGAGCCGGAGTCAGAATGTGTTGCAACTCAAACGATTGCCCGAGCCAACGGAAGAATTGGCTGCATTTTGTGAACCAATTTGCTATCCAACTCAGTGCGCATTTTATGATCCACAACTAACTGTGAATCATAAAAGCAGCCCATAACCAAACAGCTGAAATGCAAACTTTTTGAGACGCCCTAAATTCCTGACACAACCCAGTTGCTAAAGTATTACTTGGGGAGAGGGGCTCAGGGTAGTTCCTTGAGCTGGATGTGGCGGTATTCCATTTGGCCGCGATCACCTTCGAGGCCAATGGGGCCGGTTTCGGGCATCTTGAGGGCGGCTTCGAGCACCTCGCCGTTGCAGGTGCAATGGGCGACTCCGTCTTTCACTTCGACAACGATTTGGTTCCAGTCCTGAGCCTTGTACTGCTTCAGTTCTTTATAAGGACCCGCAACGAGGTAGTCACGGCATTGCAGTTGGGGCTTGCGGACGAAGATGCCGCTGTCGGCGTTCACAGAGGCGCGGAATTCCAGCTTGAGCACGAAATTCTTGGGAAACTCGGCCACGGTGTAGATCTGACCTGTGAGCTTGTCGGCTTCGTTGGGGAAGCTCACGGTGAAGATGCCGTCTTTGGCAGAGTAGTTGCCAGCATCCTTGGCTTCCGTCTTGCCGTCGAATTTCTCCAAGACCTCACCCGGCTTGGTTGCGGTCTTGTCAGCCTTGGCGCGGAAGCACCAACCGGTGAGATCCTTGCCATTGAACAGCGAGGTGAAACCTGCCTCTGGCGCCCACTCCTGGGCTTGTAGGGAGGTGAATGATAGGGCGACGATGAGGGCGATGTGTTTCATGGTTGGCGTTCTTCGCCGCAACGGCTTCAAAGTTCAAGGTCATATCCGTGCTTGCGTGCGGGTCCCGGCGTGCCATTTTCCGCGCCCTTTCCCCCCATGGCCCTCATTGTCCAGAAATACGGCGGCACCTCCGTCGGCAACCCCGAACGCATTCGCAATTGCGCACGTCGCATTCTGGAAACGCAGCGCGCTGGTAATCAAGTCGTCGCTGTCGTCTCCGCCATGTCTGGTGTGACGGATAATCTCATCAAGCTGGCCAAGGAAGTCTCCCCAGAGCGTGAACCTATTGAGCGTGAGATGGATGTGCTCCTCTCTACGGGGGAACAGACCACCATCGCGTTGACTGCGATGGCCATCAATGCCCTCGGTGGCAAGGCCGTCTCCCTCACCGGTGCTCAGGCTGGCATTTCCACCGACCGCATGCACACCAAGGCACGCATCGTCAACATCACGCCGGATGCCGTGAAGAAGATGCTGGATGAAGGCAATATCGTCATGCTGGCCGGCTTCCAGGGCGAGACTGCGAGCGGAGAAATCACCACGCTGGGCCGAGGTGGCAGTGATTTGACCGCCATTGCCATGGCAGCCGCCATCAAGGCGGATCTCTGCCAAATCTTCACCGACGTGGATGGCGTCTATACCTGCGACCCGCGCGTGGTGAAGACTGCGAAGAAAATACCCGAGATCAGCTATGAAGAGATGCTCGAAATGGCCTCCTCTGGCTCCAAGGTGATGCAGAGTCGCAGCGTTGAGTTTGCCAACAAATTTGGTGTGCGCTTTGAAGTGCGCAACAGCATGAACAACAACCCCGGAACCATCGTGAAAGAAGAATCCCCCGGCATGGAAGCCGTCGTCGTCCGCGGCGTCAGCCTCGAGCGCAACCAAGCCAAAGTCACCATCGACGACGTCGCCGACCGCCCCGGCATCAGCGCCGCCATTTTCGGTGCCATCGCCAGCGCCAACATCATGGTCGATATGATCGTGCAAAATGTGAGCTTTGACGGCATCACCGACATTTCTTTCACGCTGAGCGCCGCAGACCTCGCCAAAGCCGAGTCGGCCCTGAAGGCCATCCTGCCATCCCTCGGTGATGAGGCCACGCTGCGCACGCAAAGTGGCATCGGCAAGCTCAGCGTCGTCGGCATCGGCATGCGCAGCCACAGCGGCGTCGCAGCGAAAATGTTCAAGGCCCTCGCTGCCGCCAGCATCAATATTCAGATGATCTCCACCAGCGAGATCAAGACCGCCGTCATCGTGGACGAAAGTGAAATCGAAAATGCAGCCCGTGTCGTTCACACAGCCTTTGGTTTAGACGCGTAAAGAGAACTGATTTCGCCACGGATTGGATTGTCACTTGCCCATTGCACGAAGGCCGTGTGTCTTGCAGGCCTATGCCTGCGAAAAAAGCACCCAAGAAGGTGGTGGAAGCCGCCAAACCAGCTAAGAAGAAAATTCTCAACGTTCCATTCTGGATCGGCTTCGATCTTGGTGGCACCAAGATGCTGGCTTCGGTGCTCGATAAGGACTACAAGGTGCTCGGATCAGCCCGTAAATCGACCAATGGTTCTGACGGGCAACTCAAGGGCAAAAAGAAAATCCTGAGTGCCATCCATGAAGCCATTGAAGAATCTGGAGTGAATCCCAAAGGCCTTCAAGGAATTGGCATCGGCTGTCCTGGTCTGGTGAATCCAGAAAAAGGCGTCCTCGTCTTTGCGCCCAATCTTGGCTGGAGAAACCTGCCGTTGCGCAAAATCTTGGAGACTGAGTTTCATAAGCCTGTGGCCGTTTTAAACGATGTGGATGCCGGAACGTATGGTGAGTTCGTCATGGGATCAGGGAAGGGGGCTCGTTCCCTTCTCGGCGTGTTTCCGGGCACGGGCGTCGGTGCAGGATTCGTCTATGACGGCAAGCTGGTGATGGGGAAGAGCATCTCCGCCATGGAACTTGGCAACGTCATGTTTCCCGGTACACATCTTGGCAGCACAGAGTTTGGCACGGTGATCCTCGAAGACCTCACCAGCCGTCTTGCCCTCGCGGCGAATGCGGGTGTGGCCTGTTACCGTGGTCAGGCTCCTGAAATGGATCTGAAAACAAAAGGTGCCCTGCGTGAGATCCGCAGCAAGGCGCTCGCCAACTCCTTCCGCAACGGCGAGGAGGCCACCATGATCCTGTTCCGCAATTCGGTGCGCTATCTGGGCATGGGCGTGGCCATGACGGTGAATCTTTTTGCGCCAGATCACATCACGCTCGGTGGTGGGCTTGTGGAAGAGTTGCCCGGTCTCTATCTTCAACTCCTCAAAGAAGAAGTGGACCGTTATGCCATCCCTGAGCTGGCTAGAGGCATTAAATACTCACTCGCCAAGCTCGGTGGGCTCGCTGTGGCAGCAGGATCAGTGGCGTGGTTACGGAATCAGAAGTAAGTGCGTTGAATGACTGAGAATACGTCACCACCACCCGAACACGCCGTCATTTACGTCGGCGCGGCTTCCGTTACGATGATCATTGGCCAGCGTGGTGCCGCGCGTGAGCAGTTGGAGCATTTGGATCGTCCGCTGCCATTGGCGCGGGATATTTTCCGCAACGGCAGCATCACCCGCAGCACGGTGGATCAAGCAGCGGGCATCATGCGTGACTTTTTGCAGACGACTCGCGAGTACGGCATCCCCACCTCCCAAGTCCGCCTCTTCACCACCAACATCCTCGCGGAGGCAGCCAATCACGAGATTTTCCTCAATCGCCTGCAAGTCCACACGGGTGTGGCTCCTAGCCTCATCGATGATGGCAACATGACGCGCTTGGTGTTCCAGATTGCCCAGCGATTGCTGCAAAAAAATCCTGGCCTCGCCAATGGAAACACTTTTGTCTGCCACATCGGCCCAGGGAACACGCGCGCCATGCACTTCCAGCAAGGCCGTCTTGCTGCCTATAGCAACTACCGCCTCGGCATCTTCCGCGCACGTGAGGCGGTTTCAGGTAACGATGATATGATGCCGCAACAGATGTTGCACCTTGAAGAGCAGATTCGTGGCGTGGTGGATCACCTCGCTCAGGATTACTCCGGCACGAAATTTGACCATCACGTCGCCATCGGAGCGGAAATCCAGAGCGTGGCTCCCAAGCTGGCCAAAGTGCGCCAAGGGGCCTTCCACCTGCGCGAAGATGACCTCTCCCGTCTCACCGAGAAACTCGCGCGCATGAATCCCGACCAGCTCGTGCGTGAGATGCATGTCCATTACACGGGCGGCGAAGGCATTGTGCCCGCGTTACAGACGAATCTCGCCCTCGCGCGTCGTTTTGGTGATGAAACGCTCTGGGTTCCGGAAGGTGACTTCCAACTCGAGTTGATGCTCGATCTCATGACCGCTGGCTCACGCACCGGTGTCTTCCAAGAGGAAGTCATGCAGGCAGCGTGCGAGATCGGAGTGCGTTATAAAACGGATCGCAAGCACGCTGAACACGTCGCCGCTTTCGCGCAGCAGTTGTTCCGTGAATTGCAGCATCTCCACGGCCTCGATCCCAAGTTTGAGCTCATTCTCCGCGTTGCTGCCACCGTTCATGAAGTGGGAATGTTCATCAGTCCGCGTGAGCACCATAAGCACAGCCTCTACATCCTACTGAACACAGAAATCTTCGGTCTCAGCACCCAAGACCGAGAATTCGTCGCCCTACTGGCGCGCTACCATCGCCGCTACAATCCTGAGCCGAATCACCCGCACTTCTCGGATCTCTCACGTGAGGGGCGCATGAGTGTGTTAAAGCTCGCCGCGCTGCTGCGCATCGCCGATGCGCTGGACCGCAGCCACGCGCAGCGCATCAAGAGCATCCAGCTCAAGCCGGACGGAGCACGGCTGCGCATCATTACCCAAGGTGTCGATGACACCACCGTCGAGCAGATCGCTATCGACTCCAAAAGTGACCTTTTCCGCGAAATTTATGGCTATGAAATCACGCTCGCCAAATCCTGAGCCCGACGCTCCGACGGCACCCCCTGTGTTCACTGAGGAACACTTCATCAACCGTGAGTTGAGTTGGCTCGCCTTCAACAATCGCGTGCTCGATGAAGCGGCGCGCACGGAATTGCCCGTGCTTGAGCGTGCGAAGTTCCTCGCCATCACCGCATCCAATCTGGACGAGTTCTTCATGGTCCGCGTCGGTGGCCTGCAATTCCTGCGTGAGCAGGGCCGCCGCGTGCGGGACAATGCAGGCCTCTCGCCCACGCAGCAGTGGGAGAAAATTCAGCAGCAAGCCTCCGTCTTCGTGACGCGGCAATATGACATTCTCAATCAGCAAATCCTGCCACTGCTGCGCCAGAAAGGACTGCGTCGCCTCGGCGTGGAGGACCTCACCACCGGCCAGCGCACCTTTCTGCACGACTACTTTGCCGAGCACATCTTCCCGCTGCTCTCCCCGGTCGCGCTGGATGATGAGTTGCCTCGCGCCGTCGTGCCAGCGCTACAGATCGCCCTGCTTTGCAGCGTCACCAATGGCGAGAACGGCCACACCGAGCGGCGGCATGCGCTCATCACCCTGCCGCCGCCCAACACACTCTCACGCCACATCCCGTTGCCTGATCCTGAAGGTGGTGAGCACCTCTACATGAACGTCGAGGACGTGGTGTCGATGTTCATGGGCGATTTTTTTCCCTTAGAGAAAGTCACCGCCATCGCGCGCTTCCGTGTCAGTCGGAATAGTGACATCACTCTCGAAGACGAAGCTGCATTCGACCTCGCCAGCGAGATGGAGGATATTTTGGAGAAGCGTCAGTCAGGTGCCGCCATCCGCATCGAGATCGAGCAGGGTGCCTCACGTCCGCTGATGAAGACCATCCGTGATCTTTGCGGAGCGAAGGCCGCGCAGGTTTATGAAGTGCCCGGTGAGCTGGATTTGCGCGCTTATTTCCAGATCTCCAGCCTGTCTGGCTTTGATGAGCTCAAGGTCGAACCCTGGGACAGCCAGCCCTGCGCGGCCATCCTGCCTGGTGACACCATCTTTGATGCCATCAAGCGTGGTGACATCCTCATGCATCATCCGTATGAGAGCTTTGATCCCGTGCTCCAACTCGTCGAGGAGGCTGCGGCTGATCCGGATGTCATCGCCATCAAACAAATCCTTTACCGCACAGCCAAAAACAGTCGCATCATCAGCGCGCTGATCCGCGCCGCACAGGCAGGCAAACACATCACCGTGCTGGTGGAGTTGAAAGCGCGCTTTGATGAAGCGCGGAACCTTGAGCGTGCCAGCGATCTCATCAATGCAGGCGCACAGATCATTTATGGCGTCGTGGGTTTAAAAACACACGCCAAGATCTGCCTCGTCATGCGGCGTGAGTCCGGTCACATGAAGCGCTACATGCACTTTGGCACCGGTAACTACAATGAAAGCACCGCCAAGCTCTACACCGACATCAGCCTGCTAACCTGCCGCGCAGAATTCGGCTCGGACGCCTCCGCATTCTTCAACACCGTCACTGGACGCTCACGCTTCGGTCACTTCGAGAAAATCTCCATGGCACCCTTTGGACTGCGAGAGCGCTTGCTCTCCATGATTCGCAGCGAGACAGCGCGCGCGAAGAAAGGGGAAGGCGCGGAGATCATGCTCAAGATGAACGCCTTGGAGGATCGTCAGATGATCGAGGCGCTGTATGAGGCGTCGATGGCGGGCGTGAAAATTCGCCTCAATGTGCGCGGTGTTTGCTGCCTGCGCCCCGGTTTGAAAGGCTTCAGTGACAACATCACCGTCGTCAGCATCATCGACCGCTACTTGGAGCACGCGCGCATCTTTTGGTTCCGCCAGGGCGGCAAGCCGACGGTCTTCATCGCGAGCGCTGACTTCATGAACCGCAATCTGTCCAAGCGCGTCGAGCTATTGACGCCCGTGGAAGACAAAGAAGCGCGCAAGCGTCTCCAGCACATCTTGGAGACACATTTCAACGACACGGCACGTGGTCGCACCCTCCATGCCGATGGCACATGGACTCTGCCCGTGCTCCCCGCGTCCAAAAAAGCGCGCTCACAGGAAATCTTCACCAAAGAGGCCGCCAAGCGCGTCAAGCAGCACACAGCGGCCGATTTGCTCGTGCCGCATACGCCCAAGTAAGTCCAGCTTCATGCCAGATACTCGCCCTCGACTACATCCTCTTCCGCGGAGTCCTCATGGATTCCTTGCGAGATGATTCGATTCGTAATCTCATCCAAATGAGACTGCAAAACTTTGCTCACCTCAAGGAACTCCGGCCACAGCGTCTCATTCACAAAGCTGCTGGGAGCACGCACCATCACGGTATTTCGCCGCTGGCGCTTGTAACGATAGGGGCGCAGTTCATAACGACGCAGCAAGGCCACAAAGAGTTTTTTCGACCAACCATCCGAGAGCGTGAACTTAAACTCGATGGGGCGCTCCACTTTGCCCATTTCACTGAGTCTCTTCTTGATACGGCCCATCGCTTCCGCTGCCGCATCTTTTTCACCCGGCGTCGCGGCACCTGCATAGAGGCGCTCGATCTTTCGTAGCTTGTCGATGAGGTCTTGGTCTTGCATGAGAGATATTTTGCGGCCCATACCACGTTATCTCAGTCATGCGCAAGTTCCTCATCCTCCTTTGTCTCGCCGCTGCCACGATCCTTCTTTGGCTCGCCACCAAGCCTGACGCCACCGCCACAGACACGCTCACCGTTTTCTGCGCAGCCGGCTTGAAGAAACCCGTCGAGCAAATCGCCGCGCAATATCAGCAAGAAACCGGCACCACCATCCAATTACAGTTTGGAGGCACCAGCACGCTGCTCACGCAACTCCGCATCGCCAAACAAGGGGACATCTTCATCGCCGCAGATGATGGCGCTCTTGCCGATGCCAAAAAGCAAGATCTCACCCGAGAAGAACTCCGACTCGTAACTCAAACCCCGGTCATTGCAGTCGCCAAAGGGAATCCCAAACACATCACCGGCATCGACAGCCTCCTCGCTGCCGACATTAAACTCGCGCTGCCTAATCCTGAGGCCGCCAGCATTGGCAAAGTTGCTCAAAAACTGCTCGGCGCGCGCTGGGAGGCACTCGCAGCCAAAGCGGCAGTTATGAAGCCCACCGTCATGGACATCGCCGCTGATTTGGCTCTCGGCTCTGTGGATGCCGCCATCATCTGGGATAGCACCGTTCCTCAGTTCAAAGAACTTGAAGCCATCGAAGCTGCGGAACTCAAATCCCACCACGAATTCGCCACCGCAGCCATCCTAGCCTCCGCCAAAGACCCGGCGGCCTCTCTGCGTTTCGCACGTTACCTCGCCGCACCTGATCAAGGATCCGCCATCTTCGCTCAGCATCATTACAAAGCCATCCCAGGCGATGCATGGACCCTGCGCCCCGATTTGATCCTTTACTCCGGTGGCGTGAATCGACTCGCCGTGGAGCCGCTCATTCAAAAATTCGCCACGCATGAAGGCATCACCCTCACCACCACTTTCAACGGCTGCGGCATCCTCTGCGCTGCTATGAAGACCATGGGAGATTCCTCCAACCCCAAATACCCCGACGTCTATTACGCCTGTGACATCTGCTTTGTGCCGCCCGTTGCCAAACAGTTTCCTGAAGCCGTCATCCTCACCGAGGCCGAGATCGTCATCGCCGTGCCCAAGGGCAATCCTAAAAACATCCAGACCCTCGCCGATCTCGCGCGTGAAGGATTAAAAGTCGGCATATGCAACGCCGAGCAGTCCACCATCGGTTACCTCACACAGTCCATGCTCAAAAGCATGAACCTTTGGGAAAGCGTCAGTAAAAACGCCTCCGCCCAGTCCCCCACCGCAGATCTCCTCGTCAATCAATTGCGCACAGGCTCGCTCGATGCCGCAGTCGTATATCGCAACAACATCATCCCGCAAAAGGAGCACTTCGATGCCATCAAACTCCCCGAGGACAAAGCCAAAGCCATTCAACCCTTCGCCGTCCGCCACGACTCCCCCAACCGCCAACTTGGTCAGCGTCTCCTCGCTTACCTGCTAAAAAACCGCGAGTCCTTTGAGAAAGCCGGTTTCACTTGGAAAGGTGACCTCAAAACCATCGACAGCGCCAAGATCGAGCTGCCGGAGTGGTTGAAACAAAAATGACCGATCCAGCGACTCCGCCAGATCGGTCACAGGATTGAATGAGTAGGATTACTTCGCAGCCAGTGCGCTCTTGATCGCCTCGACTACTTCAGGAGCATCGGGTTTCACACCGGGTTCGAAACGCTTCAGAATCTTGCCATCCTTGCCCACGAGGAACTTGCCGAAGTTCCACTTCACATCGCCAGGGAAGGGGGAGGTTGGTCCGCTGAGCACTTGATAGAGCGGGCTCTGATCAGGACCGGTTTTGACCACGACCTTGTCAAACATCGGGAAGGTGACCTTGTACTTCTCTGTGCAGAATTCTTTGATCTCCACCAAGGTCCCTGGCTCTTGCTTGCCAAAGTCATTTCAAGGGAAGCCCAGTACGGCCAGACCGTCCTTTTTGAACTCTTGATTGAGAGCCTCAAGCTGAGTGTATTGCGGTGTCTTGCCACACTTGGAGGCGACGTTCACGATGAGCATCACCTTGCCCTGATATTCCTTCAATGAGGCATCTTTGCCGTCGATGTTCTTCAAAGGAATGTCGTAAATGGACTTGGGAGCGTCCGCAGCGCAAAGAGCAGCCGCAGTGATGAGAGTGGTGGCGAGGGTGAGTAATTTCATAGGGCGAAAAGAACGCGGAATCCCCCCCGTTCCTTCCGTTTGTTTTACCAGAGTTCCGCCTCCATCAGCACTCGCCTGCGGTTCACTAGGTGAGGTAGATTCATCCTCAATACATCGACGGTCACAAGTCCTACCTTGGTCCGTCCTGAAATGACCCCATTTGGGTCGAAACGAAAATGCTCCTCCCAGTCGTCGATCCGGGGATGGTAGAGCCGGACCAGTTCACCCGTTTCAGGGACTGTGCCTGCTGGATTGGTGCCTTTGCACCCATTGCAGTTCATGCAGGCGAAAGCCAGATTGTGGTCCGCCGTTTCGCCATGGTGTTTGATGGCGATGACATGCTCGATTTCGAAAGGCTCTTCCGACTCGGCTTCTGGCAGTTGGCAATACTCGCAACGAGATGCAGCTCGATCTCGAATCAGCGCTCCCAATGTCGGAGGAACACGGTTGGCGACTTCATCCATCGCCACAGGAGTTGTCCAGTTGTACGTCGTGCCGTAGCTCGTCGTGAGACTATATTCGAGGCTGAGGGTGGCCGGAGAACTGCCCGCACGGATGTTGGACGCGCCGAGGTTCATCGTCGTGGTTGTCGCGACAAGGCCTCCGAGATCAAAGGACGGCGGCGTGTTTGGTACGCCCGTGGTGAAGGTCCGGTCCGCGCCGTAGTAGTTCACATTGTTGTAGGGATCCCAACACACGAGACGATAGTGGTAGGTCGTGTTGGGTAGGCAAAACGTTAAATTCGCGGTCAAAGGCTCATCTGTTAGACAACCGGCTGTCAGTGGGGTTGTGTTGATCGTCCTTCCGTAGCTGGCGGTGGTCCCAAAGTCGAAACTGTTGTAGGTGACGTTGTTCCCGGTATTCACCACGCCATGGAGCGTGGCGGTGAGATCACCAACGTTGGTGGCTGCGCCCGTGGTGGCAACCGGCGTTCCCGCCCATGTCTTGGAGGACAATGCCAGCGTGACAACAAGAATGAAAATGGCGCGGAAGAAGTGCACAAGGACGGTTGTTCGTCAGCCGGGATTTCTGACAGGTTTTTTTACGCAAAGAGCAAATTGATGGCACCCCTAAAATAGGACCCCAGTCCGGCATGAAGTTAATCGGGAATCATGGCTCCCATTTCTAACTTCTCCCCGCAGCGCAACACATAGCAGGGCTGTGAGAGGCGTTGGCAGGCGCTCACGAATTCATCCGGCGTGGCGGTGTTGAACTCGAACATGTCGTAGTGGCAGGGAATGACGAGGCGTGCGCCGATGGCTTTGGCCATGGCGGCGGCCTCGGTGCCGTTGAGGTTGCCGGCGACGTGGCGCTCGGGCTTGTCGCCGTTGATGGGGAGGAAGGCGATGTCGATGGGGCCGAAGTCGCGGGCTTTTTTGACGATGTCGTCATGCCAGAGAGTGTCGCCGCTGTGGTAGATGCGAAATGGGCCGCATTTCACGAGGAAGCCAATGCAGTGACTGTTTCCGCCTTCATCGCGGAGGACTTCGTTGTGCTTGGCGACGGTGCCTTGGAGTTCCCAGGAGCCTTCGTGGTAGTGATTCTTGTCACTGAGCGGGCAAAGCTCGAGAGCGGCATCGCCAAGTCGTTTTTGGACTTCATTCAAGATCGGATGCGGGAAGTAGAGGCGGTAGCCGGGATTGGCCTGAGCCAGCGGCACGAGCGTTTCGGCGTCGAGATGATCCGTATGCACATGACTGGCTGTGACACGCGTGATGCCGGTGAGGAGAGTAGGGGAGATGCAGCGCTCGGTCATACGGACATGCGGCTTTTCGGTGAGCGCATATTTTTTTGTCAGTGAATCGGAGAGGTAGGGATCCAAGAGCATGCGCTCATGCCGCCACTGCACCAGGAAGCCACTCTGGCCCAGCCACCAGATGTGGAGCGTGTTTTCATCATGCGAAGCGGCCGCGATGTCGGCGAGCAGGGCATCCTCTTTCTGGAAGGCTGGAATCATGCTCCAAACTGAATGGCGGCGATCTTTTCCGCCATATCGTGGCTGGCACAGAAGACGAGTTCGGCGGCGGCAGCACGAGAAAGTCGCGCGCGCATGGCGACGACGGTGCCCATACTGAGTCCATCGACAAAGGCCTCCACGGGGCGCTTCTGAGGGGCTAGGCTGCGAATCTCGACGGTGGTGTCTGGTGTGAGCAATGCGCTGCGCCAGTGTGCTGGCTCAAGCACGTTGGAGCCGACAAGCAGCCATGCGGGTGTGTCAGCGAGCAGTGGCGCTGCACCCATGCTGCGTGCATAGGCGGTGGAACCCGCAGCGGTGGAGACGAGTGCTCCATCACCTATGAGCTTCGGAATGCGGCGCACGCCATTGACGTTAACTTCCAGCCAGACGGACTGGCTGGTGGAGCGCTCGAGCCAGGCATCATTGAAGCCGTATGCGGTGCGCGTTTGGCCGTTTTCATCGTCAAACTCAAGGAACAACATCGGCATCTGGCGGAAGATGACGTCGGTGGGCGGAAATGGCTGCGCCTGTACTTGATCAGCACCATTGAGCAGGAAGCCGAGGTTCCCGGCATTCACTCCAAAAAAGGGCAGACGCTCCCGCCAATACTGGCGGATGCAGTGGAGCATGGCTCCATCTCCCCCAATGACGCTGATGAAGTCGGCTTCCAATGCAGAGGTTTGCAGCGCGGTGAATGGAGCGCTTAAAGCGAGTGCTTTGGGGTTGTTGGCATCAGCCTGGAGGAAGAATTTGGCACCTTCGAGTGTGCCGCGTGCCCAATTGGCGGGAATCGGGGCGCGGTAGAGTCCGTAGCGCTCAATATAAGCCAGCGCGTGAGGATGCAGCATGTCGGCGACATTTTCACCACGACTGATGCGCTCACGAATCAAGGTGCTAGCTCCTTCAACGAGTATCTCGATGATCTGTGCATGTGGCGGAAGGTCCCTGACATCGAAGTCGAAGCCTGGACGCTTCATCACGGCAAAATGAGCGCTTTGCCAAAGTTCCACTCCGCGATCCCAAGTGCGCTGAATGGCCGATTGCCCAGTGGCACCGCCGGTAATGAGATCCGCGCCGACGACGTGCCAGACTTCGTAGGCCGTTTCAAAGCGGCTCTGCAACTCATGGTTCCGCGAAAAGCTGTCTTGCTCGAAGTCGCTCAAATCGACGGTGACTTTGTCGAGACCACCGAAGACGATGTCAGCCAGCGCGGCACGATACACGGGCGGGACACTGTCGGTCACTGGCTTGTCAGGTCTGGGGCCACAGGGGATGACGCGCACCTCATCGAAATGCTGCGCCAGCACGCGTGCGATCTGCGCGTGATGGTTGCCAGGCGGATTAAAACTGCCCCCAAAGATGGCGAGACGAGACATGCCACATGTTGGCGGTGGATTTGAAATTTGAAATTTGAAATTTCAGTTCGCTCGCGGACCCTGCGGCATGGAGAACTTTGATTTTGATTTGGTGGTGATCGGCGGTGGGAGTGCGGGCTATGCGGCGGCGAGGACGGCACATGGGGAGGGACTGAAGGTGTGTGTGGTGGATGGTGCCGCAGAACTGGGTGGCTTGTGCATTTTGCGCGGGTGCATGCCGAGCAAGACGTTGATCGAATCGGCGAATCGACAGCTCGTGGTGCGGCATGCGGCTGAGTTTGGGCTGAATGCGATATCGCAAGGCGTGGATGTGAAACGCATTCGGGATCGCAAGCGGACGCTGATTGCTGACTTCGCGGGCTATCGGCAAGGGCAACTCGAAGATGGGCGATTTGTGCTGTATCGAGGCTTGGCGAGCTTTGTGGATGCCCATGTGATCGAAGTCGTGCCGCGTGATGGCTCGGCGAGTTTTCGAGTGATGGCGCGGAGTTTAGTGATTGCGACGGGCTCAGAGGTGAATGTGCCGCCGGTGCCTGGATTGGCCGAAACGGGCTTTTGGACGAGTGATGACGTGCTGGATGCCGAAACGCTGCCACATCGCATCGCGGTGCTGGGTGGTGGTGCGATCGCTCTTGAGATGGCGCATTATTTTGAGGCGATGGGATGCGAGGTGACATTGATCCAGCGTAATGCACAGCTTCTCACGGGCTTGGATCGTGAGTGCAGTGATGTCATTCGAGACGTGTATGTGGCACGTGGGATGAAGGTGTTTACGTGCACGAATTTGACTCGTGTTGGCAAGGGACGGGTGGAATTCACGCAAGATGGCGTGGCGCATGTGATCGAGGTGGATGAGATTTTACTCGCGATGGGGCGACAACCGAACACACGCGGCCTGGAACTACCTGTGGCGATGGAGAAGCGTAAAGTGGTGGTCAATGACCGCATGCAGACCTCGCAGCCACACATCTTTGCTGCGGGAGATGTATGCAGTCCGCTGGACGTCGTGCATGTGGCCATCCAACAGGGCGAAATCGCCGCACGGAATGCGGCGCGGCTGATACGCGGTGAGGCAGCGAGTGAGGTGCTGGATTATCGACTGCTGCTCTTCGGTGTGTTTTCCAATCCGCAAGTCGCTGTGGTCGGCGCGACGACTGAGAGGCTGGAGCAAGACGGCGTGCCGTTCTTGGCGGCGAGTTATCTCTTCAATGATCACGGTAAATCGATGGTGATGGGCGATATGGCGGGCTTTGTGAAGATGCTGGCGCATGCTAAAACTGGCGAGATCCTGGGTGCCTGTGCTGTCGGGCCAGAGGCGACGGAGTTGATTCATGAAATCGCCGTGGCGATGCATTTCCGCTGCACGGTGCAGCAGTTCATGTCGATCCCGCATTACCATCCGACGCTCAGCGAGATCTGGACGTATCCGGCGGAGGAGCTTGCGGATCAGATCGGTCGCTAATTATTTACCGATGACTTTTTCAAGAGCCTTGGCAAGGCGCAGGCCCGCGACGGTAGCGCGGAGGCGTGCGGTGGCGTGCGCGGTGGTGTCGTAGGCTTTGAAGCCAGCAGCACCGAGGTCGATGGGGCCAACGGCGGTGTAGGTGACGTTGTTTTTCTCGTAGGTGTGAGGTTGGGTCTGCAGGACGAGCTTCACAAGGGCAGGGGGATAGACATCCTTTTCAGCGACGGCGGCACCCTCCTGAATCCACTCCTGAGGATCAATGGTGAGGCTGCTTTTGGCGGCGGCTTGAATGAGCGCTTTGTCGGCGAGCATTTCACGGCTGGCTTTTTCGGCGTCGGCAAAGCGTGAGCCGGGATCGCCAAGTAGATTGTCCCAATAGGCATGGAGATTGTCGCCGGGTGCATCTTTGAGCAGGACGCTGTTGCCACCGCGGTCGCCTTTGGGGAATTGATTCACGGAAAAGAGCGCTGAAGTGTGGCAGGGCTGATGAAGGTCACCCGTGACGTGAAAGAGCCAGCAGAGGAGGATGGCTTGCTCGGTTTTGGGCTGGGAGGCGTCAGGGATGAGTTGGTAGGCCTTATCGACGGCCTGTGCGGCGGTGAGGCGTTGCTCGATGAACTCAGGGAGGCCGGGCTTCCATTTCCAGTAGAGCTTGGGCATGGTGAGCCTGGATTTGGCCTCGGCATCAGCAAAGACAGGCAGGTCGAGGTAATGCCAGGCGGCGTGATGGTATTTGGCATTGGGGTTCTCGCTGCCATCCATGGGCGGGCGGACGTGATCTGGCCAAATGGCTGCCTGAGTGAAGAGCCAGCGCTGCTGCTGTTGCTTGTTGGCACTGCTACCGAGTTCTTTTTCCATGATATGCTGGAAATGTGGGGCGAACTCCGGGTGGCTGGCGAGCAGCGTAGCGACTTGGTCTCGATGCGCCGGGCTGAGATGCTCCCATGCCATCAGGGCGATGATTTTGTGCCCGCCGCTGGCCCAAGCGAGGGCTTGGGTGGTCAGGCAGGCGAAGGCGGCGAGGAAAAGGAGTGGTTTCATGAGCGCATGCTGCCTGAAGCGAGTCGCTTGGGCAATGAAAACAAAAAAGCCAACCCGTAGGCTGGCTTTTTTGGGAAAATCAATGGTAGCCGAGGCTTATGAATCCACAGCGGTGATGGCTGGGGCGTCCTCACCATTGCCTTTAGGCATGGTGAAACGGAAACGGATCTTGCCACGTTTGGCTGCAGCACGTGCCTTACGGCGGGTGCGCTCGATTGGTTTTTCAAAAGCGCGCAGACGGCGAACCTCTTCCAGGATGCCCTCCATTTCGAGCTTGGTCTTGAGGCGCTTGAGTGCGCGGTCAACGGGTTCGCCTTTGCGGATTTGGACTTCTGGCATAATCAGGGGGTTATATGAGGTAGGGTGGAAAAGGGGCGCAAGAGTATGGGTTTGAGGCGCGTCGTCAAATGGAATGTCGGCGGTGCTTGCAAAGTGCTCTGGGGTGTGGTTTCTACGCGGCCCATGTCTGCGAACCTACTTATCTATCTAGATGGAAAAATTGTGCCTGAGTCCGAAGCGAAGATTTCAGTCTTCGACCATGGCCTACTCTATGGAGATGGGGTATTCGAAGGTATTCGCATTTATAACGGTCGTGTTTTTCGCCTGACCGAGCATTTGAAGCGCCTCTATGACTGTGCGCGTGCGATCTGCCTGACGATTCCCATTTCATTCGAGGAAATGGAGAAAGCGACCCTTGATACCGTGGCGGCGAATAAACTGCGTGACGGCTATATCCGGCTGGTGATCACCCGTGGCGTCGGATCGCTAGGCTTGAACCCTTATCAGTGCCCCAAGGCTAGCGTGATCATCATCGCCAGCACGATCACGCTGTATCCTGCCGAGCGTTATGAGAAAGGACTCAATTTGATCACCTGCGGAACGCGGCGGCCGAATTCTGCGGCCCTGAGTCCACAAGTGAAGAGCCTGAATTACCTGAACAACATCATGGCAAAGATCGAGTGCCTCCAAGCTGGCTGCGATGAGGGGATCATGCTGAATGACCAAGGATTCGTGTCCGAATGCACGGGCGACAACGTCTTCATCGTGAAGAACGGCAAGGTGACAACGCCGCCCATTTCCTCAGGTGCGCTGGATGGCATCACGCGTCGTGCGGTGATCGAATTGCTGGCTGAGATGGGAATGACCTGCGTGGAGAGCGTGATGACCCGTTTTGACATCTACACCGCCGATGAGTGCTTTTTGACCGGCACGGCGGCCGAAGTGATCGCAGCGGTGAAGTATGACCAGCGGCAGATCGGCGACGGCACGCCAGGGAAGGTGACTCAGGATCTGATCAAGCGCTTCAAGGTCCTCGCGAATTCGACTGGGACTGCGGTGACTTACGCGTAGGCTCAATCACGGCTAAACCAGCCCTTCACCTTCGAGAAGATGCCCTTCTTATCTGCGTCCGTGTTTTGCGCGGCTGGATCAGGCGTCACCGCAGGCACATTCGTCGGCATCTTTCGATCCCAACCACCGCCGATGGCTTTGATGAGGCCCACCGTGGCAAGCAGACGCTGTCCGGCGATTTGAGCCGAGGCGCGCTGGGTGGCCAAGGTCGTGCGATTGGACTCGATGACATCGAGATACGGACTTGTACCGGATTCATAACGCGTCTTGGCCAGTTGCGCAGCTTTCTCCGAACTGGTGCGGGCGCGATGCTGAGATTCGGCCTGCGTGCTGAGATTGCGGATGGCTGACAAACTGGTCTCCACATCGGCCAAAGCGGCGAGGAATGCTTGACGATAGCCAGCGAGGGCTTCATCGTGCGCTGCTTTCGATTTGGTGAGGTTCCAGCGGTTCTTGTTTCCGGAGAACAGCGGCACCGTGATGCTTGGTCCGAGGCTCCACATGAGTGAGGTGGGTTCGAAGAGGATGTCGATGTCACCGCTTTGAAAGCCGCCGCGTCCCATCAGTTTGATGCTTGGAAAAAACTGCGCTTTTGCCACGCCGATGCGGGCAGTGGCCGCTTCGAGAGCTCGCTCGGCCTGCGAGATATCCGGGCGGCGTTCGAGAAGATCAGTCGGCATGCCCGTGGGGATGCTGGGAGGCAAGGAGATCGTGCCCGTGGCCGCTGGAACGCGAAAACTCGAAGCACTCGTGCCGATCAGAATGGCTAGCACATTTTCGAGCTGATCACGCTGCGCTTGAAGCGATGAGATTTCGGCCTCGGCCGTCGCCACTTCTGTTTCGGCCTGCGCCTGCTCCAATTCACTGCCAGCACCGGCCTGCACGCGTGCGCTGGCAATTTTGAGCGCCTCATTGCGCCAACCAACGGCTTCGCGCACGATGCGCATCTCATTGTCGAGCGTGCGCAGCTTGAAGTAATTCATTGCCACCTCAGCCTGAATGCCGAGCAGCACGTTGTGCATCGCATCCGCAGCCGCAGCCGCATCGGCACGAGCGCCTTCATTTTGGCGACGAATCTTACCCCACAAGTCGAGTTCCCAACTGAAGTCGAGCGGTGCATTGTAGGCTGGTCCATCGTAGCGCAGGCCATTCAGCGGAAAGGGCGAAGGCATGTTCTCCGAAGTCTGCTGCATCTCAGCCGTCAGCGGCAAGCTGAGCGATGGAAAGAAGTCCCCACGAGCCATGCGGGCCGCAGCACGAGCTTGATCGAAGCGTGCGATGGCCGCCTTGAGCTGCTGATTGTTCGCCGTGGCGGCGGCTTCGAGTGAATTGAGTTTTGAATCACGAAACACCGTCCACCACGAGCCTTTCGGCAGATGCGCGGAGGGCGACGCGGCACGCCATGTCACGCCTTTGAACTTAGGTGGTGTCGCTGTGGCAGGACGTTCGTAATTGGGGCCGACCTGGGCGAATGCCGAGGAGGTAAATACAATGAATAGAAGAGGACGCATTGGGATGAAATCAGGTGTTGGCAGACAGAATGCTTTTGGGCATCTTGAAGGCATGAAAGTTGAAATTGACCTGCCGGAGCTGACTGAAGAACAACCCCATGTGCCGCAAGGTGGCACCAAAAAACTGCTCGTTGAGTTGGCCTGCCGTCTGTACGAGAAAGATGTGATCACTTTTGGGCAGGGGTGTGAGATGAGCGGGTTGGATTACCTTTCTTTTCAGCGTGAGCTGGGAACGCGTGAGATTCCGCGGATGACTCTTGAAAGTTTTGAACTGGAGCTCGCTCAGCATGCTAGTCGTCAGTGACACCTCCGCGATCTCCAATCTCGCTTTGCTGGGGCTGTTGAGCAGCTTGAAGGAGCAGTTTGGCAAAGTGGTGATACCGGTTGCTGTAGCCCGAGAACTAGCCGCGCTGACGGATGCAGCCGCTCTTGAAATGATCCGTGAGGCTGTCCTGCTAGGTTGGTTGGAAACAATAACTCTAACGGATGAGGAGAACCTCTTTGCAAGCACTCTACGGCTCGACGCGGGTGAGTCGGAGGCCATCTCCGTCGCCAGGATCAGATCGGCGGACCTGCTCTGCATGGATGAGGCCACGGGACGCGCCATCGCCATGGGGCTGAAACTGAGCGTCAAGGGTATACTCGGCATCCTGTTAGATGAAAAAGCGGCTGGACGGATTCCAACCATCAAACCGTTGATGGACAAGCTGCAAAAGGAACACGGCTTTTTCATCAGTCCGGCTTTGAGGACGAGAGTGCTCAGTCTGGCAGGAGAGTGACTCATGCGGCCTCCTCTGCTAATTTGGTCTTCCGTTTGTGACCGATCATGACGAGCACATAGAACACAGGCGTGAAGAACAGGCCGAGGAAGGTCACGCCGATCATGCCGCTGAAGACGGCGGTGCCCATGGCGCGGCGCATTTCGGCACCGGCTCCGGTGGAGACGACGAGCGGATACACACCGGCGATGAAAGCAATGGAGGTCATCAAAATGGGGCGCAAACGCAGGCGGCAGGCTTCGAGCGCGGCTTCAAACGGGCTTAAGCCGTGATCAAACTTCTCCTTGGCGAACTCGACGATGAGGATGGCGTTTTTGCATGCGAGGCCGATTAACACGATGAAACCGATCTGTGTGAAGATGTTATTGTCGCCTTTGATCTGGAGTCCTGCGTGAAATCCTTGGCTCTTGATTTGGCTCAGTAGATTCCCTTCACCGCCCAACAAAGCTACGCCCGCCAACGCGAACAGCAGGCACAGCGGCACGATCAGGATGATGGCGAGCGGCAAACGCAGGCTTTCGTATTGTGCAGCCAGCACCATGAAGACGAGCAGGATGCAGAGAGGATAGATGTAGATGGCGGTGTTGCCGGCGATGATCTTTTGATAGGTCAGATCCGTCCACTCGAACTCAAATCCGCCGGGAAGCACTTTTTGAGCAAGCCCAGCGATGAGTTCCTCGGCTTGGCCTGAGCTTAGCGGTGGCAGTGGTGCGCCGTTGAGGTCGGCGGCGAGGTAGCCGTTGTAATGCGTGACGCGATCCGGACCGAAGCCTTCCTTCACTTTCACAAGCGAGCCGATGGAAACCATGTCTCCGGTCCCGTTGCGGGTTTTGAGGCGCGTGATGTCGTTCGCGTCGTCACGGAACTGCGGTTCGGCCTGTGCGACGACTTGATACGTGCGCCCAAAGCGATTGAAGTCATTCACGTAGAGGCTGCCGAGGTTGATTTGCAGCGTCTCGTAAAGATTGGCGAGCGGCACGCCCTGTGATTTGGCTTTTTCACGATCCACGTCGGCTTCGAGCTGCGGAACGTTCACGGTGTAACCGGTGTAGGTGAGGCCAAATTTGCCGGAACCCATCGCCGCGCCGATCAGTCCCTGCGTTGTTTTATA
>JANOBP010000709.1:0-2108 GCA_031411715.1 Verrucomicrobiaceae bacterium | reverse complement strand
AGGCACCACGGGCACGGGAGATGTGACCGTCAATGGCGCAACCGCCGTGCTATCCGGCTCTGGCACCGTCAATGGTAACATGTCCGTCATCACTGGACGCATCATGCCGGGAGACAGTGGCGGCACGATCATCGGCACGCTTAACACCAAGTCACTGGTCTTTACGCCCGTCTCCGGCACGACGGTCGCTGAACTCCAAATCGCCTCGGCAGTCAGCTACGATCTACTCAGCATCACGGGCGATCTCACACTCAGTGACTTCAGCAATCTGCTCATCAACGGCTCCGGCTACACGGCGACCATTGGCGACTCCTTCAATCTGATCGACTGGAGTGGCAACCTCTCCCTCGGCGGCTTTTCCACCGGCACCAATCTGCGCACTGGCAGCAATGCCGACCTCAATGAAGGCAACCTTGACCTCCCGGACATCTCTGGCGTGGGTGTCTGGCAGATCAGCAACTTCTCCGGCAGCGGCAGTCTCACCATCACCGTCTCCGGCGTGCCGGAGCCATCACGCGCGCTGCTATTGTTCATCGCTTCAGGCACGGCACTATGGCGACGTCGTCGGACTGCTTGAACGTGGCAAAAAAGTCACCCAGCATCGGATGCGCCATTGTGAATAACCCACATCTTGTGTTGGGCATCCAACCCGCCCCAACATCATGCTCGGAATGATCCTCTGCTCTGCTGGCACGGCACTCTCACTTTACGGAATCGTTTATTTTGTTCACCGATTCGGTGCGGCGTGGATGATGCGCCGCTGGCGGCAGACCATGGGCCGCGTGGTAAAGGCGGAGATGCAGCGTGGTCGGAGGAAGACTTCAGAAGGCTGTAGGCTATTCGATCCCGTGCTCCGCTACACTTATGATGTCGGCGGGCGCACCTATGAGTGTGATCGCTTCACACATCAGTTGATGAAAAATGTCGCCTTCAGGCTGGCTATCTTCATTGGGAGACACAATCCAGGAACGGAAGTGCCCGTTTACTACCATCCACGCAATCCGGAGCTGGCCGTTCTTCAGCCGATGCCTTGGCAGGGGGCTGCGACGGGAATGATGTTCTGCTCACTGATCTTCGTGGCCATGCTTGCATGTATTTTGGGCTGAACGCCGACGGTTTTAGGGTGCTGTTCATTGGACAAGCGCTTTGAGTCTCCGCACCTCAAAGCAATTCTCGGTTACGATTACGCCATGTATCAAAATAGGCACCTTTGTTTAATTGTGATGGGTTTGAATTGAGAGGAAGTACCATCGAATGAGTCTCTTCTATCCAGCTACCACGCCGACCATGCTGCGCCGCAAACGATTGGTTTCATGGCCGACCGTCATGGCTGTACTTGTGGCGGGTGTTTCTATCTGGATGATCATACGCGTCCATCATCTGCATACGGTGCGCAAAGAGCAGACGCTGGCTCAGGCCTTTGCTCCACACAAAGTGAAGCCCAATCCCGCAGTTAACTTACAAGCGCCAGCAGCTACAATACCAGTAGAGCCGCTGCCGGAACCTGTGCGTGTGCCATACCGCGAATATCTAGAAAAAAAGGAAACGGCACCAGACGATGCGAGCCGCGCCTTTGATCAAGCATCCATGGTGCTGAAACGCGCCATGCAGCTTGGTGCGGAAGACTCGATCCAGTCCTTTGTTCGACATCCCGAACTCACGCTGCCGCGCTACCAGACATGGTCGGCAGCGTGGCGGATGGCTCCGGCTATGCCCCTGCAGATCGGACCCAAATTTGGAACGACGGAGCGCTTGCTGGTGACTTCGGTACGCATGGAGGATGGAAGCTCACGCCATGTGGTGATGGAGCGGAGCGCGAATGGTTACAAGCTGGATTGGGAAAGTCTCGCAGGCTGGGGAGAGTGTTATTTTGCTGATGTGGCAAACCTTCCGCATCACAAGCCAACGCTGCTGCGCATCGTCGTGCAGCCGACGAGTGCCAAGCCGCCTTTCCCGCATTTATCCGGCATCTCTTTCCATGTTTCCCATCCTGAGCAGAAGCTCACACTCACCGCCTTTGCCTCTCATGCGACACTGGAGAAATCGAAAGCGGGCATTTTGATGCGGGACCAAGCACTCGGGCCATTCACGGTGCGCATTGTAGTGGA
>JANOBP010000708.1:0-1641 GCA_031411715.1 Verrucomicrobiaceae bacterium | reverse complement strand
AGCGCCTCGGCCTAACCGGCATGAGAGAGCGCGTGGAAATGGTCAACGGCGTGTTCAGCATCGTGTCCGCTCCCGGCAAAGGCACCACCATCCGCGCGGTGATTCCAGTCGGCAAAAGCAAGCGGCGTAAATAGTTCCTTGCGACCCGCATGGTTGGCGGGTTATGCCCCATATCCGCATTCCCATTACTCGTATACCTTAGCGGATGAAGAGGAAGCTGATCACAACGTCAAGTCCGTCACACCCAAGCGCATGAATCCAATCACTGTCCTGCTGGCTGAAGACCACCAGATTGTCCGCGCCGGGCTGCGCTCCATGTTGGGCGGCAGCACCGAATTCAAAGTCATCGGCGAAGCCGAAAACGGTCTCCAGGCCGTGACCCTCGCCACAAGTCTCTGTCCTGACGTGGTGGTCATGGACATCACCATGCCGTTGCTGGACGGCCTGGAGGCCACCCGGCAGATTCTTCAGAACGCCCCCACCACCAAAGTGCTGGTGCTCACCGCGCACCCCGACGTCATTTTTATCGAGCAGGCCAAAGCAGCGGGCGCAGCGGGCTACCTGACCAAGGATACCGCTACCGTACTGCCTGAGGCCATTCGTGCCGTCTGCCATGGCGTCCCCTTTTTCAGTCCTGGCCACTCGCCCCTGAAGATCTCGTGAGCCCAAGCTAGCTGGTGCATGCCAGAAGGATGGATGGGTGGGTCACATGACGGCCACGCGCTCACATCCCGCCAAAACCACGCACGCCAGCCAGCCAACCGCGTTAAATTGGGCAAAAACCATGCGTGGTACGAGCGAAACCATGCGTGGTACGGGCGAAACCACGCGTGGTACGAGCGAAACCACGCGTGGTACGGATGAAACCACGCGTGGTACGAGCAAAACCACGCGTGGTACGAACGAAACCACGCGTGGTACTGGCGAAACCACGCGTGGTACTGGCGAAACCACGCGTGGTACTGGCTAAACCACGCGTGGTACTACGGCTAAGGCGCGTGGTGGCGCGGCTACTGGATGAGGTTTTTCAGCGTTTGGGGGCATGTCCGAAAGTTTGTGTTTCGGGGTTTTGGTTATGGTTTGGTTTTGGGCTGCGTTTTTTGATCCGCAGCTAGCTGCGGATCAAAAAAACGCGCGCCAAATTGGATGGCAAACTGGTTGGCTGCTGCTTTCCAATTCAGCGGAATGGACTTCCACTTGGTGTGGATGTCGCGCAAGGCCAGATACAGCAGTTTCGTGGCGGCTTCATCGCTGGGGAAGTGCCCCCTGTTCTTGATGATTTTGCGCAGCTGCATGTTCAAGCTCTCGATCGCGTTGGTCGTGTAGATGATCTTCCTCACCTCTGCGGGATAGACGAAAAACGGGATGACTTGCTCCCACGCTCGCCGCCAACTCGCCGCGATGGTGGGATATTTTTTACCCCATTCTCCGGCCTCAAATTCTTCCAACCGATGCAGGGCCATCACCTCGCTCTCGGCGCGGTAAACGAGCTTCAAGGCGGCGGCAACGGCTTCGCGCTCCTTGTAGCTGCAGTAGGTAAGGCTATGGCGAATGAGGTGCACAATGCAGGTCTGCACCTGCGCTTCGGGGAACACGGCGGTGATGGCTTCGGGGAAGCCTTTGAGCCCATCCACCACGGCG